>DJXI01000071.1:38575-38701 GCA_002449695.1 Verrucomicrobia bacterium UBA7008 | reverse complement strand
GCGAGAACCAGGACCTCTACTTCGCCACGCAGCTCGCCTTCGACGCGCTCGCGGACGCGATGATGAAGCCGCACCGCCGCGAGATGGTCAGGGGGAGCGTGCGCTTCGGCTACGCGCCGCCGTTCA
>DJXI01000071.1:21835-38520 GCA_002449695.1 Verrucomicrobia bacterium UBA7008 | reverse complement strand
CGCTTCGGCTACGCGCCGCCGTTCAACGCGTCGACGATCAACTGGCTCCAGCACACCGCCTTCCTCGACCAGACGATGGACATCATCCGCCGCTTCATGCCCAAGGCCCCGAACGAGGCGCTCGACGGCGTGCGGAAGAAGCTCGTCGAGTCGCTGCCCGCGCCGAACGCGGCGTCGTTCCTGCTCGGCTCGGGCTACCGCTTCGTGTCGTGGATCGCGCGCGAATGCTCGTTCGCGGGCACGGCGACGGTCATGGACGCGGGCAACCTCACCGCCGCGGCCGCCCTGCTCGACGCGATCGGCGACCTGCGCGGCGGCACGGCCGACGTCGCGCTCGCGGGCTCGCTCACGCCGCCCCTGAGCCGCTCGTACCTGGAGGGGCTGTCGGGCGAGATCGACTTTTCGACGCGCACCGAGCTGCATCCGTTCGCGGAGGAGTCGTCGGGCACGATCCCCGGCGAGGGCGGCGCCTTCTTCGTCCTCAAGCGGCGCGAGGACGCCCTGCGCGACCACGACAAGATCTATGCGCTCATCCGCTCCATCGAGATCGGCCACAACCCCGAGGGCGACCCGTCGGCCATCTTCCGCGCGGCGACGGAGGCGCGCGGCATCCCCGTGAAGTCCATCGGCCTCATCGAGGCGGACGGCAGCGGCGTCAAGGCGATGGAGGCGCGCGAGGTGCAGGCGATCCAGGCGCTGTGGGGCGAGCACCGCCCCGGCGGCCCGCTCGTCGGCGTCGGCTCCGTGAAGGGCAACATCGGCCACACGTTCCGCGCGTCGATGGCGGCGGGCGTCGTCAAGGCCGCGCTCGCGCTGCGCTACCGCGTGCTGCCGCCGCAGGTCGCGCCCGAACAGCCGCTGGAGGCGATCGCCAACCTCGGCTCGAGCGCGTATCTGCTGACGGAGGCGCGGCCGTGGATCACGGGCGACAGCGCGCGCCCCCGCCGCGCGGCGGTGACGGGCGCGAACTTCGACCCGTACAATCCCATCGGCATCACGAGCCGCGGCGGGCGCAGCGCGGTGCTCGTCCTCGAAGAGGAGCCGGAGGTGCGCACATGACGCCGGAATTTTCCGAATCGACCGGCACCGAGCTCGTCGTCGTCTCCGCGCCGGACGAGGCGGCGCTCGTCGCGGAGTGCCGCCGTCTCGTCGCGTTCATCGACCGCGTCAGCAACGTGGCGCTCGTCGACATCGCCTACACGTGCAGCCTCGCGGCGGGCGCGGCCCGGCTCTGCCTCATCGCGAGCGACGTCCACGACCTGCGCGCGCGCCTCGCGAGCGCGGCGGACCGGCTCGCGCCGGGCAGCCTCCGGCGCCTCAAGGACAAGAGCGGCACGTACTACTTCCGCGAACCGCTCCTCGGCCCGGGGCGCGGCCGCCTCGCGTTCGTCTTCCCCGGCGTGCCGTCGTTCTACCCCGACATGATGCGCGACCTGGCGATCCTCCATCCCGAATGCCGCACCGCCTTCGACGAGCTCGAGGAGGCGCTGGCGGACGTCGACGCGTTCACGCCGTCCAACTTCGTCTTTCCGCCCGCGTCCTACTACCGCCACGACGCGGACATCTTCAGCTCGGGCGCGTACGCGCAGGCGCTCGTCGCGACCTACGCCGCGAGCGCGGCGCTCGCGCGGCTCGTCAAGGCGCAGGGCCTGGCGCCCGACGGCGTCGTCGGCTGCGCGGGCGGCGACCTCGCGGCGATGATGCGCGCGGGCGCGGCGGGCGCGGCGATCCCGCGCCCCGACCGCGTGAAGATCATCGGCGACATCTACCGCATCGTCGACAAGGCGGTGGACCACGAGGGGCTGCCGAAGACGGCGCTCGTGTCGATCCTCCTGCGCCACGAGGGCGAGGCGGACGCGGTGATCGCGTCGTTCCCGAAGGGCAGGGTGACGCTGGCGATGGACCTGTCGCCGCGCCAGAAGACGTACGTCGTCACGCCCGACTTCGAGGAGTCGGCGCTCGCGGCGTTCGCGAGCGCGGGCATCCGCGCGGTCAAGAATCCGCTCGACCGGCCGTTCAACACGCCGCTCGCCGCGAAGATGGTGCCGGCCGTGCGCAAGTTCGCCGACCGCTGGCTGAAGAGCGAGCCCGTCTGCGACGTCTATTCGTGCCGCACGGCCGCGCTCCTCTCGCGCAAGCCGCGTCACGCGCGCAGCGACACGGCCGAGCGCTGGGCGACGCCGATCCGCTTCGCCGAGACGATTCGCCAGATGTACGCCGACGGCTACCGCGTCTTCCTCGAGGTCGGCCCGCGCGGGCTGATGACGTCCGCCATCGCCGACATCCTCGGCGAGGACGCGCACGCGGCGATCGCGCTCAACTCGATCCACCGGCGCGGGATGCTGCAGGTGCAGCACGGCTTCGCCCAGCTGATCGCGCTGGGCGCGGCGGTCTCGATCTCGCCCGGCTACGCGCGGCGCGGCGCGCGGAAGCTCGATTTCGACGCGGCGATCGCGCTCCAGGTGCGCGAGGAGGTGGAGATGCGCCTGTCGCGCACCTTCCCGAAGCTGACGCTCCTCGGGGACGACGCGACGGTGCCGGGCACGGCGTATCTCGCGCAGGAGCCGCGCGTGCGCGGCGGCAAGGCGGCCCAGCGCGCGGCGGTGATCGCGGAGCAGAAGCGCCGCCACCAGCAGTTCGATTTCGGCGCGGCCTATCCGCTCATCTCCGACGCGGACGAGATCGCGTCCAGCCCCGGCGTCTCCTGCGAGCTCGAGAAGACGCTGACGCTGAACGCCGCGCCGTTCCTCGCCGACGCCGCCTACGGCGCGAGCCAGCTGTCCTATTCCGATCCGAACCTGCGCGGGCTGGTGCTCCTGTCGATCCCCGTCGGCGCGGAGCTGATGGCGGAGACGGCGATGCGCCTCATGCCCAACCGCCGCCTCGTCGCGATCGAGGATTTCGTCTGCCGCCGCCTCGTCGCGTTCACGAAGGGGAAGCTGACGGTCTTCATCAAGGCCGAGCGCGTGGCGGCCGCCGGCGCGCAGGCCGCCGCCGTCAAGGTGCAGATCCGCGACGATTCGCCGAACGCCGCCTACACGTGGCCGGTGATGGAGGCGACGGTGCTCCTCTCGACCGAGACGCCCGAGCCGGTCCCGGCGCGGATCGACCCGCTCACGCGGCCGCGCTCCGTGCACTGGTCGGGCCGCGACATCTATCCCGCGAAGATCGGCTTCGGGCGGCGGCTCAGGGGCATCACGTTCGCCGAGACGTGGGGCGAGGGCGGGCTCGACTACGCCGTGGCCGTGCCGCCGCTCGCGGGCAGCGTCGGCTACACGCGCTTCCCGCTCTGGGCGATCAACCCGCTTCTGCTCCAGACGATCGTCAGCGGCTTCCTGCTGTGGCGCAGCCACGAGCGCTTCCCGGGCGCGTTCTCGTTCCCGTGCCGCCTGCGCCGGCTCGCGCTGAAGGGGCCCGCGCCGAAGGAGGGCGCGCGGCTCAACTGCTACCTGCGCCTGACGGGCGTGACGCCGAAGTCGCACATCTGCGACATCACGGTGACGGGCGGCGACGGCAACGAGATCCTCGAGATCGGCGGCTGGGAGGAGATCACCGAGCGCGTGCCGCAGTCGCTCTGCGAGGTCGTGCTCCAGCCGGCGACGAAGTTCCTCACCGAAAGCGTCTCGCGCGCGATGCTGGGCGACCCCGCGACCGACGTGGCGAGCGCGTTCGTCACGGACGTGCCCTACGCGCTCTTCGAGCGCAACGAGGAGTTCTGGCTCAAGATCCTCAGCAACGTCATCCTCAGCTCGCCCGAGCGCAAGGAGTTCCTCGGCATGAGCGGCTCGACGTCGCGGCGCACCGAGTGGCTGTACGGGCGCATCGCGGCGAAGGAGGCCGTGCGCCGCTACCTGAAGGACTACTACCAGGCGCGCTGGAGCTACGCGGACGTCCAGATCTGGCCGAACGAGATGGGCAAGCCCATCGCCATCGGCGACTGGTCGAAGTACCTGACGACGAAGTTCGACATCGCCATCGCCCACACGGCGCAGTTCGTCATCGCGGTCGCGGCGGCGAACGCGCGCGTCGGCGTGGACGTGGAGTCGATCACGCGCGACCTGTCCGAGGAGTTCACGCGCGGCGTCTTCACGCCGGACGAGCTCGCGCTCGCGACCGAGTCGTCGAACCCGCCGCAGGCGATCATCCGCTTCTGGTGCGCGAAGGAGGCGGTGTCGAAGGCGCTCGGCACGGGCATCCGCTATTCACCGCGCGAACTGAACGTGACCGGCTACCGCGCCGACACCGGCCGGCTCGTCGTGCGGCTCGACGGCGGCTGGGTGCAGGCGTTCAAGAATTTCAAGGGCCGCGACATCGAGGTGTCGACGCGCGTGATGCGCGAACACGCGCTCGCGTTCTGCCTCATCCCCGCGGCGCTCTTCAACGATGATGAAAACGGCTGACTGCGATTTTCCCGAATATGCGTGCGACTACGCGCGGCGGCTGGCCGCGCGCTCGAAGCGGTTCGCGCGCCAGGTCTACGACGGCGCGGCGAAAGCGCCGCGGACGGCGGAGGCCTACGGCCCCGACCCGTTCGGCGAGCTGACGCACGCGGCGAAGTGCCCCGGCCTGAAGCAGCGCTTCCCCGACCGCGTGCTCGTGATGACGACGGACCGCTGCTTCATGAACTGCCGCCACTGCACGCGGCGCGGGCTCTTCGGCCGGACGGCCGTCGTCGACACGCCCGCGCGGCTCGCGGCGTGCGTCGCCTACGTGAAGGCGCATCCGCAGGTGCGCGACGTGCTCCTCTCGGGCGGCGACATCCTGACGCTCCCCGACGCGCGGGTCCGCGCGTTCGTCGACGCGTTCGCCGCGCTGGAGCAGGTCGAGGTCGTGCGCGTCTGCACGCGGGCGCTCGCGACGAATCCGGCGCGCGTCACGGCGCGCCTCGCGCGGATCCTCGCGCGGTCGAAGAAGGTCTGGGTCAACACGCAGTTCAACTGCGCGGACGAGGTGACGGACGAGGCCCGCGCCGCCGCCGCGCGGCTCGTCGACGCGGGCATCCCCGTCTCGTGCCAGACGGTGCTCCTGAAGGGCGTCAACGATTCGGCGGCCGAGATGCTCCGGCTTTTCCGCGCGCTCACGGCCGCGCGCATCCGCCCCTACTACGTCTTCACGTGCGATCCGGTCGCGGGCATCGACCGCTTCCGCGTGCCGCTCGACAAGGCGCGGCGCATCGAACGCGCGTGCGCCGAGCGGATCGGCGGGCTCGCCCTGCCGCGCTTCGTCAGCGACGTGCCCGGTGCCAAACGAAAGGTCCCCCTGTGAAAACATACGTCTGCGGCCACCGCAACCCCGATGTCGATTCCGTGATGAGCGCCTACGCGCTCGCCGACCTGCGCCGCCGCACGGGGCTGGCGGACGTGGAGGCGATCTGCGCGGGGCGGCTGCCCGACAAGGCGAAGTGGGTCTTCGACCATTTTCATCTCGCGCCCGTGCGCGCCAAGCGCGACGTCTACGTGCGCGTGCGCCACCTGATGGACGCGCACGTGCCGATGATCGACGCGGACATGTCGCTCGTGGACGCGCTGCGCAAGCTGGAGGCGTCGGGCGAATCGTCGCTTCCGGTGCGCGCGAAGGACGGCCGCTTCCTCGGCATGCTCTCGCCCGCGAAGCTCCTGAACCTCTTCCTGTCGCGCGGCGACCTGACGATCCCCGTCGCGCGCGCGCCGCTCCACCACTGCGCGGCGACGCTGCTCGAATCGGATCCCGTGCACGACATCCGCCTCGCGACGATCCGCAACGCGCACAACCACTTCCCGGTCGTGGACGAGCAGGGGCGGCTGCTGGGCACCGTGCTCAAGCGCGCGTTCGCCGAGGAGCCGCCGTTCCGGATGATCCTCGTCGACCACAACGAGACGGAGCAGGGCATCCCGGGCCTCGACGAGGTGCCGGTCGTGGAGGTCGTCGACCACCACCGCATCGCGTTCGCGGCGACGAAGGAGCCGATCCGCTACACGGCGGACGTGGTGGGCTCGACCTGCACGCTCGTCGCGCGGATGTTCCGCGCCATCGGCGAGCGGCCGACGCGCGAGACGGCGGGCGTGCTGATCGCGGGCATCGTGAGCGACACGCTGCTCTTTCAGTCGCCGACGACGACCGACGACGACCGCGCGATGTGCACGTGGCTGGAGAAGCTGTGCGGCGAGACGGCGGAGGCGGTCTTCGAGGGGATGGCGTCGGTCGGCAGCCCGCTCGCGAGCATGTCCGCCGAGGCCGCGATCAAGAGCGACGCTAAGACGTACGCCGAGGGCGGGCGGCGGTTCGTCGTCGCGCAGATCGAGGAGACGAATCTCGCCCAGTTCCACGCGCATCTCGCGGAGCTGACGGCGGCGATCGACGCGGCGCGGCGCGCCGGCGGACTCGACTTCTTCATGCTGATGGTGACCGATCCCGTGCGCGGCAGTTCGGAGCTGCTCTACCGCGGGCTGGAATCGGTGCGCCGCGCGCTGCCGTACCGCCGCGACAAGGACGGCGTGCTGCTGATGCCGGGCGTCGTCTCGCGCAAGAAGCAGCTCCTGCCCGAAATCCTCGCCGCGCTCGGCTGACGCGCGCAGGCGGGGCAGGGGAAGGAAAGGGACGGAAGGGACTAAAGGGACGGAAGGGATGGAAGGGACAAAAGAGACAAAAGGGGCGGAAGGGACAGAAGGGATGGAAAGGATAAAAGGGACTTGCTGGTCCTTTCAGGTGCTTTTGTCGCTTAAGTCCCTTCTGTCCCTTCTGTCCCTTCAGTCCCTTCTGTCGCTTAAGTCCCTTAAAAAAAGCAGCACCCCTTGAAAGGAGCATCCTATGGACAAGCTGATTGAAGCGATTAAAAAGTCAACCTGCACGGCGGCGCTGACGGGCGCAGGCGTGAGCACGCTCTGCGGCATCCCCGACTTCCGCGGACCGCAGGGGCTCTACCGCAATCCCGACGCCGAACGCATCTTCGACATCGACTGGTTCGACCGCGATCCCGCCATCTACTACCGCGGCTGCCGCGAACTCGTCTACGGCCTCGGCGACTTCGCGCCCGGGCCCGTGCACCGCGCGCTGAAGACGCTCGAGGACGCGGGCCACCTCGACGGGATCATCACGCAGAACATCGACATGCTCCACCAGAAGGCGGGCTCGTCGCGCGTCTACGAAGTGCACGGCTCGCCCGTCCTGCACCACTGTCGGCGGTGCGGCGCCGAAAAGACGTTCGCGGAGATCCTGCGCCTCATCGCGGCGAACGGCGGCGCGGCGGCGCTCGGCGACCCGTACGTGCCGCGCTGCGCGTGCGGCGGCGCGTTCAAGCCGGACATCACGTTCTTCGGCGAAGCACTCCCCGAGGCCGCGTTCCGCCAGGCGCAGGAACTGGCCGCGCGCGCGGACGTGCTGCTCGTGCTCGGCACGTCGCTGACGGTCTTTCCGGCGGCCGCGCTTCCGCAGCTGACGCTCCGGCGCGGCGGGCAGGTGTTCATCGTCAATGCGCAGGAAACCGCGCTCGACGGTCGCGCCGCCGGGTGCGCGCGCGATCTTGCCGCGTTCGCTGCCGCGATCGAACAGGCCTTCGCCTGAACGCGCGCGCGCGGAGGGCGGGCTTTTATGATATACTATTCTTCTCTATGCAGAAGGTCAAGATGATCACGGGCGGAGTCTGCTCCGCCAAAGGGTTCCGCGCGGCGGGCGTGCCGGCCGGGATCAAGTACGCCGGGCGCAACGATGTCGCGCTGATCGTCGCGGACGCGCCGTGCGCGGCGGCGGCGGTCTTCACGACGAACCAGGTCGCGGCGGCGCCCGTCCTCTACGACCGCGCTATCGTCCGCGGCGGCAGGGTGCAGGCGATCGTCGCGAATTCGGGCTGCGCCAACGCGTGCACGGGCGAAGAGGGCCTGAAGGACGCGCGGCTGACCGCGCTCGTCGCGGCGGGCGAGCTCGGCATCGACCCGCGTCACGTGCTCGTCGCCTCGACGGGCGTCATCGGGCGGCGGCTGCCGATGGACCGGCTCCTCGCGGGCGTGAAGGCGGCGGTGCCGGCGCTCGGGCGCACGGACGCGCACGGCCTCGCGGCGAACCAGGCGGTGATGACGACCGACACGAAGCCGAAGCAGGCGGCCGCGCGTGTGACGATCGGCGGCCGGACGGTGACGGTCGGCGGCATGGCGAAGGGCTCGGGCATGATCGAGCCGAACATGGCGACGATGCTCGGGTTCGTCACGACCGACGCGGCGATCTCGCCCGCGCTGCTGCGCCGCGCGCTCGGCCTCGCGCTCAACCGGAGTTTCAACCGCGTCGTCGTCGACGGCGACGAATCGACGAACGATTCGCTCTTCCTGCTGGCGAGCGGACAGGCGGGAAACGCGCCGATCACGCGCGCGGGCGCGGACTTCGACGCGTTCCTCGCGGCGCTGACGGCGGTCTGCGTCTCGCTCGCGCAGCAGATGGCGGCGGACGGCGAGGGCGCGACCAAGTTCGTGACCGTGACCGTCCGGGGCGCGAAGAGCGCGAAGGACGCGGAACGCGCCGCGCGCGCGGTCGCGAAGTCGCCGCTCGCGAAGACGAGCTGGTTCGGCAGGGATCCCAACTGGGGGCGCGTCCTCGCGGCGGTCGGCTATTCGGGCGCGGCGGCGGACGACACGAAGGCGGAGGTCTTCTACGGCCGGGAGTGGGCGTACCGGCGCGGCCGGATCGCCGACGAGCGGCAGCTCGCGAAGCTCGCCAAGGTCCTGGAGGCGGACGCGTTCACGGTGACGGTCGACCTGCACCTCGGCGCGGGCGAGGCCACAATCTACACCTGCGATTTTTCACTCGATTACGTTCACATCAATGCGGATTACACAACCTGACATGAAAAAGATCGTTTTTGCCGCCGCTCTCCTCGCGGCCGCGCTCGGCGCGGACGCGGAGACGGTCGTCAAGCTGCAGGGCGCGGGCGCGGAGAAGATCCCCGTCTCGGTCGACGTGCAGGGCTCGCCGGCGTTCGCCAGCAGCCTCAAGAAGAACCTGGACCTCTCGGGCTGCTTCCAGATTGCGGCCAAGGGCGCGATCAAGGTCACGGGCGCGGTCGGCGCGAGCGTCATCGCCGAGGGGCGCGGCAAGGCGCTGACGCTGCCCTCGAAGGCGACGGACGACAGGGCCGCGCGGATGGAGGCGCGCAAGCTCGCCGACAAGATGTGCGAAGCGTACGCGAACCAGAAGGGCTTCGCGCAGGACCGCATCGCGCTCGTCATGAAGAAGAGCGGCGACGTCTCGGAGCTGTGCACGTGCTATCCCGACGGCGCCGACCTCCGGCAGCTGACGAACCGCGGGAAGAACATCGTCGGCCCGCGCTGGCGCACGCCGCACGCGCTCTTCTACACCGGCATCTTCGACGCGGGCCCGCAGGTGTTCGAGATCGACGCCGACAGCGGCGCGAACGCGCTCAAGTGGAGCTTCAAGGGCCTGTCGACGGGCGCGGCGGTCTCGCCCGACGGCGGCCGCGTCGCGATCATCCTGTCGGTGCACGGCAACCCCGAGCTCTACGTCATCGACATCGCCTCGGGCACGTGGACGCGGCTGACGACGACGAAATACGCGAACGAGGGGCAGCCGTGCTGGAGCCCCGACGGGCGCGAGATCGTCTACGTCTCGGACGAGACGCGCCGGCCGATGCTCTACAAGATCGACGTCGCGACGCGCCGGAAGACGCGCCTGACGTCCGCGGGTTCCCAGAACGTCGACCCCGACTGGGGCGAGGACGGGCGGATCGTCTACGTCACGAAGCGCGCGGGCGGCAGCTTCATCGCGGTGCTCGATCCGGCGGTCGGCGAACCGTCGGTCACGCTCGTCGGCGAGGCGGGCGACTGGGAGCATCCGTCGTGGGCGCGCGACAGCCGCCACGTCGTCGCGAGCTCGCGCCGGCTCCTCTACGTGGTCGACACGTACCCGAAGGAGAAGGGCGGCGTCGAGCCGAAGGCCGTTTTCAGGAATGCAGGCAACTGGATCACCCCTTCGTGGAGCAGGCGATGAAGATCGATGTCGGATATGTCGCGGAACTGGCGCGGCTGGAGTTGACGGACGAGGAGCGCGCGGTGTTCCAGCCGCAGCTGGAGAACATCGTCAAGTACGTCGAGAAGATTTCGGAAGTGGACGTTTCGGGCGTCGAGCCGATGATGCACGGCCGCGCGCTCGTCAACGCGTTCCGCGAGGACACGGTGCGCCCGTCGATGGACCGCGACGCGGCGCTCGCGAACGCGCCCGCGCGCGTCGGCGAGGAGTTTCTGCTGCCCAAGATCGTGGAAGGTGCGGAGAGCTGACATGGAACTGTACAAACTCGGTATCAAGGAGGCGCAGGACCTCATCGCGAAAGGCGAGGTGACGAGCACGGATCTCGTGAAGGCCGTCGCCGACCGCTACCGCGCGAAGAACGGCGAGATCGGCGCGTATCTCACCTTCGACGAAGAGGCGGCGCTGAAGCTCGCGGCGGCGAACCCGACGGCGGTGCCGGTCGCGATCAAGGACCTCATCAACGTCGCGGGCCAGCCGTGCACGTGCGCGTCGAAGATCCTCAAGGGCTACGTCTCGCCCTACGACGCGACGGTCGTCAGGAATCTCAAGGCCAACGGCTTCATCCCGTGCGGGCGCGTCAACATGGACGAGTTCGCGATGGGCAGCTCGACCGAGAACTCGGGCCTCGGCGTCACGCGCAACCCCTACGACCTCACGCGCGTGCCCGGCGGCTCGTCGGGCGGCAGCGCGGCGGCGGTGGGCGGCGACCTGTGCCTCGCGGCGCTCGGCACCGACACGGGCGGGTCGATCCGCCAGCCGGCGAGCTTCTGCAACTGCGTGGGCGTGAAGCCCAGCTACGGGCGCGTCAGCCGCTTCGGCGTGACGGCGTTCGCCTCGTCGCTCGACCAGGTCGGCCCCATGACGAAGACGGTCGAGGACGCGGCGATCCTGCTCAAGGCGCTCGCGGGCCACGACGAGATGGACGGCACGACGCCCGACGAGCCCGTGCCCGACTACGCGGCGGAACTGCCGCGCGCCACGCTCAAGGGCCTGAAGGTGGGCCTGCCGAAGGAGTATTTCAACGTCGCGGGCCTCGATCCCGAGGTCAAGCGCATCACCGACGCGGCCGTCGCGGCCTGCGCGGCGGCGGGCGCGGAGATCACGGAGGTGTCGCTGCCGCACACCGAGTACGCGATGGCGGTCTACTACATCATCGCGCCGGCGGAGGCGAGCGCCAACCTCGCGCGCTTCGACGGCGTGCGCTACGGCCACCGCAGCGCGGCGGCGAAGGACGTCTACTCGCTCTACGTCAAGAGCCGCGCGGAAGGGTTCGGCCCGGAGGTCAAGCGCCGCATCATCATGGGCACATACGTGCTCTCCAGCGGCTACTACGACGCCTACTACGGCCGCGCGCAGAAGGTGCGCACGCTCATCACGCGCGACTTCGACGCGGCGTTCGGGCAGGTGGACGTCCTGCTGACGCCGTGCGCGCCGACGCCCGCGTTCAGGCTCGGCGAGCTGCAGGACCCGCTGACCATGTACCTGAACGATCTCTTCACGATCCCGTCCGCGCTCGCGGGCGTCTGCGCCGCGTCGGTGCCGGCGGGCTTCACGCGCGCGGGTCTGCCGGTGGGCGTGCAGTTCATCGGCGGCGCGTTCCGGGAGGCGACGCTCCTCAAGGCCTGCAAGGCGTTCGAGGACTGCGTCGGCACGCGCGACACGCTTCACAAAACGGAGGAAACGAAATGAAAGTCCTGATGGAAACTTCGCTGGGCACGATCACGCTGGAGCTCGACGAGGCGAAGGCGCCCGAGACGGTGCGCAACTTCGTCGCATACGCGCAGGCGGGCCATTACGACGGCACGATCTTCCACCGCGTGATCGACGGCTTCATGATCCAGGGCGGCGGGTTCACGAAGGACATGAACCAGAAGCCGACGCGCGCGCCCATCCGCAACGAGGCGATGAACGGGCTCAGGAACGCGCGCGGCACCATCGCGATGGCCCGCACGATGGTCGTCGATTCGGCGACGAGCCAGTTCTTCATCAACCTCGTCGACAACGACTTCCTCGACTTCACCGCGCCGACGCCGCAGGGCTTCGGGTATGCCGTTTTCGGGAAGGTGACGGACGGCATGGCGGTCGTAGACGCGATCGCCAAGGTGAAGACCGGGTTCTCGGGACCGCACCAGAACGTGCCCGAGGAGGCGGTCGTCATCAAAAAAGTATCTGTCGGCTGAGGCTTGCAAAATTCCGCAGAAAATCGTATAATAGCCCCAACACTCAAACAAGGAGTCATCGAAACATGAAGAAGATTCTTTTTGCCGCCGCCGTCGCTGTCGCGTGCGTCGGTGCGATCCGCGCCGCCGAAGCGGGCGAGAACGACGAAACCACCGTCGAGACCGAGGTCGTCGACGCGCCGCAGAAGCAGGTCGGCGTCTGGCCCGCGTTCTTCGCGATCGGCGAAATCCCCTCGACCAACGTCGCGCCCGACGTGATCGGCCTGAGGCTCACGATCCCCTATTCGACGAAGCACGAGAACGTGACGGGCTTCGATCTCGGCCTGTGGGGGCGCGCGCAGTACTTCGAGGGCTTCATGATCAACATCCTGCGCAACGACGTCCGTGACGAGCTCTCGGGCGTGCAGGTCGGCCTCTACAACTCCGCCGGCCAGTCGGACATGCTCGGCATCCAGGTCGGTCTCTGGAACGAGGCGGGCTCGAACCGCGGCATCCAGGCCGGTCTCGTCAACACGGCGGGCATCGCGCAGGGCGTCCAGGTCGGCCTCATCAACCGCGCGGAGGAGATGTACGGCTTCCAGGTGGGCGTCATCAACGTCATCCGCGACGCGGAGCTGACGTTCTGCCCGCTCGTCAACGTCGGCTTCTAAGACGGCGATGAACATCCATCCCTTTGCGGCCGTACGGCCGAACGAGAAGGACGCGGCTTCGGTCGCGTCCGTTCCTTACGATGTGGTCGACACCGCCGAGGCGAAGGCGCTCGCGGCGGGCAACCCCAAGAGCTTCCTGCACGTCTCGCGCCCCGAGATCGACATGCCCGACGGCACCGACTGCTCTTCGCCGGCGGCCTACGCCCAGGCGAAGCGGGCGCTCGACGCGCTGATCGCCGACGGCACGCTCGTGCGCGACGCGGAGCCGAAGTACTACGCCTACCGCCAGACGATGGGCGCGCACGCGCAGACGGGCATCGTCGCGTGCTTCGACACGCAGGACTACCGCGCGGGCGTCCTCAAGCAGCACGAGAAGACGCGCAAGGACAAGGAGGACGACCGCACGCGCCACATCGAGACGCTGGCGGCGCACACGGGCCCGGCGTTCCTCACCTACCGCGACGACCGGGCGATCGACGAGATCGTGCGCGCGGCGTGCCGCACGACGCCGCTCTGTGACTTCGTCGCGCCGGACGGCATCGGGCACACGGTCTGGGAGATTGCGACGGGCGCGAGCTGCCTCGGCGACGAGCTGCAGGAGCTCTTCGCGCGCATCCCCGTCGCCTACATCGCCGACGGCCACCACCGCAGCGCGGCGGCGGCGCGCTACGCCGAATCGCACGGTTTCGCGGGCGAGTCGCGCTGGTTCATGGCCGTCATCTTCCCGGCGAGCCAGCTGAAGATTCTCGCCTACAACCGCCTCGTCGCCGACCTGAACGGCCTGAGCGACGACGCGTTCCTCGCGCAGGTCGCGGCGCGCTTCACCGTCGGCGCGAAGGGCGCGAGAGGCTGCCGCATGTATTTCCGCGGCCGCTGGACGGACCTCGGCTGGTCGGTCCCCGCCGGCGCGGACGTCGTCTCGTCGCTGGACGTGTCGTATCTCCAGGACAACCTGCTCGCGCCCGTCCTCGGCATCGCCGACCCGCGCACAGATCCGCGCATCTCGTTCATGGGCGGCATCCGCGGCGACGCGGCGCTGGCCGCGAAGGTCGATGCGGGCGAAGCCGCCGTCGCGTTCGCGATGGAGCCGGTCACGGTCGAGGAGATGATGGCAATCGCCGACGCGGGCGCGATCATGCCGCCGAAGTCAACCTGGTTCGAGCCGAAGCTGCGCTCGGGCCTCTTCATCCATCTGGTCAAGTGACGGTCGGGCGGCGAGCGGCGTTGTTCTGGGGGCGGCTGAGGCGCAAGATCGTCAAGGAGCCGCTCCCGCCCGAGAACATCGCCGGCGGCTGGGCGCTCGGCGTCTTCGTCGGCTGCGCGATCCCGTTCGGGATGCAGCTCGTCATCGCCATCCCGCTCGCGCTGATGCTGCGCGTCTCGCGCCTCGGTGCGACGGTCGGCACGTTCATCACCAACCCCGCGACGATCTTCGTCATCTACCCCGCGCAGACGTTCATCGTCAACAAGCTGCTCTTCGGCGGTTCGCTCACCTACACGAAGCTGATGGAGACGGAGTGGACGTGGCACGCGATCCGTCGGCTCGGCGTGGAGGTGGTCGCGTCGTTCTTCCTCGGCGGCTTCCTGCTCGCGATCATCCTGACGCCGATTGCCTACTTCACGGTGAAGCGCCTCGTCGTCGTCCACCGCGCGCGGGCGGAGAAGAAAAAAAAGGCGGCGGCCGCATGATCTCGCCGGAAAAGATCGCGCAGATCCGCGAGCTGATGGCAGCGGCGTCGGTCTTCGAGGACGACCTCGAGGAAAGCTACATTCTCGGCGGCGGGCCGGGCGGACAGAAGACGAACAAGACGTCGAACGTCGTCCGCCTCGCGCACGGGCCGAGCGGCCTGATGGTGCGCTGCGGCGAGACTCGCAGCCGCGAGACGAACCGCTGGCTCGCGCGCCGGACGCTGGCCGAGCTCATCCTCCAGCGCGAGCAGGGCCGCAAGTCGGCGGAGCAGCAGGCGCGCGAGAAGCGCCGCCGCCAGAAGCGCCGCCGGTCGCGCCGCCAGAAGCAGCGGATGCTCGACGACAAGCACGCGCACGCCGAGAAGAAGGCCGCCCGCCGCAAGGTCGACCCGGACTAGCCGCCGCCCGCGTCAGCGCGCCCGCTGCCGGCGCCATTCCCGGGGCGAGAGGCCGAAGGTTTCGCGGAAGAGGTTGGAAAAGTAGGCGCTGTTGCAGTAGCCGAGCCGCCGGGCGATGTCCGTGGCCGGGAGCGCAGAGGCGCGCAGGAGGCGCTTGGCCTCGTCCAGCCGGAGCCGCGCCAGAAAGCGCGCGGGCGACATCCCGATTTCAGACGCGAAGGCGCGGTCGAGCGTGGGGCGCGAAATGCCGAGCCGTTCGGCGAGCGCCTTGGTCGTCGGCGGATGGGCGAGCTCGGCCATATAGATGTCGCGCGCGTCGCGCACCAGGCCGTGCGGCGCCGCCAGCGTGTCGGTCGAGCGCCGCTCGGCGATCCCGTGCGGCGGAACGAGGAGCGGCCGGCGCGGCGCGCGTCCCCCGGACATGAGACGGTCGAGCAGGGCCGCGCCCGCATAGCCGTTGCGCGTCATGTTGTTCCGGACGGAGGAGACGGGGACGATCTGGCTTTCGCAGATGGGCTCGTCGTCGCCCGCGCCGAGGATGGCGACGTCGTCGGGGATGTTGCAGCCGACGGACAGGGCGACGGACTCGGCGCGCGAGGCGTCCGCGTCGTCGAAGCAGAAGATGCCGAGCGGCTTGGGCGCGTCGGCGATCCGGTTCTCCAGCCACCGCGAGAGCGAATGCCAGTCGTCCGCCTTGGTCCGCTCCGGATCGAGCGCCCAGGCCCAGCGGCGCGGCGTCTCGGCGAGCGCGTCGGCGAAGCTGTTGAAGCGCAGTTCGTGCTGATGGCCCCAGCCGGTGGAGAACCAGGCCGTGTGGCGGAACCGCTTGTCCGCGAAGTGCGCGGCGGCCAGACGCCCGATCGCGACGTTGTCGCTCGCGACGCGCGGCAGATGGATGTCCGGGCGGGTGAAGCTCAGGTCGACGACCGGGATGCGCTTCCGGCGCAGGTCGCGGACCTGCCGCAGCATCCCTTCGTCGTCGCGCAGCGTGACGAGCGCGCCGTCGCCGTCCCAGCCGTCGAGCATGTGCGTCAGGCGGTCGGAGACCGTCAGGTGCCAGTTGTGCGAGCGCGCGTAGACGGAGATGCCCTTGAGCCGACCCGGCGACGAGGGCGTGATCAGGAGGAGGATGTTCTTGGTCGTCATGACGCGCAGTATACCATACTGTGAGCGGAAAACGCAAGTTCGCGTGAAAAATGCAAGTGATTGGAGAACGGGGACGAGGCACTGCGCCGGTCGGGAGGCGCAAGAGACGCGCGGCGGGAAAAGAAAATGCGCGATGCTCCCCTGCAGGGGAGTGCGGCCGCGCTGGAAACTTGGTATACTGTGTACCATCTGTTGGAGAGAGAAAGAGAGAAGAAGAACAGATGAAGCGGACAGTACACAGACGACAGCTTTTCGTCTCGCGGGCGACCTATCTGCGCCCCGATCATCGCCTGTCATCGCGCGAGGCCGAGATTCTGACCTGTTTCTCGTTCGGCAAGACGCGGCAGGAAGTCTCAGAACTTTTCGGCATCAGCCTCGACACCGTCAAATCGCACGCCAAGAGCATTCGCACGAAGTTGAACGTCAGCAACGTGCCGTTCGCCGTGCGGCGCGGCTTCGAGCTCGGCATCCTCCGGCCGGCGGAGGGAACAGGCAATTGACATCCCGCTCTTGCTCGCATCGCCCAACCACCTAAGATAAGGAGATGAACCAATGAAAACGACGCGGACCCCAACCCCATTGCGCTATCTTTCCAAAAACAGGGGGGGGGGGGT
>DJXI01000071.1:4558-21769 GCA_002449695.1 Verrucomicrobia bacterium UBA7008 | reverse complement strand
GGGGGGGGGGGCAAATATGGTTGGTTATGGCAATCGCCGCCTTGTCCTTTTCGCCGGCCCGCGCCGCCGAATGGCTCGGCACGGGCGGCGATACGCTCTGGGGGAACGCATCCAACTGGGAAAGCCAGACCGGAGTCCCCGTCGGCAACATCGCCGTTTCGGCGAAGGCGGGCGACCACCGCACGATCACGCTCGACGGCGACCGTGCGTTCAGCGGCACCTTCGTCGTGACCGCCGGAACCGAATCGTCGCCCATCGTCTTTGACGCGACCGTCGCGGCTGTCGCGGCGGCGAACCACGTCGAGCAGACGAGCACCCACGGCTTCGACGTGAAGAGCGGCGGCGTGCTCAAGGTCGTGTCCGGCGTCTACGACTGGGCGAACGACTACCGCGTGGCGGACGCGTCCGTCCTGTGGATGACCGGCGGGCGGCTGACGACGAAGTACTGGGGCGTCCTGAGCGGGTCGGCGTGCCTCAAGATGGACGGCGGCGAGCTTGTGAGCGGCTGGCGGGACGGCGCGGAAACGGATAACGGCCGGCTCAATCTGCGCGACAATTCGTCGATCGTCATGACGGACGGGCGCATCCGCTGCGCCAACAACACGAACGGCGGCAACGATGCCGAGGCGCTGACGATCGGCGAGAATGCCGGAACGACGTCCGTCAGCGTGTCGGGCGGCGAGATCGTCGCGAGCGGCAAGATCCATCTCGGCATGAATGCAAGTTCCGTCTCGGGACTGTCCGTCTCGGGTACGGGCGTCGTCTCGTCCGCCAATGACATGCGCCTCGGCTACAATGGCGCCGATTCCACGCTGACGATCGCGGACAACGGCCAGGTGAACGTGGGCACGACGGCCGTTCCGCGCTGGCTGATTCTGGACAAGGGGCGGTCCACGATCAATCTGGACGGCGGCACGCTCAGCGTCGGGAAGCTGTCCGTCGCGTCCGACAGCACGGCGGAAATCAATTTCAACGGCGGCACGCTCAAGGCGCAGTATTCAATCACCGACTACATCGACAACCGCGAGGCGCTGACGCTGAACGTGCAGGCCGGCGGCGCGGTCATCGAGACGGATTACGCGCTGTCGATCGCGGCGCCGTTTGTCAGCGGCGAGTCGGCCGACGGCGGGCTCACGAAGAAGGGCGACGGCATCCTGACGCTGACGGGCGCCTGCACCTACATGGGCGATACGGTCGTCGAACAGGGCGTGCTGGCCCTGCCGTACAACACGACGCTCAACGGCAATCTCGTGATCAAGGAAAAGGGCGCGCTCGTCTTTGACCTGACGGGATGCGACCTTGTCGCGGATGAAGAGATCACGCTCTTGACGCTGGCCGAGGGGAAGACGCTGTCGTTCGCGGCGGCGGACGATACGCTGGAAACGTCGGTCTTTCTCGTCGGTCCCGTCGTGGAGGCGACGCTGGCGTACGACGCGGACGCGCGCACGCTCAAGGCGACGCTGACGGACGTGACGAACGCGTCGTCCACGCGCAAGGTGACGACCTGGAACGGCGGCGCCGCGGGCACGGCCTCGCCCGCCGACTGGCATGTCGACAACAACACGCACTGGTCTAACGGCCAGCCGACCGGCCGCGACGATATCGCGGTCGTGCCGGGCGACGGCAAGATTTTCTACTGGAACGGAAACGGCCTGGCCTTCGGGACGTATGTCATTCGCCACGGGACGCTCTTTCTGGTGGCCAGTGCCGGGAATCCGACGGTGAAGGTCAAGCGCGTCGCCGGTGTCGGCACGCTGAAGTCCTCGCATGTCGGCCTCGAACCGTCCGCCTGCAACCTGACGGTCGATCCGACGGTCGTCTTCGAGCCCAGCAACGAGGCGACGACATCCGACACATGGGTGATGGCCGCGTCGGGCTGGTCCGTGACGGTGAACGGCGACATCATGGCCACGAACGGCCTGTTCATCTGCTACGAGCGCGCCGTGCTCAACGGCGATGTCCGCGTGACCTATCCCGGCGTCACGCATCGCATCGCCGCCAACGCCGGCGGAACGACGCTGAACGGCACGCTTCAGATCGGCGGCGGCACGACCGTCGAGCTGGGCAGCTCGCTGACGCTGGGGGCGGAGGCCGGTCTGGTGTACGTGGGTCCGGCCGCGCTGACGGGCACGGCCTGCACCTGGCCGACGGTGACGGTGGCGGGCGGCACGGTCGATTACACCGCGCTGCCGGAGACGGCGGCGGAAAGCTACGCGGTGCGCGGCGGCGCCGTGACGATCGCGGCGGGCGCGGAGCTGTCGAAGCCGCTGGCCGTGTCGGGCGGTGGCGTGGTCGTGGACGTGTCCGGCCTCGCGGATCTCCAGGCGGGCACCGAAGTCACGATCACGGGCGTGCAGCTGGCGGACGGTCTGTCGGCCGCGGATGTGTTCACGATGTCGGACGGCGTGCTGGACTGGACGTTCAAGGTCGGCGAAGACGGCACCATCGTGGCGACGGCGCACGACCAGGCCCAGCTGATCTGGAACGGCGGCAGCGCGGACTGGCTGGCCGCGGACGTCTGGCTCAAGGACGGGACTCATGCGGCGACCTTCGCGGATACGAACGATGTGACGTTCAACGGGGCGGACATGGCGGCGGCGGAGACGGCGACCAACACGGTCCGCATCGCGTCGACGGTCAGGCCCACGCAGGTGCGGGCGTCGGCGCCGGCCGGCAAGGGCTACCGGCTGACGGGCGCGGCGGTCGAAGCGGTCGCGCTGGCGCAGACGGGCGAGGGGGCGCTGATTTGCGCGAACGACGCGCTGACTGTTTCCGGCACGGCGACCGTGACGGCGGGTGCGCTCGTTCTGGAGGGTGCGGCGCTCACGGCCGGGGCCGTGGCGGTCGAGGGGGGCGAACTGCGGCTGGAGGGCGCGACGCTCGCGGCGGAACGCGTGGCGAACGGCGGGACGCTGCGCGTGGCGGGCGCGGCGACTTCCACGCTGCCGGTCGCGCCGTCGGGGAGCGGCACGATCGCGATCGACGAAGGCGCGACGCTGGCCTATGCGCCGGGCTGGATTGACCAGAACGTGTCCGGCGCGGGCACGTTCAAGCCCACGGCAGGCGCGTTTGCCGTCTACGATCGCGCGCGCTTCGCCAATTTCACCGGCGAAATCCGCGTCGAACGCGGCACGACGCTGAATCTCCAGGGCGTCCCAGACAAGAACGAACACTACATGCTCGGACGGAATACAACGCTCGTCATGGCCGGCGGCACCGTAGGATGCTTCGGAGGTCCGAAGGGTCGCAATTCAAACGATGCGTGGCTAGGCGGCAGACTCGTTTTCGAGGAAGGGACGTACAGCACGCTGTACAACCTGCAATCCCGCAACGGCGCAGGATGCCATGTGCGCATCAACAGTTCTATTTCGGGCTCCGGCACGGCGGATTTCCACGCCACCGCCCAAGCCGGCTGGAACACGGAATTCAACGGCGACAACAGCGCTTTCTCCGGGGAGATGAATCTCTTCGGCCTCGTATTCAACTTCACGACGGCGGCGGCTGGCAGCGAGAATGCGACCTGGAATCTCAAGACGGCCGATACGCTTTATTTGACGCACGCGGCGGGCACGGCGATCAAGTTCGGCGCGCTGAACGTGACCGAGGTCGGCGGCCGCATCAACGTTGCCAACGAGGGCGCGGCGGTCGAGGTCGGACAGAAGGGCGACAGCACGATCGAGGGCGCGTTCACCGGCGCGGCGTTTACGCTGACGAAGAAGGGCGCGGCGACGGCGCTGACCTTGAACGGCGATTCGCCGAACGCGGATGTCGTTGTCGAGGCGGGCGCGGTCGGCGGCACCGGCACGGTGAAGTCGCTCGTCCTTCGGGAGGGCGTCGAGGTCGACTTCGGCACCGCGTTGGAGGACGCCACGAGGCCGCATGACGGGCTGAAGACGCTGACGCCGCCGACGTGGGTCGGCTCGGGCGTCGTCCGGAACGGCGTGCGCGAAAGCGGGAAATGGGTCCTGCGCTACCGCACCGAGACGGTGACGCCCGAGGAGGGCGACGCCTACAACGTCTACACGGTCTACACGGAATTCATGAAGACCGGCTTCAAGATCATCATCCACTGAGGAAGACGAGAGAAGGAGAACAACACCATGAACGGAACGACAGTGAAATCGGCCACGCACCTCGTCACCAGCCTTGCACACCGCACTGCTGCACAAAATACAGGAAGCCGGATCAAGTGCGTAGTGAGCGTTTGGGCCGCGCTTTGCGGTTTAACCCTTTGTGCAGAGTCCCTGTCGGAGCTGACGCCGGCTTACAGATTTAAATTTGATGGCGATTGTACGGCGGCGAACGGAGAAATCTCATGGGGTGGACAGACAACGACTGACGCCGCGCTTTATAAAAATACTCGAAACGGAACAAGCAAGGCTTTGAAGCTGACGGCGAGCTCCGCGCCTTGGTCATCAAATTTCAGTGTAAACAATTCCGATTTCACGGTTCTATGCTCTGCACGGACGGCCCCGAAGGCCAATGGCGCGTTGTGGACAGTGGGGCATTATGGTTATGGTTCGATTGCGCTGGCCGTGCAGGGTGATGCAAAGATAGGCCTCGTGAACTGGAACGGAAATGCGGCCTATTCCAAGGAGAATACGACGACTGCGCTTTGGAGCGCGGCGACGCATTTCCACACGTATGCCGTCGTCTATCACATGCAACAGAGGACGGCTGATTTCTATGTTGACGGAACGTTTGTCGCAACGGCCGAAGATATGCGTCTTTCAAATGATTCAAATCCCGGCTTTCAGATAGGCGGCGTTTATGGTAACGGCGATGATGCCTGCCGTGCCACGAATTCATTGATGGATGACTGGCGGCTGTACAGCGGAGCTCTTACCGCCGAACAGATCGCCGAATACGCCGCTGAATATCCCGTTCTTCCCGTCGGTGCCGACAAAACGTGGGTCGGAGACAACTTTGCCACCTGGTCGGTTGCCGATAACTGGTCTCCGGCAGGAGTGCCTGGTTCCGACGATTGCGTCGACATACCGGCGGGCAGCGAGATCTGGACGACGGGACATATGTCATTGAACTCCCTTGTCATAACTGGTGACGGGGATGTGCGTTTGAGGGCCACAGGCCAGAAAAACTGGCATAAATTCCAACCGGCGTCGGTTGCGCGGACAGGCAGCGGCCGGCTTGTGCTGATTTCATGGTATGACAACGACAACAGCCGTTCGGCCGTAGGTTTGGAGTCGCGCAGCAACACGCCGATGTTCGTAAACGTGCCTTTTGCGACGGATGATATCACAGCCGGCGGCCCGAAGACCAACCAGGATATCTGGCTGCAGGGGAACGACGACAGCGCCGTTGTGTACATGCTTGATTCGGTCACGGTGGATACGGGATACGTCCTTTGCTACAAAAATGTTGTGTTGCGCGGCGATGTTGTCGTCAAAACAAGGCTGCAGACAAACGCGACGACCACTTTTGCCGGAACATTGTCGATCGGCGACGCGGCTACCGTCAATCTTTCCGCCGACACGAAAATCACCGGAACTCTCCTTCTTGGCGAAGGCGAGTCGATCGTGGCCGGTCAGGGCAAGCTGAATCTCAATTCTTCTGCTGAAACCTTGTCGGAAGGCACGTTGGAAATGGAGGAGAATTCGCAGTTCCGCATCGCGCAGGGTGCTGCATTCGGGAATGTGAAGTTTGCCGAGGGAGCGAAGCTCTATCTCCAGATAAGCGACGAATCCGCGACTGCGGCGACAATCGCCGGCGTCGCGCTGCCCGAGGGCGGCGACATTGCCGATTATGTCGTCGCCGTGCCTGCGGATGGTTCGCGCAAGACTGGGACGGTTGCCTACGACACGAGCACCGGGGTCGTGACCGCGACGCTTTCCGCAGCGATAACAGATCCGGTCCGGACAATCTGGGTCGGAGGGACTTCCACCGACTGGTCGAACAACACAAACTGGACGCTGGGCGCGCCTGCGGCAGCAGATACGGCGGTGTTCAACTGCGATGCGACAATAAACAGGTCGACCAACTTTGATCTGGCCGCAATCGAGATAAACAACGGTGCGACGCTGTTTTTCAACAGGACGAGCGGCGACCCGAGGACTTCCCTCGATTTGATAAGCGGCAACGGAACCGTCAAGATCATGCACGGCGGACTGCAGGGCAATACGGCCGACCTCGTCGTCGAATCGGGAATAACGATCAAATACATGCCATACGCGACCGATTCCTGGATGTCGGAGAACAACGGGCACAAGATAGTAGTGCACGGAACGATTGACGCCTCCGAGGCGCAGCTTATCGTCTACGGCGGACTGCAGCAGGTCGACGGCGATTTCATCATCGGCGAGAACAAGAACAACTACATCAGCAGCGGCGTGACGTTCAACGGAAGGGTGGTCATCACAAACGGCGCGCCGTTCACCGTAAACAACACGAGCACCTTCAACGGCGACGTTTTTGTGTACGAGGGCTCGACGATGACCATCAAGGCCGGCAACTGCCAGTTCAACGGCAACACGACCGTTGATGGCACGCTGGCGAACAATGCCAACGATACGACTTTCGTCGCCGACAAGACCCTGAGCGGGACAGGAACGGTCAACCTGCCGTATCGGGCAACGATAAATTCGGATATCGTCGGCGCATTGACGATAAACCTCACGGGGTGGAGTGCGAATAGCGCAGGCTACACGGACCTTGCCGGGAACAACGCTAACTTCTCGGGTACGCTGAATTCACGCGACTACCACATCGTCCGCCTCGGCTCAATCAACAGCGGCAGTCCCAACGCGACGTGGAACATCGCCACCGACTGCCGTTATGTCGGCACGCAGTCAGGCACGCTCAAGTTTGGTGCGCTCAACCTTTCCAAAATCAACTGGAGCTACTTCTATCTCACCAAGGGACTGGGATTGGTGCTTGAAGTAGGCCATCTCAACACCGACATGACATGGGGGAGCGGCTATTGTTTCGGGACCTACGACTCCGGCACCACGGCGGCTTCGACGAGCGAATTCTTCGACGGCGTCATCCGCAAGGTGGGTACCGGCACGCTTGAGACTTATGCCGACCACTACAACAACATCGAATTCAAAGAGGGCGTTGTTTCTTTCAAGGACAATCACGGTGCGAACACCAGTTTCACGTGGACTGGCGGGACGGCTCGTTTCGATACGGCGTACAGTTGGGATCCGTCTCCGCGCTTCGACTGCGCGAACTCGACGGTCATCGAGATCGACACCGCCGGCAACGACTTCACATGGGGGACTGCCCTGACGGGAAATGTCGGCATCACAAAGCGCGGCGAAGGAGTCCTTGCGCTTACTGGTGCGCACACCTACACGGGCAATACGACTGTTCTTGGCGGAACGCTTGTGCTCCCGCTCAACACAAGCGTCGGGACCGCAACCGTCGCGGAGGGCGCGGAACTCGCTGTGGACGGAAGTTTGCTAGCGGTGTCCGAAAACACCCCTTATGTGATTTTCTCTGGAACCGTCGACGGACAATCGCTTGCAGGGATCAACGTGCTTGGCTCGGACTGGAACTGGACTGTATCGGCAGCAGGTGGTGCCATCAGCGCCACGGCGACGGCGTGGGGCGATATTCCCAACGTGTGGATCGGCGGCGCAAGCGGCAATTGGACTGACGCCGCCAACTGGAGCCGCAACATCAAACCTCAACCGTCGCACACGATCAAGTTCGAAAGCGATGCGACGGTCGCCATGACCGAGTCCGTCAAGGATTATGAGAAACTTGTGCTAGACAATGCGTCGGTGACAATCGCCCGCAGCACTGGAGGGGACAAGTTCCACCTCGGCGCGATCGAAGGGACCGGACGCCTGACAATCGACAATATGGGACTCGGTCAGATTAACGGCAGCACGCTTGAAATTCCGGCGACCGTTGAAATGAGGATGAAAAACAATTCCTGGTTCGGAGATTTCGAGTATGGCGGCATTGTGAATGTCAGAGGGAATGTCGCGGTTTCCGAAGAACTTCAGCTGTGGAAGTCCGTGGCGATATATGGAAACATCTCGGGAACCGGCAGCATAGTCATGGAAAACGGCGGTGGCACTTACGGCTTCTACGGCGACAACCGCGATTTCCACGGAACGATCGCGAAGGACTTCAACACCGGGCTGACCATCGGCTCCGCAAATGCGGCGGGGACCAATATCGCCTGGCGCGTCGGTGGAGATATGACGTTGGATGTGAGCGAAGGTGTCGTCCAGTTCGGTTCTCTCGAACTCTGGAAAAACGCCTGGTGCGTGATGTATTTCCCGGATGGTGCGACCACGACTCTCGAAGTCGGAACCCTGAATACGAACTTTGCGTTCAACGATGGTTATTTTCTGTGGGGAAATGGATCGAACAGGCAAAACATTAATATAACCATTCGCAAGGTCGGAACTGGAACATTGACGAGCTATCTTTACAACTACAGGAACATGGAGATCGAGGGCGGCAAGGTTGTGCTCAACAATCCGTCGGGCTTCGACGGCAATTCGTTCAAGAATCTGACCAAGGTTTCAGTGGGGCGTGGCGCTACGCTTGCATGCAACATCGATACGGGTTCAGACGGCATGACGATCGATGCGCTCGAATTCAAGGACGGTTCGTATTATCAGCTGGCGTTGAGTTCAGGAAATGTCGTTCAGGTATCGCCTACGGCGCTTAGCTTCGAAGGCGACGTTTACATGTTGCTGTCTTCCACCGACGCCGCAAATGCGGACAATTCGCAGATTTTCGCAAGCACGGTCACGGGACATCCGAAGAAAAGCGTTTTGACAGGTATTGGCGGCACAATAGCGGCCTGCGCGACAGAAGGTCAGTACTGGACGGCGACATACGGCAATGATGGCGTCTGGCTGAATGAAGCCTCGGTTGCTGAAACGTCCGTCAGCGCTCTGGCGACGGATGGGACGACCACGAAGTCCGTCGAGATTCGAGACGCCGATCTGGCGGCATGGCTGACGGAGAACAACGCGGCAGAAAGTGTCAACACTGTGAATGCCAACGGCGTGACGGGGATTCTGGCGTACATGCTCGGCGCAGAGACCTATGTGGACGCGACGAAGCCGACGATGGGCGCGACGGTCGCCGACGGCGTGGCGACGCTGACGTTCGACGATTCCGCGTTCCGCCGCGTGCCCGGCCTGAAGCTCGCGTACTATCTGGAATCGTGCGACAAGGCCGACTTCTCGGAGGCGGTGACGACGAGCGAGCCCAGCGACAAGCCGGCGGTTCAGCTGGAATTCGCCAACGCGAAAATCTTCAACCGTCTGTGCGCGGACGTGCGCGCGAGCGAATAAACAGCGAGCGCCGCCGCATGAGAGATACGCGCACGCATCCATCCTTTAAGGCGCAGAGGTTCATCCTCTCTCTCCTCTTGCGCCGCCGCGGGCGGGTTTTCCCCCGTCTCGCGGTTTTCCTTCTTCTCGTCGGCCTCGCGTGCAGCGCGGCGGCATCGTCCGCGCCCCCGGTGCCGAAGGCGCGCAACTCCGACGGCAAGGTGTTCGTCCACCCCGGCATCTTTTACACGCAGGGCGACATCGACCGCATGAAGGCGATGGTCGCGGCCGGCCGCGAGCCGTGGAAGCGCGGCTTCGAGGCGCTGCGCTTCTCGCCGTACGCCAATCCGAATGCGTGGGCGCGCCCGCGCGGCGGCGAGATCGACGCGGGCCGCTTCAACGCGACGATCGGCATCGACGGCCGGCGCGCGCACGACATCGCGCTCATGTGGAAGCTGACGGGCGATACGGCCTACGCCGACAAGGCCCGCGACTTCCTCGTGCAGAATTCGAACTGGACCGGCACGAGCTGGGCGGGGACGGGCCCGCTCGACAACGGCAAGATATACCTGCTCGTGGAGGCGGCCGAGCTGATGCGCGACTACCCGGGCTGGCGCGCCGAGGACCAGGCGCGCTTCGGCAAGATGCTGCGCGACGTCTTCTGGCCGCACATCTGCGGCGGCGACGTGATGCGCTGGGGCAATCAGGGTCTGACGGCCTGGCACGGCGCGCTCGCCATCGCGATCTTCCTCGACGACGCGAAGATGTACGACCGCGTCTGGAACAACCTCGTGGGCCTGCCGCACCGCGAGGACGACGCGCCGTACTGCTCGGGCGGCGTCTGGAAGCCGGACTGGCCCGCGAACTACGGGCCGTTCTTCATCGAGCGCACCAAGCCGCCCGCGTTCGGCACGGAGCCCGACTGGGGCTACGACGACCAGTTGCGCTACTACATCTACGCGAACGGCCAGTGCGAGGAGTCGTGCCGCGACCAGGCGCACTGCATGTACGGCCTTTTCCAGATGGTCGCGCTCGCCGAAATCTTCTGGAACCAGGGCGACGACCTCTACGGCCAGCTCGACGACCGCATCCTCACGGGCCTGGAATGGTCGCTGCGGTACAACATGAGCGACTGGGAGCCGAAGGGCCACGTCGACCGCGAGGAGGAGGCGACGTTCGCGAACGGGCTGTTCTACCGCGCGCGCACGCGCAACAGCCGCTGGACGGCGCTGACGGTCTCCCCCCACGCGCGCGGCTCGGACGGCGGACCCGCCGCGCCGAAGACGGCCGCGCTGATGCACTACGCGGTTCGCAAGGGCGTGCCGGCCGCGCGCATGGAATGGCTGACGAAATGCGTCAAGCGCCAGCTCGCGAACGGCGGCTTCGAAAGCTGGGGCTTCGGCCCGAACTGGTACTACGAATGGGAGGGCTGGGGCACGCTCACGAAGATGCGCACGAAGTGGCAGGCGGGCGACCCCGGCACGTGGAAGGACGGCGCGCGCGTCTCGCGCGCCCACGCGGTGCCGGGCGCGATCCGCGCCGTCGACTACGACTACAGCCCGCTGAACGGCACGGGCGCGCGCGGCACCGCGCGCTATCCCGGCAAGGCGCCGAAGCCGCTGTGGCCCTACCGCAGCGATCAGGTCGTGCCGATCGGGAAGGTCGAGGGCCAGCCGGGTCTCGTCGCGCTCAAGAAGGGCGAGCGCTGCGACTACACGCTCGCCGTCGCGGAGAAGGGGCGCTACAGGATCGTCGTCTACGCCCGCAACGCCGGCACGCTCCACGTTGCCGCGCGCGTCGACGACGGCCGCCGGGTGAGCGCGCACCTGCCGAAGAAGGAGAAGGTTTCGCGGATGCTGCTCGGCACGCTCGAGCTGGAGGCGGGCGCGGGCGTGCTGCGCCTTGAGATCCTCGACGCCTCGGCCGCGAGCCTTTCCGCGATCGTCCTGGAAAAGGAGGCGGGCGCATGAAGTTCTGCAGCAGTGCCGC
Organism: Verrucomicrobia bacterium UBA7008; assembly: GCA_002449695.1. GTDB lineage: Bacteria > Verrucomicrobiota > Kiritimatiellia > RFP12 > UBA1067 > UBA1067. The sequence continues at coordinate 10,517 of DJXI01000071.1, read as the reverse complement.
GCTGGCGGCGGTGATCACGAACGTGGTGGGCACGGTGACGTTCTGGTACGGCGGGATGGATTTCGCGTTTCTGTCGCTGGATGACGGGCGCGGCGTCCGCCTCGGCCTCCAGCGCGGCGAGCGGCCGGACATGAACGAGCGCATCGAGGCGACGGGCGAGCTGACGCGCGTCGAGCCCGACATCCGCCTGGAAAACGTCACGGTCCGCACGCTCGCGCGCGATGTCGAGCCGCCGCCGCGCACCGAGCCGCGCGTCGCCGATCTCTATGCGCTGACGCCTGAGACGGCGCACCGCTACCTGAACCGCCCCGCCGCGCTGACGGTGCACGTGCAGGACGTGAACCGTCGCCGCGCGCACGTGCAGCTGACCGTCTCCGACCTGGATGCGCGCCGCCCGACGGCGATCGCGACGTTCGCGTATCCGGAGGACCGGCCGCTCGATCCCGATCTGCGGCGCGGCGCGGTGCTGCGCCTCCGGTGCGTGCCGTCGGCGCTGAGCCGGGACGGCGTCATCGAAAGCGTGGTGTTCAACATGCGCGGCGCGTACGACATCGACATCCTGTCGCGCCCGCCGTGGTGGACGCCCGCGCGGATCCTCCTCGCGCTCGCGTTCGCGGCGCTCGTGCTGCTGGCGGCGCTCGGCTGGGGCGCGGTCGTGACGGTGCAGGTGCGGCGCGCGCGCCACGCGGCGCGGGCCGTCGCCGCCGAACGCAAGCGCATGGCGGCGGATCTGCACGACACGATCGAGCAGCACCTCGCGAGCGCCAAGCTGCTGCTGACGTGCGCGCAGAAGCCGGCGGGGCTGCCGGACGAGACGCGCAGCATGATCCGGCAGGCCGAGAAGGTGCTCATCCACGCCAAGTCCGAGGTCCGCGCGACGGTGATGGCGCTGCGGTCGGACGATGTGGGACAGCCGCTCGCGGCGGCGATCCGCGCCATCGAAATCCCCGCGTCCGTGCGGCGGCACCTGCGCCTCGCGGCGCTGCCGGAACGGCTCGATCCCGGCCGGCAGGGGGATCTGCTGATGATCGTGCGCGAGGCGATCGCCAACGCGCTCGCGCACGGACGGGCGCGGTCGATCGCGCTCGCCGCCGACGCGCGCGCGGACGGATTCGTTCTGCGCATCCTGAACGACGGCGCGCCGTTCGACGCGGCGGCGGCGCCGGGGCCGGAGGCGGGGCACTTCGGCCTTGCCGGGATGCGCGACCGCGCGGCGCGCAGCGGCTTCGCGCTGTCGTTCGTGACGGAAGGCCGCTGGACGGGCGTGCAGCTGGGAGGTGCGGTATGACGAGCGTGGCGATCATCGACGACCATTCGGTCGTGCGCATGGGACTGAAGTACATCATCGCCTCGGAGAAGGATTTCACCTTCGCCGGCGAATGCGGCAGCGGCGCCGAGGCGGCGCGCTTTACGCGCGAGACGCAGCCGGACGTCCTGCTGCTGGACGTGCGCATGCCGGGCACGGACGGCCTCGCGGCGCTCGCGGAGATTCTCGCGGCCCGCCCGGCGCAGAAGGTCATCATGCTCACGACGAGCGAGGCGGACGACGACATCTACCGGGCGCTGTCGCTCGGCGCGAAGGGGTATCTGCTGAAGGACCGCGACTCGGCGGACATCTGCGCGGCGATCCGCCGCGTCGCCGCCGGCGGCCGCTTCGTCCCGGCGTCCGTGCAGGCGCTCTACGACCGGCGGCGGATGATGCCCGACCTGACGCCGCGCGAACGCGACGTGCTGGCGCTCGCGGCGGACGGGCTGACGAACGAGGAGATCGCCGCGCGGCTCGGCATCTCGTACGAGGGCGTGAAGCTGCACATGAAGCACATGTTCGTCAAGCTCGACGTGCGCGACCGCGTCGGGCTCGTCACCTCCGCGCTCCGGCACGGATTCGTGAAGGGGGCGTGACGGGGCTGCGGCTCCGCGGTCGGTCGATGGAAAGAGAAAGGCGGAACATGAAAACGGATGTGAAGATGCAGACGGTCGTCATCTGCGCCGCGGCGCTCGGCGCGGTCGGGGCGGGTGTCCCGCGCGCCGAGGCGGCGACGATGTGGACCACGACGGAGCCGGCGGCGTGGACGGCCGCGGAGGTCCGGCCGGCGGACGGGGACGGCGCGGCGCGCGCGCTCGACCTGTTCGAGACGGACGGCGCGACGGCGCGCGAAGGGTCGGTCCCGTGGCGCGCGTGGGGCACGACGTTCAACGAGCTCGATCTGGACGCGCTGCGGATGCTGAAGCCCGCCGAGCAGGAGGAGATTCTGCGCAAGCTCTTCGCGCCGGACGGGGAGCTGCGCTTCACGCGCGGCCGCCTGACGATGAACGCGAACGACTATTCGCGCGCGTGGTATGCGTGCAGCGAGGTCACGGGCGACTTCGACCTGACGCACTTCAACATCGAGCACGACAAGACGAACCAGATCGCGCTCGTCAAGATGGCGCAGCGCTACCGGCCGGACCTGACGTTCTGGGTGAGCCCGTGGTCGCCGCCCGCGTGGATGAAACTCAACAAGGACTACTGCGTTCTGTCGAGTCCCTTCAACAGCCAGCCGAAGGAGAAGGACGCGCTGCTCTACGGCGGCGGGGCGTCGGATGCGGTCGATCCGAACGAAATGTGGCTGCAGGGCGACCGGCGCAAGCCGTTCCCGCGCCGCCTCGCCACGCAGAACTACTTCATCCAGGAGCCGCGGTATCTCCAGGCGTATGCGGAGATGTTCGTCCGGTTCATCGAGCTGTACCGGGCCGAAGGCGTGCCGATCGACCGGGTGATGTACCAGAACGAGGCGTATTCCTACACGCCGTATCCGGGCTGCCCGTGGACCGCCGAGGGGACGGTGCGCTTCAACCGCGACTACCTCGCGCCGACGCTGAAGGCGAAGGCGCCGGGCGTGCAGCTCTATCTCGGCACGTTCAACACGAACCGCAAGAGCTACATCGAGCAGATCATCGAGGCGCCGGGGCTGCTGGACGTGATCGACGGGTTCGGCTTCCAGTGGGAGGGTCGCGACGTGATGGAGACGATGACGGCGAAGTATCCGGGCAAGCACCGCATCTGCTCCGAGTCCGAGTGCGGCAACGGGCGCATGGACTGGCGGGCGGGCGAGCACACGAGCTGGCTCCTCTTCCAGAACCTCGGCCACGGGGCGGACGAGTGGTACAACTGGAACTTCATCCTGTGCGACCGGGGCCGCTCGAACTGGGGATGGGAGCAGAACGCGCTCATCCGCGTCGATTCGAAGACGAAGACGTTCTCGTACCGTCCGGAATACTACGCCGTCCGGCATTTCGCCGCGTTCATCCGGCCCGGCGCGGTGCAGCTCGCCTATTCGCCGTGGCGCGACAGCACGGAGGCGCTCTGCTACCGCAACCCCGACGGCGGGATCGTCGTCGTCGCGACGAACTGGGCCGATGCCGTGCGGCGCGTGCGCTTCCGCATCGCCGGAACGGCCTATGCGGTCGAACTCGGGCCGCATTCGTTCAACACGGTCGTGCTCGACTGACCGGCCCGCCGGGGGCGAGGACACGCGCGTGTACGACCGTCAAATGTGATATACTATGCGCCGTGAATTCTCTTGCAGACAGCAACGGCCCGGCGGGTGAACGGCTCCAGAATGTCCTTGCGAAGGCGGGCGTCGCCTCGCGGCGCGGCGCGGCGGCGATCATCGAATCGGGCCGCGTGACCGTGGACGGCCTCGTCGTGCGCGAACCCGGCGCGCGCGTGGACGCGGCGGCGGTGCAGATCGCCGTGGACGGCCGGCCGCTCGCGGCGGCGGCGCGGCCGCGCACGATCGTCCTCAACAAGCCCGCGGGCGTCCTCTCGTCGATGAGCGATCCGTTCGGCGGCCGGACGGTGGCGGATCTGATCCGCGGGCAGATCGCGGAGCGCCTCGTGCCGGTCGGGCGGCTTGACAAGGACAGCGAAGGGCTGCTCCTCATGAGCAACGACGGGGATTTGACGCTCCGGCTGACGCACCCGCGCTATGAACACGAAAAGACGTACGTCGTCAAGGTCGCCGGACGCTGGAGCGACGAGAAGCTGGCCGTCCTGCGTTCGGCGGTCCGGATGCCCGACGGCTATGTGATCCGTCCCGTGCCCGTGAAGGTGCTCCGCGCGAACCCCGACCATACGACTCTTCTCGAATTCAGACTGCGCGAGGGGCGCAAGCGCCAGATCCGCTACATGTGCTCGGCGGCGCACCTCGTCGTCATCTCGCTCACGCGCGTGGCGATCGGCGCGTTCCGCCTGCCCGCCGACCTGAAGTCCGGCGACTGGCGCGACCTGACGGCCGACGAGCGCGCGCTGCTTCAAACCGAACCGGGCGGAAACAAGACATGAAAAAGATCACGATCGACTACCGCGTTCCGTACGCCGACACCGACATGATGGGTGTCGTCTACTACGGCAACTACCTGACGATGTTCGAGCGCGCGCGCAACGAGCTGATGCGCGCGTGCGGTGCGACGTACAAGGAGTGCGAGGCGGAGGGCTGGGGGCTTCCCGTCACGCACGCCGAATGCAACTATCACGGCAGCGCGAAGTACGACGACCTGCTGGAGATCTCCGCGTGGGTGCAGGCGCAGAAGGGCGTGCGGCTGGAGATCGCGTGCGAGATTCGCCGCAAGGGCGAGGAGAAGGTGCTCGTGTCGGGCTACACGCGCCATGCGTTCATCGACCTCAAGACGTTCCGCCCGTGCCCGCCGCCGGAGCGCTTCCTGCAGATCATGACGGAGGGGAAGGACGCATGACGACCGTCACGAAGACCGTCCGCTTCGACGCGGCGCACGTGCTCACGAACCACCAGGGCCTGTGCAAGAACCTGCACGGGCACACGTACCGCGTGGACGTCTCCGTCGCGCAGGCGGACGGCGACGCGCGCGACATGGTGATCGATTTCAAGGACCTGAAGCGCCTCGCGACCGACGTCATCTGCGCGCGCTTCGACCATGCGTTCATCTACAACACCGAATCGGCGGGCGAGCGCGAGATCGCGGCGGTCGTGGAGAAGAACGGCATGCGGACGGTGGCGATCCCGTTCCGCTCGACGGCGGAGAATCTCGCGAAGATGTTCTTCACCGACCTGCGCGCGCACATCCCCGGCATCGTTGCCGTGAAGGTCTGGGAGACGGCCGACAGCGCGGCGGAGTACCGCGCATGAGGGTGACGGGCGGCGAGGCGGGCGGCCGCATCCTGGCGGTGCCGAAGTCGGGCGACATCCGGCCGACGCAGGACCGCGTGCGCGCGGCGCTCTTCAACATCCTGGGCGCCGAGATCGCGGGCGCGACGTTCCTCGATCTCTTCGCGGGCTCGGGCGCCGTTGGCATCGAGGCGCTCTCGCGCGGCGCGGCGGGCGTCACGTTCGTGGAGGCGAACCGCCGGCACGTCGCGGTCCTCGAACGGAACGTCGAGACGATTTTCAGGCGAAAGCCGACCGTCGCGTGCGCCGACGCCTACCGCTGGCTCGCGACGTACGCGGGCGACGGCTTCGACATCGGTTTCGCCGATCCGCCCTACGCGCTCGGCGAGGAGAAGGGCTACGCGTCCGTCCTCGCGACGCTCGCGGCGCGCGGCGTGATCCGCCCGGGCGGCCTCTTCGTCGCGGAGATGACGGCGGTGCAGAAGGCGGAGGAGACGCCCGGCTGGGCGCTCGTGCGCGACCGCACCTACGGGAAGACGCGACTGTGCATCTGGAGAAGGGAATCATGAGAAAAGACCTCGATCAACTCGCGGCGCTCGGCAGGACCGTCGCCGCGCCGCAGGACTACGACCCCGCCGTGCTCGATGCGTTCGCGAACCGGCATCCCGCGCGCGACTACTGGGTGACGTTCACCGCGCCCGAGTTCACGACGCTCTGCCCGAAGACGGGCCAGCCCGATTTCGCGACGCTGACGATCCGCTACATCCCCGCGCAGAAGCTCGTGGAGTCGAAGTCGCTCAAGCTCTACCTCTTCGGCTTCCGCAACCACGGCG
>DJXI01000071.1:2664-4477 GCA_002449695.1 Verrucomicrobia bacterium UBA7008 | reverse complement strand
CACGGCGACTTCCACGAGGACGTGATCAACGTCATCTACGACGACCTCGCGCGCCTCCTGAAGCCGAAGTACCTGGAGGTCTACGGGAAGTTCGCCGCGCGCGGCGGCATCTCCATCGATCCGTTCGTCAACGGCGGCACGGGCGCGAAGTACAGGGCGCTCGCGGCGGCGCGGTTCAACGCCTGGCGCGGGGTGCGCGACTGATGCGCATCTGGGGCATCACCGGGACGAACGGCAAGACCACGACGACGTGGATCCTCGCCGCCTTCATCGACGCGGCGCCGGGACGCCGCTGCGGCTACATCACCACGGTCGAGGTCTTCGACGGGAAGGACCGGTACTACACGGGCTATACGACGCCGCCCCTCGCGCGGCTGAAGGAGATCTACGCCGCGATGGCGGCGAACGGCTGCACCGACTGCGTGATGGAGGTGTCGAGCCACGCGATCCACCAGGACCGCGTCGGCTTCGGCACGGTGACGACGTTCGCAGGCGGCGCGTTCACGAACCTGAGCGAAGACCATCTCGACTATCACAGGACGATGGAGGAATACTTCCGCGTCAAGCTGTCGTTCGCCGCGCGCATCGCCGAGGGCGCGCACGTCGCGGCGGGCGGGGCGGCGGGGCGGCGCGACTTCCCGCCGTTCGTCGTCTGCCTGGACGGCGGGTACGCCGCCGAGATGCTCGAGGCGGTGGGGCGGCTGCCGCTGAACGTGCTGCCGGTCTCGAACCGGTCGCCGCGCTTCGACCTCGCGGAGCTGCCGCTCGTCGGCGACTACAACCGCTCGAACGTGCTGACGGCGGCGGCGCTCGCGGAGGCGGCCGGCGTGCCGCACGCGCTCATCCAGCGCACGATCCCGACGCTGACGCCGCGCTGGGGGCGGCTGGAGCGCATCGCGAACCCGCGCGTCAAGGCGGAGGTGTTCGTCGATTTCGCGCACACGCCCGACGGGCTCGAGAAGGTGCTGGCGGCGGCGCGGCAGTTCTGCCGCGGCCGGCTGTGGGTCGTCTTCGGCGCGGGCGGCGACCGCGATCCGATGAAGCGGCCGCTGATGGGCGCGGCGTGCGCGCGCCTGGCGGATCGCGTCGTCGTGACGAGCGACAATCCGCGCAGCGAAGATCCGCTGAAGATCATCGACGACATTCTGAAGGGGATGGGCGACGCGCGCGACGTGACGGTCGAGCCGGACCGGCGGCGGGCGATCGGGCGCGCGCTCGCGGAAGCGGCGGCGGGCGACGTCGTGATCATCGCGGGCAAGGGCCACGAGACGACGCAGGAGATCGCGGGCGTGAAGCATCCCTTCGACGACCGCGAAGTTGCACGCGCCTTCGGGATGTGATATAATTTCGGCCAACCTTCCAACCTTCATTCCACAACAAAAGGACAGACAAATGGAAAAGACGATCATCAAGAACGCGCACGTCATTTCGCCGGACGTGGATCTCGAAAACGCCACGATCGTGATCGACGGCAAGACGATCAAGCAGGTCTCGAAGAAGCCCGTTTCGGAGAAGGGCGCGTCGACCGTCGTCGACGTGAAGGGCCAGTACGTCATGCCCGGCTTCATCGACGTGCACACGCACGGCGCGAACACGTACGACTTCTGCGACGCCGATCCGCAGGCGATCTTCGAGATCGCCAAGGGCAAGCTCGCCGAGGGCGTGACCTCGTTCCTGCCGACGACGCTCACCGTCTCGCACGCGGAGCTGGAGACGGCGGCGAAGAACCTCAAGGCGTACGCCGACGCCGGCATGCCCTACGCGAAGACGCCCGGCATCCACCTCGAAGGCCCGTTCATCAACGTCAAGTGCT
>DJXI01000071.1:0-2606 GCA_002449695.1 Verrucomicrobia bacterium UBA7008 | reverse complement strand
GGCCCGTTCATCAACGTCAAGTGCTGCGGCGCGCAGAACCCCGCGTACGTGCGCAAGCCCGCCATCGCGGAGGTGAAGGCGATCGCCAGGATCTTCCCGGTCCGGCAGATCTCCTACGCCGTCGAGACCGAGGGCGGCGCGAAGTTCGCCAAGGAATGCTTCAAGATCGGCGTCGTGCCGAGCTGCGGCCACACGGGCGCGAAGTTCGCCGACCTGATGCCGGCCTACCGGAACGGCCTCAGGCACATGACGCACTTCTGCAACCAGATGACGCCGCTCCACCACCGCGAGATCGGCATGGTCGGCGCGGGCTTCCTGATCGAGGACCTCAACACCGAGGTCATCTGCGACAAGATCCACCTCTGCCCCGACATGCTCCGGCTCATCTTCACGCGCCGCAACCTCGCGCACGTGCAGATGATCACCGATTCGCTGCGCTGCTCGCACTGCAAGGACGGCTACGCGTTCACGATGGGCGGGCTGGAGGTGAAGCTCGAGCACGGCGAGGCGCGCCTCGTCAAGGGCGGCAATCTCGCGGGCTCGACGCTCTGGATGGGCATGGGCCTCAAGAACGTCCATGACGTCACGGGCCTGCCGCTCAAGGACCTCGTGCGCACGACGTCGTGGAACCAGGCGATCGAGCAGGGCTGGGGCGACACGCTCGGCAAGGTCGAGAAGGGCTACACCGCCGACCTCGTCGTCATCAATCCGCGCAGCTGGAAGCCGTCGGCCGTGTTCGTCGACGGCGTGCAGCGCATCTGACGCGGCGCGCGGCCGCGCCGCCCGACGCGCCCCGCCCCGCTCCACATCAAGTGATGGCGGAACGGGCGGGGCGTTTGCTATAATGGTGGCATGAAATCTGCAATCCTTCTCGCTGTGCTGCTCGTCTCGGGCGAATACGAAAACTGCGCGCAGCACCTGAAGAACGGCGCGGCGATGATCTTCGATGTCGGCGTGCGGCGGCCCGTGGATCCGGCCTGAGGAGTCGATGAAGCAGCTTGTGTGGCGCGTGGAAGTCTCAAGTCGGGTGGATTTGATTGACGGTGAAGCTTTTACTGGGGGAAGCGGCGTCCCGCCGCTTCGTCAAAAAGGAAGTTTCCCTTGTTATGAAAAGCGGCGAGACGCCGCTTCCCCCAGTCATGATGCCGGTTGTAGCCGTGACGCCAAGTTCAACTTCTATCGCGAGATTGCGCGCTATCCGCTCGCGACGACGGGTCAGACGGTGACGGCCGCGCCGGACGCGGGGATCGGGCTGGAGTGCGACAAGTTTTCGCGGCGCGGCGTGGACGCCCACTTCGACCGCCACCTCGTCGCCGCCGCGTGACAAAAGTGGAGACGATCGAGAGGGAGTCTGTTCCGCTCGAATCGGATACTGTCTACATGCGCATTCGCGCCGACTTCCATCCCGGCCAGGACTGGGCGGAGCTCGATTGGAGCCTTGACGGGAAGTCGTGGCGCCGGATCGGTCCGCGCGTTGGAATGCATTTCGATTGGCAGCGTTTTTTCGTCGGCACGCGTTTTGCGATTTTCAACTACGCAACGAAGGCCCACGGCGGCTGCATAGACGTAGATTACTTCCGCTTCACCTGCGCTGAGCACGAATAATGGCTCTTTTGGGTCATGGTGACCGTCTGTTTGGATGTAGTATAATGTAATCATGAAAACGCAATTACTAGTCACCGCGGCCTGCCTTTCGGCAGCTTCCGCCGTCGGCGGCATCAAGGACGCCTACACGGGCCGTTTCCGCCTCGGCGCGGCTCTAGGCAAGTGGGTGTACGAAGAGACCCCGAATGCGGAGTCCGATCTCGTCGCGGCGAACTTCAGTTCCATCACCGCCGAGAACGAGATGAAGCCCGAGCGCGTGCAGCCGCGCGAAGGAGAGTTCCACTGGGATTCCGCCGACAAGTTCGTCGCCTTCGGCGAGAAGCACGGGATGAAGATCATCGGACACTGCCTCGTGTGGCACCACCAGACGCCAGACTGGTTCTTCAAAAACGCGGACGGTTCCAAGGCCGGTCGCGAGACGTTGATCGCAAGGATGCGCACGCACATCCACGCGGTTGTCGGACGCTACAGGGGGCGCGTCCACGGATGGGACGTCGTGAACGAGGCTTTCGACGACGCAGGCAACCTCCATCCCTCGCCCTGGCGCGACGGAGTCGGCGACGACTTCATCGAGCTCGCGTTCCGCTTTGCGCATGAGGCCGATCCTGACGCGGAGCTCTACTACAACGACTTCAACATGTTCAATCCGAACAAGATCGCCGGCGTCCTCAGGATGGTGCGCGAGTTTCGCGCGAAGGGCGTGAGGATCGACGGCGTGGGGCTTCAGAGCCACAACGGACTTGGCGGGCCCGCCGTAGCCGACTACGAGCGCTCGATTCAGCGCATCGGCGCTGAAGGCGTCAAGGCGATGGTCACGGAACTCGACGTGAGCGTCCTTCCGAACGCCTGGGGGCTCTCCGCCGATCCGACGAAGCTTCACGATTACGAGGAGAAGTACAATCCGTACACGAAGGGATGCCCGGCCGAAGTCCTAGAGGCGCAGGCGAAGCGCTACTGCGAGCTCTTCGAAATGTATCTTCGGAACTCCGACATAATCGACC
>DJXI01000064.1:18118-20491 GCA_002449695.1 Verrucomicrobia bacterium UBA7008 | reverse complement strand
TGCCAAAAAATGGGTAAATTCCAGAATTGCACTTGCGCCTTGCACGTGGCGGCGGCGATTTGATATAATAGCCCCTCAATGTTCAAGGCGAGTCATCTGGTGGTCGTCATGCTGGCGGCGGTTGGTTGGGCGCGTGCGGCCGAAGAGGTCGCAGGCGCGTCCGCGCCCGTTGCCGCCACCAATCAGACTGCGGCTGCCACGGCCGCCGTGCCCGCCACCAATTCGACCGACGCCGCGTCCGCCGCCGCCGTCCGCCCGCGCAACATTGAAACGCGCATTTTCCGCCTGAACCACTGCTCCGCCGCCGAAGTCGCCGCCAAGTTCAACGAAATGTGGAACGGCGAATTCGGCCAGGTCTGGAAGGTGACGAAAATGGCCGTCGACTTCCCGGAATCGAACTCGGTGATGGTCAGCGCGCCGGCGCCCATCCTCGACGCCTGCGAAAAGGCGATCCGCGAACTCGATGTCGAGGCGCGCCAGGTCTACATCGAAGCGCGCTTCGTGGAGCTGAGCAACAACGCGTCTCACAAGCTGGGCATCGACTGGCAGATGCTCGACAACATGGGCGGCACGCTGCGTCTGGGCGGCGGCATCGAGCACCGCCGCCTCGGCAGCGGCGTGTCGGACTACACGCGCGACGTGGTCGACGGCAACACCGTCACGCACTACGGTCTGCGCGGCGGCGCGGGCCACGATGCCGAAATGTCGCACTTCACCGGCACGCTCGATTTCTCGGAAATGGCGCTCGTGCTGCGCGCGCTCGAGTCGGCCGAGGACGCCAAGACGTTCTCCAATCCGCGCATCATCGTCTCGTCCGGCAAGAAGGCCATCGTGGACATGACGCAGAAGTATCCGAACGTCAAGATCTCCGCCAAGCGCACGACGTCCGGCAACGACACGACCTCGCTCGACCTGGACATGCAGATGACGTCGATCCCGGGCGAGGACAAGTTCATGTTCGCGAACGAGGCGTTCTTCTCGTGGGGCATCCAGCTGGAGGTGACGCCGCGCGTGGGGACGAACGGCCTCATCAACGTCTCGATCGTGCCGACCATCTCCGACTGCAAGGACTACGTGATGGCGGGCACGACGGCCGACAAGAGCGCCGACACCGGCAGCTACTCCGCCAAATATCCGATCATCAACGTGCAGCGCCTCGTGACCGAGTTCAACCTCGCCAGCGAGACGACGGCGGTCATCGGCGGGCTGTCGCGCACCGTCGAGCGGCAGGTGGACAACGGCATTCCCGGCCTGCGGTCGCTCCCGTGGATCGGCTCGCACTTCTTCAGCTCCAAGACGCGCGTCAAGGAGCAGGCCGAGATCATCGTCTTCGTGACGGTGGGGCTCGTCGATCCCAACCGGATGAAGAAGGACGTGGGCCTGCCGAAGAACGCCGTGCTCGGCCGCCAGTTCATCCAGGGCCAGCGCCTGGAGCCGGGCGACAAGATCAACGGCACGCAGGAGGGCGTCGAGTCGCTCGATTTGCGCCCGCTGAGCGAACAGGCGCTCGATCCGCTGGCGACGAACGCCGTGCCGCGCGTGACGCTGCTGCAGCGCCTGCCGTTCGGCGGCTGATCCCGGCCGCCGCGCGCCGCCGATCCCCGCGCGAAATGCGCGCACGCAAAGTGGCAAAATATTCCTCTTGTGCAGTTTTGCAAATTTTGCTATAGTGTTTCCAGACTTGCGAAAGGCAAAGCCTCCGATGCGTGCGCGGCAAAAGTGCCGCGGCTGCGGAAGAGCCAATGAAAACAGGGGTGAAATGAAGAGCGTGCGGAGAGAATCGACCTCGACGGGTTGCGTGCACACGCAGCCGCGCGCGGCTTTCTGCACCCGCGCCACATCCCCCGTGCGGGGTAAGGTCGCGCCGAATCGGCGCAGCGAGCTGGCCCCGTCGTTCTATAAGGATATCAGGGCGTTTCGCAAGGCTGTTGCGGAAGGCAGTGTTGACGTGTCCAAGGCGTGCCACGACATGAACGAATACAAATGGAGTCTCGGTCATGTCTAAGTTCAACATCTTCTATTCGCCTCAGTTTGAGAAGGGGCGCGAGCGAGCTCGAAAGCGCGGCTTGGATGTCGCCAAACTAGATGAGGTCGTTGCGATTCTGGCTTCGGGCGAGGTGCCGCCGCCGCAGTTGTCGGATCATCCGCTGAAAGGCCGGTGGATCGGTTGTCGCGAGTGCCATATTGGCGGCCCGAAAAGCGACTGGGTTCTTGTGTATCAAAAATTTGCTGAGAAACTTTTGTTGTACCTGATCAAGACGGGGAAGCACCGAGAGGTTAAAGTAGGCGATTAAATCATGATAGCGCGTTGCAACAGAATCGGCTTTAATGCGGCGAATCGCGCCGCAACGGTCGCATTTTGTGCGATTTTAG
>DJXI01000064.1:17858-18040 GCA_002449695.1 Verrucomicrobia bacterium UBA7008 | reverse complement strand
GGGGGGGGGGGGGGGCAGCCTCTCAGCCTCACGCGCCGCACCTCGCCTAGCACAACAGCGTAACACCGCGCAACTTCCGCGCGCATCGTCCCGTTCCCCAAGGCGTTTCGCGCGCCATCCCGCGCGCATCGTCCGCGCACTCATTTCCGCGCAACTTCCGCGCGCATCATCCCTACAGCCAA
>DJXI01000064.1:15306-17799 GCA_002449695.1 Verrucomicrobia bacterium UBA7008 | reverse complement strand
CCGCGCGCATCATCCCTACAGCCAATCCCGCGCAACTTCCGCGCGCAATCGTCGCTTCGGCCCCTTCTGTCGCTTGCGTCCCTTTCCCCGATTGCGTCGCTTGCGTCCCTTTTCCCCGATTGCCCCGATTTGCCCCATACGCCCCGATGCGCTTTGTAATCAACCCTTCATGCACTTGACAAAAACCAAAAGAGAGAAAGGAACAGAACCATGAAAAGAACAATAGAGATACTGCTTCGACTCGTCGCGCCTCCCGCGCGCCTCGTCGCACTACTACTCGCCGTCGGCGCGGCTGGCGGAGCTTGGGCAGGTTTTAAAATGACCAACCCTGTCACCGGCAAAGAGGAAACGTACACCTACAAGTTCGTTGGAACGACACATATCTGGAACGGCACACAGTACTGGCAAAATTCGGAAGGTGCCAATCCCTCGGCTGTCCCGGGTGTCACAAATAGCAATCTGTGGGATCCCATCCTCTTCGATGCCAGCGTAAATAGCATTAATATAACAGCCGGGCTTTCAGTTGAGGGCTGGAATCTCAGGATGGGACTCTATAAGGGCGCAAATGTCAAGCTGAACAATCTCCAGAAGCTCCAGGGCAATAATACGCCAATGTGGATAACCGTTGATGGAACATCTCAATGCACAATTGGCCATATGGCCAATGCGAAGCTCGTAAACTCGTCGCCACTAAGTCTATATTCCGCAAAAATGGGTGGCATCGCTTGGTCTGAGGCTCTTTCCGATTCCAGTAACGGCGATGGATCATCAATGCCGTTTCACTACTACCTGACTGGCACGGGTAGCGTCGCATTCAATGCCGGCATCTCGGTCACAGGCAACGGCGCTCACGTCATCAAACAGGCCGACGTCACGCTCACGGGCACTTCGCAGGTCTCGTCCAAGACGCTCGTTTCGTTCACTTCCTCCACAAAGACCTTCACCGCCGACGCCGCTATCAAGGTTTATGACACCGACGGCACCACGCTTGTCAAAACCGTCAACCTCGCCGAGGTGAAAGCCGCTTCCACCCTCACCACGTCCGATCCGGTCGGCACCTGCGAACTCGTCCAGACCTCCACGGGCATCGTCCTTAAATATGTCGATGGCGACCCCGCTGCGGTCACGGGCTATAAGCCTTCCATCAACATTAACTTCACGCATTCGGGCGGCAACCTTACTACGTCTGCCGATGTCGGCCTTGCTCCATACGCCGTCCCCGGCACGGTCTGGAACAACTACGCCGTCCCGTCCGATGGCGCAACCAGTACGCAAACCTCTGTTTACAGCGTCGATGCCACGGGGGTGAAGTCGCTCGTTTCCGGTTCGACGGTCTCGATCAGCGGTACGCGCGGCTCGTATACATGCAATACTTTGACTGCGGCCAGCGATTTGCGCCACGGCTATATTGATGAAAAAGCGACAGCAGGGCAGAACACCCCCACAGTTGTCGTCTCTGGCATTTCATACGAGCGTTATCGCGTTGTGATTTATGCCGCGACCGATACAGCTAATGTCACGTTCAACTACATTACCATCAACGGTACGGACTACACTTATGTGGACAGCAAGCTTGCGACCGGCGCGACCGACTGGGGCAGCTCAGGCGCGGCAAATTCCGCAAATGCGCTTGCAGAGGGCGTGAACGTCCTCGTTTCGCCCGTCTTGCACGGTTCGACGGCTACAATCTCCGGTCATAAAGGTACCTCGGCTCGCGGTTGTATTGCCGCCGTCCAGATCGTCGAATACACTCCTGAAATTGGAGAAAACGATCTCCTTATTGAACTCGATGGCGACGAAACCCATACCTTCAACGAAGCGAAGACATACGATACCGTTTACGTGACCGGTTCCGGCGCTCTTACCTTCGCCGGCACGACCTCGACGGCTACGACACTTGACATCTCCGGCTCCGCCGCCGTCAACATGAACGGCTCTTCGCTCACGCCTACCGCCGTCACAGGCACAGGCACGGCGATCTATACTGGCGAGCTTCCTGCTGAAGGTCTTGGTTGGACCGCATCCGCCTGGTATGGCACCGTCTGGATCAAGAACTATACGACAAAGGTTGCGAGCTTCCAGAGCAATAAGTATGGCAACGCCGCTTCCACATTGCGACTCACCGGCATGAACGGTTATTTCGATTATAAATGGACAGGCAACAATGCTACTGCAAATTATTCGCAGAATGTAGCAATCGAACTTGTCGATGACGGCGACACGCCTGCTTTCACGTACAATGATGGGTGGGAGAATACCGTAATTTATTTTGCCAAACTTAAAGGTGCCGGAACGTTGAGGACGGCCGGTTCCGGAAACAAGCAAACGCTTTACTTTGCCAACGCCGACGAGTTCACCGGTACGTTTGACCTTGCAGCGCAGAAAATACAGATCGGCGGTGATGAGAAGGCAAACAAAGATACGACAGTCGGCAACGGCAAGTTGATTGTTGCAGGAACATCTGCTATGACCGCCAACGTCAAGACGGCAAAC
>DJXI01000064.1:0-15228 GCA_002449695.1 Verrucomicrobia bacterium UBA7008 | reverse complement strand
CAAACACTATGACAATCTCCGGGACGATGAATATCACTGGGGCGGCGACGACAGAAGCAATCATATCCGTCGAAAACGGCGGAGCTCTCAACGTAGCCAACGGCGGCACATTGAGACTTACACGCAATACCGACGACAATGGTATAAACCCGTACGCGGGCGTCACCATCAAGTCCGGTGCCACGTGCACCATCGCATCTGGCGGCACGATTACTACCGACGGCCAGGTTACATCGCCATATTACCAGTTTGTCGTGAACGGGTCTATGACGGTAGCGGGAGCTTTCACAACCCTCGCCGATGTCGCCGTCAATGCGGGTGGTTCGCTGACCATTGCGGGAACTTTGAAGGCGGCTTATGGTATTGCTAACAGCGGAACTATTACGCTGAATGGAATCGACAACGTGCCGGTATACGCATCTGGATATCCAACAACAATCACAAATAGCGACACGGGCGTAGTGAAATTGACTAGCACGGGTAATGTTAACGACTCGGCAAAGGACTATTCTACCATCAAGGGAACTGGCGTGTTGAAGTATAGCGGCACAGGCTATAGAACTTTGCCTTATAAGTCAGGCACGCCTGCGAAATACCCTGCCACCACATTGACTTTTGAAAATGAGCAGACCGACGGTGGACTGGTAGTGCATCAAGCAGACATTGTCATAGGCAGTCTTAAAGGTTCTGGGAACTTTAGGTCTGATTGGTCTGGAGCCACATCTAGTTCACAAACTCATTCCCTTGTGATAAAACAAAGCAAGGATACGACATGGAGCGGTGTATTCCAGAATGAGGACAGACTGGCTTCCGTTACAGTTGACGCTGGTGATGATTCAGTTGTCGGCACACTCACTATTTCTGGAGATCAGGTGGCTGCGAATGCAAGCTACACAACTGCGAGCCATAAGCAGGATAATGCGTTGATAGTCAATGGCTCCGTCAACCTTACCGGCACATGGGTCGGCGCCACCACCGTCTCCGGTACGTTTGGCGGCACAGGCACGCTCACGGGCAACCTGACCTTCAACGCGGGCGCGACGTTCAAGGCGTTCGCGAGCGATACGGACGGGCTTGCCGTCAGCGGCACGGTGACGTGCCCCGCCGAAGGCACGGTGACGGTGGACGTCTCCGCGCTTGAGCAGACTGGTACGAAAGTCCTCATGACCGCATCTGGTCTCGACGTCTCGAAGTTCGCTCTTGCGGGCGGCCAGAGCGGCACGCTCTCGGTTGCGGACGGCGCGCTCAAGGTTTCGTTCACAACGTATGTGGCAGAATACGGCGGCATTCAGTACGAGACCGTTCAGGAGGCCATCAATGCGGCAATCGCGGACGGTCACTCCTACGCCGATGTCACCATTCTCGACGCGACGGCCGAATGCCCCGCCGGCTACTATGTCGATACCGAAAACTCCAACGCCCTTACCAAGTACCAGGCGGCGATCGTCAAGATGGACGAGAGCAAGGTCTATTTCAAGACCGCGCAGCTCGCTTTCGACGATATTGCCGCAAACGCCAATCTTGTCACATACATGCAGGGCTATGTTTGTGTAGAAGTCTATTACGGTACGGACGTCGCGATTTCCATCAATGCGAGCGCAACGATTTGGGCGATGGGTGTCCCTGTCAAAATCAGGTGCCTTGACAGTGCGACGGTGAGCGTCACGACCACCGCTACGGAATCGACTTTGACGGCCGGAGCAGCAGATGAAAACGGCATTGTCACTTATACAAAGGCAGACATCGCCACTACATATGTTTGGGCCGGCGGAACGACACAGGGGCCGTGGTCCAACCCAAACAAGTGGAAAGTCGGCACATTGGAGGGCGCGACGGCAACGCGCAAGCCAGGTGCACTCGATACAGTCCAAATAGGAGACGGCGCAAAAGTTACCGATATTGTCGGCTCTTTGAACGTAGCTGCGTTGCAGGTGTCTGGGACGGTGACGTTCGCCGGCGGCGGGACGCTTACTTCCGCGAGCGCGATTACGCTTGGGGCGAACGACTCCATCGTGATTACCGGCACGCTGAGTCCTGTGCCGACGACGACAGTCGCCGACTCCTACGTGAAAGCGACGACTTCGGACAAGACGACCACGTATGTTGTCGATACCTACAAGACCGTCACCATCACCGGCTCCAACATGACCGCCACGAGAACCGACACGCTGGGGACGGCTATCAAGGATGGCGACACGATTACCTTCACCATCGCTCCAGCTGAGGGCTATGTGGTGACGGGTGTCGCTGCCACGCTGGCGGGCGGTTCGTCTGAGACGCTGACTGCGAATAACGGCGTTTATTCGTATGTCGTGAATGGCAATGTCATGATTGCAGTGACTGCTGCACAGGTGGCAACGGTCGCGGAGCCGAGCTTTGAAGTGTACTATGCCGACTACAGCAAGGCGCAGACGGTGACGCTCGCGGTGTCTGATTATGTAGAAGATTCGGTCTATACGCTTCAGGTCGGCAACGGTGCGGCGGTGACGGGCGAGTACGACAGCACAGCGCAGACGGTAACCTTCCGCAACGTCGAAGGATTCACGCCCGGCGCGGCGGTGAACTACACAATCACCGTCAGCGGAGCGGCCGCGGGTACGAAGTCCGGCACGGTGACGGCGGCTGCGCCGGCGGTGTCGGGGTGGGTGAGCGAGACGAAGACGACCATCGGAACCGCGAGCGCCACGGGAACGTGGTCGCCGAATGCGCCGACGTTCGGCGATGCCGACAGCGCGGCGCTTTCCGGCGAGACGACATTCACCGCGCGCGCTCAGGCGTCCGGCAAGGTGACGCTGACGACGGTTGTCAACTTCGGCAACGAGGCGGCTCCCACGATTGAAATCGGTGCCGACGCAAAGGCCGCGATCAAGGTCGAGAATAATTCGTTCAAGATCTGGACAAAGACGACGTCTGAGGGCGGAACGGGGGCAACTGCCGATTGGCTGACCGTCAGCGGCGCAGAGCCGGATCTGGCGGCTGATTCGACGGTTGTCTTCACGTTCGATACCGATGCGAAGACGTTCACCGCCTCGGTGGGCGGAGCTGCGCTTTACTATGGCGAGAGCAATGCGAATACCTCGTTCGCATTTGCGAGCGACGGTGTCGCCATCAGTTCCGTCGCCTACAAGGGCGCGGGTTCGTTCACTTCGCTGACGGGCGAATACACGACGACCGACGTCACCACCTCCGTTGATGGCAAGCAGGTCGTGGTCGCCAACTCGTTCATCAGCGGCAACGCGGCGCTGCGCGCGATGACGGTTGCGGAAGCGGCGGCGGCGTTGGCGCCGGATTCGGCCGCCACGTGCGGCAACGGCCTCAATTACTTCAAGTGCTACGCGCTGGGTCTCGATCCGACGAAGACAGATGACAAGCCGATTGTCGATGTGACGACCGACGCGGAAGGAAAATTCGTCTTCACGGTCAAGCATCCGGTCTACAATGCGCAAGGCGAGATCATCGGTTATGAGGAAATCAATGCGGCGGACAACGTCTCGACGGCAATCACGCTGAAGTACGGTAATGGGGCGGATGCCTTGACTAGCACAGCGGCTACGAACACCATCGCGCCGAGTGAGTTGCCGTTTGGTGAGAACAACAACGTCCTCTACTACAAGGCGGAGGTGTCGATCAGCGCGAAGTAAGCCGTAGCCCAAAGATTTAGGCGTCGTGGTTGTCGCCGAGTCCCCGCAGGTGAATGCGATCCATAGCCTGCGGGGGCGTTTTTTTACACGCCTCCTCGCATTCATAAATACGCGGATCGCGGGGTCTGTCCCCGTCCTTTCTGAATACGCGTATCCGCATTTGGATCGTGGGGTCTGTCCCCGCCGATCGCGGGCGATTGGGGACAATCGCCCCTACCAGACGATTGCACGGACTAGGATCGCGGGGTCTGTCCCCGACGATTTCAAAAAACTCTGCGTCCTCTGCGGCTCTGCGACTCTGCGTTAAATAACCCTCACCCGGATAAGTTGAATCCGCGTGGGGACAGACCCCGCGCGCCGGGGAGAAATCTTAAGAAAATCTTAAGATAATCTTAAGACAAAATTAAGATTTCTTTTTCGGATTTATGCCATAATATCCGCGTCTTGACGGTCAAGACGGCTTTATAACGCATCAAAAACACCACGGAGGATCAGATTATGGCACGAACGGCGCGGATGAAACTGACGGGCGAGGGCACGGCGTACTACCATCTCATGTCCCGCACGAACGACAGACGCTTCCTTTTCGAGAAGGGGCGCGTCAAGACGGAGCTCGTCGCGGCCTTGCGCCGCGCGGCCGCGTTCAGCGGCATAGAGCTCAAGGCGCTGGTGGCGATGGACAACCACTTCCACGTCATCTGCAAGGTCGTGCGCGGCGCGGGGCCTGTCCCCGCGGATGAAATCCTGCGCCGTGTCGCAACCCTGAAGGGGAGCCGCGCGGCCGACCGGCTCGCGGAACGCTGGCGCGCCCTTGAGAAAGCGGGTCATTACGCCGAACGGGACGCGGAGCTGAACCGCTGGCGCGCGCGGATGAACGACATCAGCGCAATGATGAAGACATTCAAGGAGCAGTTCAACATCTGGTTCAAGCGCGAGCACGGCTACTGCGGGAGCCTGTGGAGCGGGCGTTTCGCCTCAACGCTGATCGAGGACGGGCGGTATCTCGCGACCTGCATGCGCTACGTGGCGCTCAACCCGGTGCGCGCGCGGCTCGTCACGCAGGCGAAGGACTACCGCTGGTCGTGGACGGCCGAGCCGCCGCCCTGCCCCGCGGGGCCTGTCCCCGCTGACGAGGGGCCTGTCCCCGCGGTGGCGCTGCTGAAGCGGGTGGCGCAGATCGGCGGCGGAAAGGTGTTCGGCAGCCGAGAGTTCGTGGCGCGGTGGGTGGTCAACCTGGGCGCCTGCCTGCGGTCGCGCGCGGCGGGGCCTGTCCCCGTGGGGGAGTGGGCGTATGCGTCGCACGGGTGGCGGCTTGCCAAGGCGGACGCGTGACGCGGGGTCTGTCCCCGCGGCGGGGAAGGCGGGGCGCGCGGGGTCTGTCCCCGGATGCGATGGCAGCGGAAAAATTCACGCGACGGCCCCTTTACATCGGACAACGAAAAAGGTATACTGATGGCATGAAAAAAAGATTGTCAGCATGGGTCCCCGTGGCCCTGGCGATTGGCGGTGCGGCTCTGACGGCCGCCGCGCAGGAAATCGTCCCGAAAATCGTCCACCCCGTGATGCCGCCGTCGGTCATCCGCCCCGTCGATCCGCGCGCGGACGAACAGCCGATCGCGATCGAGACGCAGGCGCGCGTCGTGGAGGAGAACGCCTTTTTCCGCCGCGTGCGCACCTCGTTTACCTTCACCAATCCGAACGCGCGGCAGATGGCCGGCGAACTGGAATTCCCGATCCCGGACGGCGCGCACGTGTGCGCCTACGCGCTCGACGTGAACGGCACGCTCGTGCCGGGCGTCGTCTGCGAGAAGGAGAAGGCGCGCGTCGCGTTCGAAAACGAAGTCCGCAAGGGCGTCGATCCCGGCCTCGTCGAGCAGGTGAAGGGCAACATCTGGAAGACGCGCATCTTTCCGCTCGTCCCGCACACGCCGCGCCAGGCCGCGGTTGAATACGTCGCGCCGAAAACGGATGCGGCCGCGGTGTCCGAAACTGTCTACGAACGCGACGGCGAGGATGTGTTTGCCGCCCGCGCGATGCTGGACGAGGCGGCGCCCGCGACGATCGCGCAGAAGATCGCCGCGTTCACAAAAGGCACGATCATCTGGGACGCCAGCCTGAGCGCGCAGCCGTTCGCCGCCGCGTGGCGCAAGAAGTTGGAGGCACTTCCCGAAAAAGGCGAGTGGGCGCTTGTCCTGTTCCGGAACGATGTAATCGGCTACGCGAAGACGAACGGCTTCACGAAGGATTCGCTTCTGAAGCAGATAGACGAAATCGTGTACGACGGCGGCACGGACTTCAGCAAGATTCGAGAGAGGCTGTCTCTCGGCAATGCAGACTTCCCGATGCCGGCACTGCTCTTCACGGATGAAATCGACACCCTCGGGCTTGAGAAACCGGACTACGAGTCAATCCCCGAACTTGTTATCGCCTCGCGCGACGACGTGCCTGTGCACGATGTCGTGGTGCGCAAGCTCGCGCCGGGCGAGACCCCGCCAGAGGGCGCGGCCGTGAAGGAAGGCCGTCTGCTCGCGACCGTCTGGGCGGCGCGGCGGATGCAGGATCTCGCATCGCAGGCGGACGCCCGCAAGGACGAGTTCCTCGCGCTCGGCCGCCGGTACGGCGTCGCGGGCCCGGGCCTTTCGCTCCTCGTCCTCGAAACGCTGGAGCAATGGCTGGAGCACAAGATCGAGCCGCCCGCGAACCTCGCCATCCACGACGAATGGGTGAAACGCCGCGCGGCCGAGGACGACCCCATCGCCGCGAAGAAGGCGAAAGCCGAGCACGAGCAGCAGCTGCTCCAGTACTGGGAAGAGCGCGTTAAATGGTGGAACGATCCGAAGCCGCCCAAGTCGACGCCGAAGAGCGGACTCTTTGATGCCGTCGCACGGGCCGTGGGACTGGGCGCGAGCCGTCGCGACGCGGCTGCGGCGGTCAACGCGGAAGACGTGGCGTGTTGCGAGGAGGCCGCACTGGAGGAGGATGGCGTGATGGCTGCGGCGACCTCCGCCTCGGCGAGATACGTGCGGGCTGCGGCGAGCGCACCCGGGGCGATAGCTGCGGCGAGCGCACCCGGGGCGATAGAATCTGCCGCCGCCAACTCTCAACTCTCCACTCTCAACTCTCAACTCCCCGTGGCCGTCACGCTCAAGGCGTGGGATCCGAAGACGCCGTATCTGGACGCGTTAAAGGCCGTTTCCAAGGGTGGTGCCGATGAAGCCTACAAAGTCTATCTAAGGGAGCGCGAGAAGTATGCCGATTCGCCCGCGTTCTACATCGACTGCGCGGGGTGGTTCTACAAGGCGGGCCGGCCGTTCGAGGCCGACCGCATCCTCACGAATCTCGCCGAGTTCAAGCTGGAGGACGCGGCGCTCTGGCGCGCGATGAGCTGGCGCGCCCGCGAGGCCGGCAGCTACGATCTTGCCGTCCTCGCGTTCCGCAAGGTGCTTGCGATGCGCGGCGAGGAGGCGCAGAGCCGCCGCGACCTGGCGCTCGTTCTCATGGAGCAGGCCAAGGCCGCGCTCTGCGACGGCGAGTGGGCGCGCGCGAGAGAGAAAGATGCGCAGGCGATCGCGCTCAGGAACTTCTACGATCCGTCCGACACGCCGGAAAGCCGGCTCAAGGGGAGGCTGGAAATCTCCCGCAAATGGCTTGAGGAGGCGATGCGCCTTTTCGCGGACGCGGCGTTCAACGTGAACGCGCGGCGCAGCGGACGGCGCGGCAACGACTTCCAGGTTTCCATTATCGCGCTCGAAGAGCTGAACGGGCTCATTGCGTGGGTGAACGCCGTCGACTGGCCCGACGGCAAGAAGCCCGCCGTGCCGGCGTTCGACGCCGCCTACCGCCGCGACCTGCCCGTGAAGCTCCGCATCGTCATGAGCTGGGACGCGGACGAGACCGATATCGACCTGCACGTTCTCGAACCGAACGGCGAGGAGGCGTTCTACGGCCACCGCCGCACGGCCGAGGGCGGGTTCGTCTCGGAGGATGTCACGACGGGCTACGGCCCGGAGGAGTATTTGAAGAAGGAGCTGGAAAGTGGCGTCTACAAGGTGCTGACCAACTATTTCGCGTCGCACCAGACGGCGCTGACGGGCCCGGCGACGGTGACGGCGACCGTCTATACCGACTGGGGCACGGCCGCCGAAAAGCGCCAGGTCCTCACGCTCCGCCTCGACAAGCCGAAGGACAAGCAGCTGATCGGCGAAGTGAAACTCTAACGGGCAGGCTGTCGGCGATGAAAGTTCCAGAGGGCAAGACCATCACGCTGACCTTCGTGTCGCACCCGACGAAATCGCTGAAGATGCGGTGGTGGGGCCGCCTGACGTTCCCCGGCGGCGCGGGCGCGGACGCGCTCCTGCCGGTGGCGGTGACGGACGGCGAGGAGCGGCCGGTCAAGGCGGGCACGCTCGATCTCTTCGGCGCGCACATCAAGATCCGCGACGGGCAGGGCGCGCTCGCTTCCGCCGATTTCATCAAGGGCAAGCACGACACGGCGATCTGGCTGCACCGGCGCGGGATGCTGCCGATTCCGGGAGGGCTGACGTTCGCATGACGGATCAGGAATGGTACGCGCTCGTGAAGGCGGGCGAGGACGCGGGCTGGAAGCGCGTGTGGGAGGATGTCGTCGAGCCGGAATCGACGTCGCTGCGGAGCGCCGAGATGATGAAGCGCTATTCGCTGACGGCCGGCGACCTGATGGGCATGCTCTACGAGGACATGCTGGGGCGGCGGAAGATCGACCTCTACCGCGGCGAGGGGAGCTTCCAGGGGTGGCTGCGCGCCTACGTGCGCGGCTACGTGCTCAACGCCGACCCGAACAAGCACGGCGAGATTTCGCTGGAGGGCGCGGCGGCCGCCGGCGCGGAAGACGGCGCGGCGGCGGCGCTGGACATTCCGCAGCAGGATCTCGGTCTCGCGCGCAACGAAATCTGGTCGATGACGCACCTCTGCTTCCGCGACCTCTGGAACCAGGATCCCGAGCGCGCGCTCGTCCTCATCCTGAAGACGCGCTTCCATCTGACGAGCGAGGAGACGAAGGAGATGCTGGAGGTTTCGTCCGTCGGCAACGTCGACCAGCTCTTCTCGCGGGCGGTCAAGTTCATGCGCCAGGACTACGCGCGGCGCGACAAGAACGGCTACTGAAAAAAGTTTGT
Organism: Verrucomicrobia bacterium UBA7008; assembly: GCA_002449695.1. GTDB lineage: Bacteria > Verrucomicrobiota > Kiritimatiellia > RFP12 > UBA1067 > UBA1067. Next base: position 6,434 of record DJXI01000064.1, on the reverse strand, counting down.
CAGGTTTCGGCGGCGAAGCTCCCTAGCCTCGTGTAACCGCGACAAGCGGAGAAAGTGAAGGTACAACATGAAGAAGAACAAAAAGAGACTCGTCGCGGCCCTGGCCGCGGTTCTGTGCGCGGGCACCTGCCTCGCCGGTCATCATCGTCCACCCGCCCCCGGCGGACACCGCGGCCCCGGCCCGCGCCCGGCGCCGATGATGCACCGCAGCATGCCGCCGCCGCCGCACCGCCACCATCACCACCACCACGGCGGCAGCGGTTTCGTGGGCGGTGTTGTCGGCGGCATCGTCGGCGGGCTCCTGTACGACGCGGTGACGACGCCGACGGTGACGTACCCCAGCGTGGTCGTGTCGCAGCCGGTCGTCGTGACGCCTCCGGCGCCCGTCTACCAGACCCAGAACGTCTGGGTGCCGGGGTGCTACGTCAACCAGGTGCTGGCGAACGGCACGGTCGTCCGCGTCTGGCAGCCGGGCCACTACGAGCAGCGCACGGTCGTCGTGCAGTAGCGGCGGTCGGTGAAAAAACATAAGATAACTCCACAAAGCGATGGGCGAATATGGTAAAATATTCGTCCATCAGTCTTTTAAGGAGAAAGAAATGTCGCAGTTTTTTGATTACACGGGCGTGGTCGAGGAAGTCGGCCAGACGCAGAGTTTCGGCGCGAGCGGGTTCACCAAGCGCGAACTGATCGTCGGCAACGACATCGATTCCAACAGCCGCTATCCCAATCCCGTCAAGTTCACCTTCAAGAAGGACAACTGCTCGCTCATCGACGGCATCCAGAAGGGCCAGCGCGTGAAGATCCACTTCGCGATCGACGGCCGCCGCTGGGACGGCCCGCGCGGCACGCAGTATTTCGTCGATCTGACGGCGCTCAAGATTGACGTGATGAACGCCGACGGCACCTCGACCGAGCCGGTGCCCGCGCCCGCCGAGCCGGACCTCCCGGCCGACGCCGGCGAGATCGACGACATGCCGTTTTGATGGTCTGGCGCGACGTCATCACCAAGTCCGCCGCCTACCTCGACGCCAAGGGCGTGCCCGAGGCCGCGGTCGCGGCGGAACTGCTGGTCGCGCGGCTGCTCAAGTGCGGACGCGGCGATTTTGCCGCGGTCTTCGAGAAGGAGGCGGGCGAACGCTGTCTGGCGGCGATGCGGCGCGCGATGGCGCGGCTCGTCAAGGGCGAGCCGGTCCAGTACGTCCTCGGCGAATGGGATTTCCGCCGCCTCACGCTGAAATGCGACCGCCGCGCGCTCATCCCGCGCCCGGAGACGGAGGAGCTCGTCACGCGCGTTCTGAAGCATCTCCGCGACGGCATGACGGTCGTCGACGTCGGCACGGGGACGGGCGCGATCGCGCTCAGCCTCGCCGCCGAATTCAAAGGCGCGGCGACGATCCTCGCGACGGACGTGAGCGAGGACGCGATCGCGCTCGCGAAGGAGAACGCCGCGCGGTGCGCGCTCGCCGACCGCGTCACGTTCGCGGTGATGGACGGGCTGGACGAGTTCGACGAGCCCGCGTGCGTCGATATCCTCGTTTCCAACCCGCCGTACATCGAAAGCGCCGTGTGCGAGACGCTCGACCGGCGCGTGAGGGATTTCGAGCCGCGCCTCGCGCTCGACGGCGGCGCGAACGGCCTCGACTTCTACGACCGCTATCTCGCCGACGCGCTCAACCTGCTCAAGCCGGGCGGACGCGTCTTCTTCGAGATCGGCGAAGGGCAGGGCGCGGCCGTGCGCAAGCTGATGGGCGACTACGGGTTTGAGGACGTCGCGATCGAGAAGGATTTTGCGGGCCATGACCGTTACGCCTTGGCGGCGCTGCGGTAAATATGGTAAAATATCCGCCGTTTTGAGCGGATGACGCCGGGGTGGTGAAATGGCAGACACAGGGGACTTAAAATCCCTTGCCAGGTATTTGGCGTGCGGGTTCGAGTCCCGCCCTCGGCACCAGTCGCCGCGCGGCTGCGGATCCGCCCGCACGATTTCGAAGTCTGAAGTCGGAAGTCCTTCCATCTTCACGCGGCGCGCGGCGGGGAAGCTGCTCGCTCAGAAGTTTTTGCGCCACTTCCATCGCCTTGCGCCTTGGTAGGGCGCGTTGTCTTCAACGCGCCGGAATGCGGTGCGGCGGCTTGAGGACAAGCCGCCCTACCAGAGGTGCCCTGTTGGTCCTGTTCCGTGTCAATTGATGGTCGGGCGCGTTGTCCTCAACGCGCCGCGCGGTCTAGCTGAGCGAGCGCTCTAGAACGCGGCGGCGGGCCTTGCCCGCAGACGCGGAATGTGATATACTAATACCTCAAATTTCACAAGAAAGGTTGAAAGATGGCTGATACGGAAGCGTTGGCGGTGCAGTTGACCGAATGTGCGGAGCGTGGAGACTTCGAGGGAGCCTTCAAGCTCATTCGGGCGAATCAGGATGAATTCGCCAAGAATCTCAAACCGGCCGGCGTCCGCGACGCCTTGAAGAAGACGACGAAAGATCGCCTTCTTCTTTCTTTTGTGGACGGCGTCCCGTTCGGCGCGGAGCCGCTCGACAAGTCGCTCGTCCGCCTCGAGAAGCTGCTCGGCTTCCAGCCCGGCGCGCTTGTCCTGAACGGCACGTGGGGCCTCGGCGTCGTCAAGCGCCTCGACTACTTCTACAAGAAGATCACGGTCGACTTCAAGACGAAGAAGGGCCACCAGTTCACGTATGCGGCGGCGGTGGACATGCTCGAGCGCGCGCCCGAGGGTCACATCCTCGTCAAGTACCACGACCGCGACGCGGAGCTCCAGACGCTCATCAAGGAGCAGCCCGGCGAATTCATCAAGGACGTCCTCAAGAGCTACGGCGACATGCCGATCACGCGCCTCGAGGACGTCTGCGCGCAGAACGGGTTCGTCAAGAGCGTCAACTGGAAGAAGTTCTGGGAAGGCGCGCGCGCGGCGCTGCGCAAGGACAAGCTCGTCGAGATCCCCGTCAAGCGCGCCGATCCGATCCGCCTCAAGGCGTCGGTCGAGGACTACGGCGACAGCTGGCTGACGGCGTTTTCGCACGAGACCGACCCGAAGCTGCTGCTCGCGGGCGTCAAGGAGTTCGTCGCGCAGGGCAAGTTCAAGACGGCGACGGACGAGGTCAAGGCGAAGATCGAGGAGCGTCTCGTCTTCGCGGTGACGGCGGCGCGCAAGGTGGACGACGCGCTCTACACGCGGCTCGCGGTGACGGTGAGGGAGCTCGGCTTCTCGAAGCCGGCGGCGGCGGAGATGCGCGACTACCTCTGGGAGCGCAAGCGCTTCGTCAAGGCCGCGGCGACGCTGCCCGCGCGCGAGGTCGGCGCGATGATCGCGTTTCTCGCCGACGGCGACGAGGCCAAGGCGCGGCTCTACGCGGCGGTCCCCGACCTCTGCTTCACGGCGGTCGCCGAGATCGTCCAGCAGTTCGGGCAGGAGGAGGCGTGCCGCCAGGCGATGGGCGCGCTCATGAAGGCGCCCAAGGCGCCGGCGACGCTGACGACGCTGCTCGTCGGCAAGTACGAGAATTTCCGCGCGTGGAAGGAGCTGCCGCCGCTGAGCACGCTCCTGACGCACGCGATCGCGCTCGGCGAAGGCCGCCAGAGCGGCGAGACGCTGAAGATGCAGAACTTGATCCGCCGCCTCTTCGCGGACGTCAAGTGGCTGGCAAAGGTGTTCGCGTGGCTCGCGCCGGCGGACCAGGCGCTCTTCTTCGAGCGCTTCCAGGCGTCGATCGCGTGGGATCCGTCGACGCACCACACGATCGTCGTGCGCATGACGCGCATCGTCCCCGCGCTCGAGGCGCACGTCGTCGCGGTCGAGAAGAAGAAGGAGTACGCGCGCCTGACGAGCTACCGCAGCTTCGCGCTGAAGAAGGCGGAGTATCTGAAGCTCATCAACGAGGACATGCCCGAGAACGTCCGCAAGATCGAGTTCGCCAAGGGCTTCGGCGACCTGTCGGAGAACGCGGAATACCAGTACGCGAAGGACGAGCAGCGCCAGCTGATGCAGAAGCAGACGCTCATGCAGCAGGACCTCGAGACGGTCAAGCCGAGCGACTTCGCGGACGCGACGACCGACGAGGTGATGCCCGGCGTCGCGGTCGTCGTCGCCACGGCGAACGGCGAGAAGACGTATTCCATCCTCGGCGAGTGGGACAACGACCCCGAGCAGGGCGTGCTGTCGTCGAAGGCGCGGCTCGCGGCGAACATGCTCGGCAAGAAGGTCGGCGACCAGTTCGAGCTGCCGGGCGCCGAAGGCCAGGTCGCGTTCGGCACGGTCAAGGCGATCCAGCCGCTGAGCGACGCCGTCCGCGCGTGGATGGCGCTCCCGGCCGGGATGCAGATCTGAGGCGCGGCGGAAAAGGGACGGCCATGAAGATCCTCACCGGCATCCAGCCTTCGGGCAAGCTCCACTGGGGCAACTATTTCGGCGCGATGAAGTCGATGTTCGACCTTCAGGCGAAGGGCGAGTCGCTGTTCATGTTCATCGCGAACTTCCACGCCATGACGACGGTGCGCGACGGCGCGGCGCTGCGGGCGGCGACGCGCGACGTGGCGCTCGACTACCTCGCGTGCGGGCTCGATCCGGCGCGGTCGATCATGTACCGCCAGAGCGACGTGCCGGAGGTGCAGGAGCTCGCGTGGTATCTCTCGTGCCTGACGCCGATGGGGCTCCTGGAGCGCTGCCACAGCTACAAGGACAAGCTCGCGCACGGGCTGGACGCGACGCACGGCCTTTTCGCGTATCCCGTCCTGATGGCGGCGGACATCCTCATCATGCAGTCCGACCTCGTGCCGGTGGGCAAGGACCAGAAGCAGCACCTGGAGGTGACGCGCGACCTCGCGATCAAGTTCAACAACGCCTACGGCGAGATCTTCAAGATCCCCGACGCGTACATCCCCGACACGGTCGCCACCATCCCCGGCACCGACGGGCAGAAGATGTCCAAGAGCTACCACAACACGATCGAGCTGTTCGACCCCTCCGCGAAGAAGAAGGTGATGGGTATCGTGACGGACTCGAAGACGATGGAGGAGCCGAAGGAACCGGAGGGCAACTCGATCTACGAACTCTACAAGCTCTTCGCGACGCCGGACGAGGTGGCCGAGATGGCCGCGAGCTTCCGCGCCGGCAACTACGGCTACGGCCACGCGAAGAAGGCGCTCCTCGCGGCTTACCACCGTCTCTTCGACCCGTTCAAGGCGCGGCGCGAGGAGCTGGCGAAGGATTCTGACGCGCTCGAGGACATCCTGCAGGACGGCGCGAAGCGCGCCCGCGCCGCTGCTGCCCCCACGATGGAGAAGGTTCGCAAGGCAGTAGGCCTGTAGCACGAGTTTTCAGCCACAAAGCACATGAAGCTCACAAAAAGGGAAAAACGAAAATGACGAAAATCATGATAAGAACGATTGCGGCGATGTTCGCCGCCACGGCACTTGCCGCGACGTCGACGCCGCAGGGTTTCACCGACAACCTCGACGCGGCGCTCAAGAGCGCCAAGGCAAACAAGCGGTACGTAGTGGCCGTGTTCAGCGGCAGCGACTGGTGCACGTGGTGCAAGAAGCTCGAGGAGGAAATCCTCTCGACCGAGGCGTTTCGCAAGGGCGCGGTCGGAAAGTACGAGCTGGTGTACATCGACAATCCCCGGAACAAGGATCTTCTCTCCGAGCACGGCAAGAAGAACAACAGGAAGCTCACGTCGAAGTATGAAATCGGCGGATTCCCGACCGTGCTCATCCTTGATGCCGAGGGCGAGGAGGTGGCCAAACTCGGTTATGACAAGAACGGTCCGGAGAGGTATCTTGAGAAGATTGAGGAGGAGACCAAGTACGCGCCGGACGTCAAGAAGTACATCGACCCGATCGAGGAGGTCCTGAACCGCCCCGAAGAGGAGATGGAGAAGGAGATGAATGAGGCCGGGAGGCGCATCGTCAAGAAGTACGTCGAAATCTACGAGAAGGCGTTCAAGGACGCCCGCGCGATGAAAGTCCCCGCGCACATGGAGAAGAAGAAGGAAGAGGTTATCTCCAAGCAGGAGAGGCAATTCGAAATGCTCAAGAGTTTCCTCGAAAACGACAAGTCCGGCAAGGCCAAGAAAGCCAAGGGCAAGAAGAAGTGATCGGGTAATCGCTCGAGAAAACAGAGACGATGGCGCAGGCGGAACTCATAGCGGAAGACTACAAGGTGAACCTCGACGTGTTCGAGGGGCCCCTTGATCTTCTTCTGTACCTGATCCGCCGCGAGGAGCTGGACATCTACGACATCCCGATCGAGCATGTCACGACGCAGTACATGAAGTACCTCGATCTGATGCGCCAGCTGAACCTTGACGTGGCGGGCGAGTTCATCGTGATGGCCGCCACGCTCATGGTGATCAAGAGCCGGATGCTCCTGCCCGTGGACAGGCGCGCTACCGAGGAGGGGACGGACGAGGATTGGGTTGACC
>DJXI01000047.1 GCA_002449695.1 Verrucomicrobia bacterium UBA7008 | reverse complement strand
CCGACGACGTATCGCGCCGCAGATGGCGGATGCAGGGCGCGGGAGGCCAAGCGGCTGCGAGCGGTTGCGGGACGACGAGCCCGAAGAAAGACGAAGGTCGTGCCGCCGAACTCGACCAGGGTGGCCATGCGCGGTCACGGTCGGGGCCGTAGCCGGGCGGAACCTGCGAAAACGAGGCGAGTTGCGCAGGACTGCGCCCCGAGGCTAACCTGGAGGTTGCCGAGCGGGCGCAAGGACGCGCAAATCGCCCATTTCTCGCAGGCGAGCACGGTTGCCCCGATCGTGACCGCACGCTGTTCGGTCAAACACACTCACACGCCACACACCGGCACTTCACATCGCGAAGCTCATTCTACCTTGTAAGTCAGAGGCACAATCACATTCACCGGACAAAACTCGGGATGTTCAGGGATAAATTCTGACTGACGCGCAGGATTGGGATGTGATATACTACCCAGCATGAGCAAATTACACCTCGGAGTCCTCGGTTCGGGCGCGGGTTCGAACATGCAGTCCATCGTCGACGCGATCGCGGCGGGCACGCTGGACGCGGACATCAAGATCGTCCTCGCCGACGTCGCGGACGCGAAGATCCTCGATCGCGCGCGCCGCCACGACATTCCCTGCCAGTACCTCGACTGCGCGCCGTGGAAGACGAAGCTCGAAGGCGCGGCCGAGGACCGCTGCATCGACATCCTGAAGGCGGCCGGCGTCGATACGGTCGTCCTCGCGGGCTTCATGCGCATCGTCAAGCCGAAGCTCCTTGCGGCGTTCCCGAACCGCGTGCTCAACATCCATCCCGCGCTGCTGCCGGCGTTCCCGGGCGTCCACAGCTGGACGCAGGCGCTCGACTACGGCTGCAAGGTCGCGGGCGTGACGGTCCACTTCGTCGACGCCGGGACGGATTCGGGGCCGATCCTCGTGCAGAAGGCCGTGCCGGTTCTCGAAGACGACACGCCCGAGACGCTTCACGCGCGCATCCAGGTGCAGGAGCACCTCGCCTTCCCCGAGGCGCTCCGGATCGTCGCGGCGGGGAACTACACGATTGACGGACGAAAGGTGCACATCCATGGATAAGCAGGCGAAAATCTACGTCGCGGGACATCGCGGCATGGTCGGCGCGGCGGTCTGCCGCGCGCTCGCGGCGGCGGGGTACACGAACGTCGTCGTGCGCACGCACCGGGAGCTGGACCTCCTCGATCCGGCGGCGGTGCGCGCGTTCTACGCGGCGGAGAAGCCGGACGTCGCCGTCATCGCGGCGGCGCGCGTCGGCGGCATCGGCGCGAACAGCGCGGCGAACGCGCGTTTCCTCTACGAGAACGAGATGATCGCGATGAACACGGTCTGGCACGCGGCGGAGGCGGGCGTTTCGCGCCTGCTCTTCCTCGGCTCGACGTGCATCTATCCGCGCCTCGCGCCGCAGCCGATCCCCGAGTCGGCGCTGCTCACCTCGGCGCTGGAGAAGACGAACGAGGGCTATGCGCTCGCGAAGATTTCGGGCCTGAAGCTGTGCGAGTTCCTGCGGCGCGAACGCGCTCTCCTCTACCATTCGCTCATGCCGACGAACCTCTACGGGCCGGGCGACAACTACGACATCCAGCACGGACACGTGCTGCCGACCTTGATCCGCAAGTTCGAGACGGCGCAGGGCCACGTCGACCTGTGGGGCACGGGCGCGGCGATCCGCGAGTTCCTGCACGTGGACGATCTCGCGGCGGCGTGCCTCTTCGCGCTCGGGCTCGACAACCCGCCCGACGTGATGAACGTGGGCTCGGGCGAGGAAGTGACGATCAAGACGCTCGCCGAGATGGTGAAGGCGGCGACGGGCTCGACGGCGGAGATCCGCTGGGACGCCACGAAGCCGGACGGCACGCCGCGCAAGCTGTGCGACACGGCGCTCATCCGCTCGCTCGGCTGGTCGCCGAAAATCGACCTGAAGGAAGGGCTCGCGCGGACGGTTCGGAGCTACCGCGCGGAACTGGCCGCCGGCACGATCAGGCTGTAAGGTGAAGTACAAGTACCTCTATCAGACGAAGGACAACGAAAATCGCGCGGGTTTCATCGACGCGCGCGACCGGGCGGACGCCTATGCGAAACTGCGCAAGCAGGGCATCCGCCCCTACCGCGTCATCGGCGACGATCCCGTGCGCTGGCAGCCGTGGGCGGTCGGCGGCGTGGTGGCGGCGCTCGCGACGGCGCTCGCGGTCACGCTGGCCGTGGCGTTCGGCGGCGGCGGTCACGCGCCGCAGAGCCGCCGGCAGCTGACGGGCGACCGGGCTGTCATTTCGGCCGGGCTCGCGAACGGCTGGGAGGGCGTCTTCGCGACGAATCTCGACCGCTACCTCGCCGCCTACGCGCAGCCGGGATGGATCGCGCTGCCGCCGGAGCTGGACGCGGCGGCGATCGACGCGTTCGCCGACGAGCTCGCGCGGCCGCTCGACTACCGCGACGGCGACGCGCCGGAAGTGACGCGCCTGAAGAACATCGTCGCGTCGATGCGCGCGGAGATGGCGGACTATCTCGCCGCGGGCGGGACGGTTGGCGACTACCTCGACTTTCTGGAAGAGCGCCAGGACCAGGAGCGCGAGTTCCGCAACAAGGCGCTGGAGGCGCTGGCGCGCGCGCCCGAATCGCTGCGCGCGCGCGCGGTCATCAACCTGAACGCCCGCCTCCGGGACATGGGGCTTGCGGAGATCGAATAGGGGAACGACGGGATGCGGCCGAAGCTCAAGATCTGTGGCGTGAACGACGCAGCGTTCGCCGTGCGGGCGGCGGAGCTGGGCGCGGACTATCTCGGACTCATCTTCGCCGCCGGTTCGCCCCGGCAGATTTCGGTCGAAACGGCGCAGGCGATCGCCGCGCGCGTGCGGGCCGTGTCGCGCACCGTGAAGTTCGTCGGCGTCTTTACGACGGCCGCCGTCGACGAGATCGCGGCCGTGGCGCGTGCCGTCGGACTGGACGTGATTCAGCTGCACCGCCGCGCGACCGCCGCCGACAGCGCCGCGCTCAAGGCGCGCGGCTGGGAGGTCTGGGCGCTCGCGGGGTCGGAGCTGCCGCCGTGCGGCGTGGACGCGCTGATGATCGACACGTCCCACGGCGACGGCGACCGGACGGTGGCGCCGGGCGACGGCTCCCGGCTGATCCTGGCGGGCGGCATTTCGGCGGAGAACCTGTCCGAGGTCGCGGACGCGGGCGCGTACGTCATCGACGTGTCGGGGTCGCTTGAAGACGCGCCGGGCGTCAAGTCCGTGCGCAAGCTGGAAGCGCTCGTGGCGGCGTATCGCCGGAAGACGGAGGCGTCATGAAGCAGATGTCGCTCGTCGAGTCGCTCAATCCCGTCGAGACGCAGCCGCTCGCCTCGCGCCTGCGGCCGCGGACGCTGGAGGAATTCGTCGGGCAGGAGCATCTGGTCGGCGAGGGCAGGATCCTCCGCCAGATGATCGAGCGCGACCAGATTCCGTCGATGATCCTCTGGGGGCCGCCGGGCGTCGGCAAGACGACGCTCGCGAACGTCGTCGCCAACCTGACGAAGGCGGAGTTCGTCAACTTCTCGGCCGTGACGAGCGGCATCAAGGAAATCAAGGAGATCATGGCGCGTGCGGAGGCGGGGCGGCGCGTCGGACTCCGCACCGTCTTGTTCGTCGACGAGATCCACCGCTTCAACAAGGCGCAGCAGGACGCGTTCCTGCCGTACGTCGAGCAGGGATCGATCATCCTCATCGGCGCGACGACGGAAAATCCGTCGTTCGAGGTCAACTCCGCGCTGCTGTCGCGCAGCAAGGTGTTCGTCCTCAAGGCGCTCGGCGAAGACGATCTCGTGCGGCTGCTGCGGCGCGCGCTGACGGACGAGCGCGGCTTCGGGAAGCTCGCGCTCGACGTGTCGGACGAGACGCTCCGGAAGATCGCCGTCCATGCGAACGGCGACGCGCGCAACGCGCTCGGCACGCTGGAGGCGGCGGTCGCGAACGCGGAGCTGAAGGGCGACCGGCTCGTCCTGTCGGACGACGTGCTCGCGCAGTGCATCGGGCGCAAGGCGCTCCTCTACGACAAGCACGGCGAGGAGCACTACAACATCATTTCCGCGCTGCACAAGTCGATGCGCAACTCCGATCCCGACGCGGCGGTCTACTGGCTCGCGCGGATGCTGGAGGGCGGCGAGGATCCGCTCTACATCGCGCGGCGGTGCGTGCGCTTCGCGTCGGAGGACGTGGGGCTCGCCGATCCGAACGCGCTCCTTCTGGCGAACGCGGTCTGGGACGCGTGCCACAACCTCGGCGTGCCGGAGTGCAACGTGCACCTGACGCAGATTGTCGTCTATCTCGCGCTCGCGCCGAAGTCGAACGCGATGGAGGCGGCGTATCTCAAGGCGGCGAAGGACGCGCAGGAGCGGATGGCCGAGCCCGTGCCGCTCAACATCCGCAATGCGCCCACGCGCCTCATGAAGGCGCTCGACTACGGCAAGGGCTACACGTACGCGCACGACACCGACGAGAAGATCGCGCGCATGTCGTGCCTGCCGGAGGCGCTGGCCGGCCGGCGCTACTACGAGCCGTGCGGCCTCGGGCTGGAGGCGCGCTTCAAGGCGCGGCTCGCGGCCGTCCGCGACTGGCGCGAAGGGCGCACGGACGTGCCGCCGTTCTCCTCGCCGGCGTACGGCGTTCCTGCGGCGAAGAAAAGCTGAGTTTGCTTTTAAAACGCCATCGCGCGGCGGTGCGCGGCCCGCTCGCCCGGCCGCCGAATCGCCGCCACGACTTCGCTGATTTATGCTATACTATCCATGTATAAAACAATGATGCCTGCTGCCGAAAACCAGATCGTCATCTACCAGCCGAACGAGACCGTCCGGCTGGACGTTCGTCTCGAAAACGAGACGGTGTGGCTGACTCAGGGACAGATGTCGCAGCTTTTTGGCAGGGATCAGTCTGTTGTCGCACGGCATATCAACAATATCTTCAAAGAGGGCGAATTGAACAGGGATTCAGTTTATGCAAAAAATGCATGTACTGCCAGCGACGGGAAGACATATCAGGTCGCATTTTACAATCTTGATGTAGTAATATCAGTTGGTTATCGTGTCAAATCAGTCCAGGGTACGCGTTTTAGGCAGTGGGCAACTGGTGTGCTGAAAGAATACCTAATACATGGTTACGCTGTAAACACCAGACTATCTCAACTCGAAGACAAGGTTGACCGGCGGCTTGCCAAGACCGAGGCAGATGTGGCCGAGCTGAAGGAGAAGGTTGATTTCTTCGTTCAGACCAAGGAGCCGCCGTTGCAGAGTATTTTCTTTGGGACGCGAGCAGGACAATGGAGGGACGGCGAGAATACGGCAAAGGCAAGAAGGCGACGGGCGCAAAGGCAAAAGGGAGGGCGTGATATAATAATCGTGTGGAGATTACTTCGCCCGGTGGGCTGCCGAGAGGCCAGACCGCCGAACGTGCGGTGACGGGCTTTTCGAAAATCCGTAATGAGGCGCTTGCCAAGGCGTTAAACTACATGCGGCTCATGGAGGAATGGGGAAGCGGACTAAAGAGGGTGAATGACGTTCTTGGGGAATATGGCTTGCAAAAAGTCACCATCGAGGATGTCGGTTTCGCCGTCAGGATGAACGTCTACAGGAATAATGCGATAGACAGTGAGGTAGTAAAATTTGGAAAGTCCGCCGAAAAACATGCGGGCGATGGAGTAAATGAGGGAGTAAATGAGGGAGTAAGTGAGGGTGTAAGCAATGTGTATGAAGAGATTAGGCGAAATCCAGGCATCAGGACTCCTTCGCTTGTGAAAGCTGTTGGCGGGAGTCAGGCTTCCATTGAACGTGCCATTGCCAAGTTGAAACGACTTCAAAAGATTGTGTATCGAGGTGCGCCCAAGACGGGCGGATATTACTGCATATAGGCGATGAAGATTATCGTTTTGGCAACAAATGTCAAAATCGTTTCCGGCGGGCAGACGGGCGTGGATCGCGGTGCGCTGGAGGCGGCGGTCGCGCTGGGCCTGGAGTTCGGCGGATGGGCGCCGCATGGGTGGATTGCGGAAGACGGGACGATTCCGGCGCAGTATCGGGCCAAGATGCGTGAGCGTCCGTCAGCCGGCAGCATTGCACAGGACTATCGCGAACGGACGAAGGCCAATGTCCGGGATAGCCACGCGACGTTGATCCTCGTGGATTCGCTGCCGCTTTCCGGCGGAACCAGGTTGACCGAGAAAACGGCGGTCTCGATGATGAGATCGCACAAGGTGATCGCGATGTCTGCGGCGAACGCGAAAGAAGAGGCACTAGAAATCCAAGCCTCCGAGCCCCCGGATTTTCCGGGCCTCAAAAAAAGTTTAAAATACCCCCTTGCGGGGCGGGTGCGGAATGTGATATACTATCTGACCGTTGCCCGCGAAAGGGCGGCG
>DJXI01000062.1 GCA_002449695.1 Verrucomicrobia bacterium UBA7008 | reverse complement strand
GCGTCGTCTGTTGCCGACGCCGCTTGGCACCGGGCAGGGCAAATGAAAATTCGATGCGGAACTTCTTATGGCTAAGACAACGAGTGTATCTAGATTATCTAGAGTCCTAGAATTCTAGAAGCCTAGGACGGCAGAACGGCGGAGGGAGCGGAGGCGGTTTTGCGACGTTGAAGTCGAGCCACGCGCGCGTTACGGCACGTCGAGCGTGACGAAGACGGGATTGTGGTCGGAAAGGCCGTCGGCGGGCGCGGTCCACGGCGCGCCGGCCGGTGCAAGCCCGCGCAGGTAGATGTAGTCGAGCGCGCTGTTGCCGTACTTGCCGCGCCCCGGGTGGGTCACGCGCCGTGCGGCAGGCAGCGCGGCCAGCACGTTCTCAAAACGGGCCTCGGCGAGCGCGGCAAAAATCTCCTCGTCCGCGAACTCGCCCTTCCACGCATCCGCGTTGAAGTCGCCCGCGAGGATGACGGGCGCGCGGTACCGGCCGCGCCTGGGCCGCTCCTGGTCGATCAGCTGGCGGATGGCGGTCGTGCGCTTTTTCCGGTTCGCTTCCGCGATCTCGGCCGTCGTCGCGCCGTAGTTCGACTTCAGGTGCACCGCATAGACCGTCGCGGTGACGGCGGGCGCGATCACGATCTCGGCGTGCGCGTAGCCGCGCGGCGGATAGACGCCCTTCGCGTGCTTCCAGAGGCTCCAGTTCGCCGCGGCGACGGGCAGCGTCGTCGCGATGGCGTCCTGCTGCATGTCGAAGCGGTCGCGGCGGCGGTAGCCGGTGATGACGGCGACGGTCAGGTTGGTGCGCCCCGTCGCCGCGCAGAGCCGCTCCGTCGCCCTGGGCCCGCGCATCTCGTTGAAGCAGAGGATGAGGTCGTTCGTCCCGGCGGGATCCGCCTGCGCGAGCGCCGCGCGCAGCATCTCGCCCGCCGCCGCAATCGTCCGCGCCTCCTCCTCCGGCGTGCCGCGGTGCTCGGCGCGCCCCGACGGGAACCATTCGCCGTTCCACGTGCCGACCGTGACGGCGGCCAGGAGGAGTGCCGCGCCGAACGTCATGACGATCGCGTCTTGATGACCGGCGCGGGTTGATTGTTGTAGACGCGCGAATTGGGCGGGACGCTCGCGTGCAGCCAGACGTTGCCGCCGATCTCGCTGCCCGCGCCGATCGTCGTCTCACCGCCGAGGATCGTCGCGTTCGCGTAGATGACGACGTCGTCCTCGATGTTCGGATGGCGCTTGAGCCCCTTCACGAGCGCGCCCGACGCGTCCTTCGCGAACGAGAGGCCGCCGAGCGTCACGCCCTGGTAGAGCCGGACGTTGCGCCCGATGACGCACGTCTCGCCGATGACGACGCCCGTGCCGTGGTCGATGAAGAACCGCTCGCCGATCGTCGCGCCGGGGTGGATGTCGATGCCCGTCTTGCTGTGCGCGAGCTCCGACATCACGCGCGGGATGATCGGCACCTTCAGGCGGTAGAGCTCGTGCGCGAGGCGGTGAACCGTCACCGCGTAGAGGCCCGGATACGACATGACGACCTCCATGCGGCTCGTGGCGGCGGGGTCGCCCTCGTAGGCCGCCGTCACGTCCGTCTCGACGAGCCGCCGCACCTCCGGCAGCCGCGCCACGAACGCGGCGACGATCTCCTTCGCGTCGCGGTCCGGGCAGAGAAGCGCGATCTCGCGTTCGAGGTCGGCGGCGATCTCGCCGATCGCGCCGCGCGCGTTCAGCTCCCCGTAGACGCACGGGTGCAGAGCCGCCATCCCGTGGTTGAGGATGTGGGCGATTCGCTGCGGCAGCGTCATGGCTCGATCCTCCGGAGGTTGTCGGGCAGCGGGCGGTCGGCGAGCTCGAGGAGCCGGTCAAGCTTCGATTCGATCCGGTCCAGCTTGCGGTCGATGGCCGACGAACGCACGTCGATCTGCGTCTTCACGTCGGCCGATTCCGCCACCACCACGTCGTAGATCCGCTCGTGCGTGACGCCGCGGAAGCGAACGAACCACAGCGCCGCGAAAATCGCCGCCAGCACGGCCAGCCCGGCCAGCAGATTGATCCGTTTCTTCATCGCTCAGCCCTCCGCGAAGCCCAGCACATCGCGCATCGTGTAGAGGCCGGGCGCCCGCCCGCGCGCCCACGCGAGCGCCTTCAGCGCGCCCGCCGCGAACGCCGCGCGGTCCTGCGCCTTGTGCGTCAGCTCCACGCGCTCGAGCTCGCCCGCGAACAGGACCGTGTGGTCGCCGACGACCGAGCCGCCGCGCAGCGCGTGGATCGCGATCTCGCCGACGGGCCGCTCGCCGATGTCGCCCCGGCGGCCGTAGACCGCCGCGCCGTCCAGCGCGATGCCGCGCCCCTTCGCCGCGCTCTTCGCCAGCATCAGCGCCGTGCCCGACGGCGCGTCCTTCTTGTGGCGGTGGTGGAGCTCGGTGATCTCGATGTCGTAGTCCGGCCCCAGCGTCGCCGCCGTCTGGCGCACGAGCTCGAGGAGGAGGTTCACGCCGAGCGAATAGTTGCCCGACTGCACGACGGGAATCTTCGCGGCGGCCGCGTCCACCGCCTTCTGCTCCTCCGCCGTCACGCCCGTCGTGCCGATCACGTACGGGATCCCTTCCGCCGCCGCCTTCGTGACGCCGTCCGGCACCGCCGTGTGGTACGAGAAGTCGATGACGCCCTCGACGCCCGCGCCCCACGTCCGGTCGTAGCCGTCGGCGATGTCGACCTTGGCGACGACCTCCAGCTCCGTGCCCCTGGCAAGCTCGATCAGTTTCTGTCCCATGCGCCCGGCGGCGCCCAAGATTGCGATTTTCATGTCGGTTCTCCTATTAAAATCTGCGGATGCGCGGCCGTGATGCGCAGGTGCACGCGTTCGCCCGGCGCGGGCGCGCGCGCGCCGTCCGCGCGGTCCCACACGACGATCCGGTTGCCGCCGTCGCGCCCCGACCACCGCGCGGGATTGCGCTTCGAGGGCCCTTCCGCCAGCACCTCGCGCACCGTCCCGACGAGCGCGTCGTTGCGCCGCTGCCCGCGCGATTCCTGATCGGCCAGCAGCACCTGGTCGCGCCGCTCCTTCTCCGCCGTCGGCACGTCGTCCGGCAGCTGCGCCGCGCGCGTGCCCGGCCGCGGCGAATACTTGAAGACGAAGGCGTTGTCGAAGCCCGCCTCCTCCATCAGGGAGCGCGTCGCCTCGAAGTCGTCGGCCGTCTCGCCGGGATAGCCGACGATGACGTCCGTCGTGACCGCGAACTCCGGGTCGAACGCGCGCAGCCGGCGGACGGCCGCGAGATAGTCCGCGCGCGTGTAGCGCCGCCCCATCTCCTTCAGGATGCGGTCGCTCCCCGACTGCACCGGCAGGTGCAGGTGGCGGCAGACCTTCGGGCAGTCCTGGTAGACCTGGATCAATTCATCGGTGCAGCCGCTCGGATGCGCCGACGTGAAGCGGATGCGTTCGATGCCGTCGATCTCGGCGAGCGCGCGCAGGAGGCGCGGGAACGCTTCTCTCGTGGAGACGGCCGAACTGCGTTCGGCCTCCCACGCCGCGTTGCGGATGCCGTAGCGCAGCACGCTCTGCCCCAAGAGGCACACTTCCTTCACGCCGCGCCGCGCGAGCGCCGCGACTTCGGCGATCACTTCCTTCGCGGGCCGCGAATACTCGTGGCCGCGCACGTCGGGGACGATGCAGTAGCTGCACCGGTTGTCGCAGCCGAGGAGCACCGTCACGAACGCCTGCCAGCCGCCTTCGACGTGCGCGGCCAGGCTTTCCGGCGCCACGTCGTCGCCGAGCTCGAGGCGCGGGAAGCGCCCGTCGGCGAGAATGCGCGGGATGAGGCCGAACGCGCGCGGCGCGACGGCGAAATCGAGCTTCGGCAGCCGCTTGAAGACGTCCGCGCCCATCCGCTTGACGGCGCAGCCCATGAGGCCGGTGATCTTCTTCGCGGCGATCAGGTTGCCCGCCTTGCCGACCGCCTTCTCCTCCGCCTTCTGCCGGACGGTGCACGAGTTGACGATGACGACCTCCGCCTCGTCCTCGTTCGCCGCCTTTTCGTGGCCCGCGGCCAGCATGAGCGCCTCGACCGCCTCGGAATCGCGGACGTTCATCTGGCAGCCGTAGGTATGGACGAGAAACTTCATCGATGCTTCAGGACGACGAGCGTCTCGAACCGCGCCGTGCGCGGGAACATGTTAAACCAGCGGACGCTCTCGACGGCGTAGTTGACCGCGCACAGCGTCTTCAGGTCGCGCACGAGCGTCGCGGGATCGCACGAGACGTAGAGGATGCGCGGCGCATCCGACGCGGCCAGCCAGCGCGGCACGTTCGGCTCCATCCCGCCGCGCGGCGGATCGACGATGACCGTCGTCGCGCGCGTGAGGCGCAGGCGGCGCGTGCTGCGCCCGACCTCCTCCGCGAAGAACCGCGCCGTGGCGACGCCCTGCGCCGCCGCGTTCCGGCGCGCGAACTCCACCGCCTGGCGGCCCGACTCGACGCCCGTCACGCGCACGTCCTTTTCCGCCGCCGCGCAGCAGAGCCCGAACACGCCCACGCCCGAATAGAGATCGAGAATCTCCGCCGTCGGCGCCTTGCGGAATTCGGCGACGACCGCCTTCGCCAGCTCCTCGCCGACGTCGGGATTGACCTGGTAGAAGCCGTCCGCCGGCACTTCGAACACCCTGCCGCAGGTCACTTCCTTCAGGACGACCGGCTGTTTCGCGCGGCCGATCCACCACTGCACGCCGCTGCGGGCCGTCCAGCGGACGGTGACGTTCCCGTCCTTCTCCACCGAGCGCCGGACCGCGTCCGCGCCCTGCGTCAGGAGCGCAAAGACCTGCTTGCGGATGTCGGGCAGCTTCGCGTTGATCTCGGGCCGCGCCAGCGGATCGTCGGTCACGTCGACGATCTCGTGGCCCGGCTCCCGGCGGTAGCCCATCACCCAGCGCGTGCCCTTCGCGTCCGCGCGCGCAAAGTGGTAGACGACCTTGTTGCGGTAGCGGGTGGTGTGCGCCGGCATCTCCGCGCTCGCGATCAGGTCGGCCGGGGCGGCGTCGTCCGCGCGGGGCGCGACCAGACGCGCGCGCTCGAAAAACTCCCTGAGCTGCGCGTCCTTCGCCTTCAGTTCGCCTGTGTCGCTGAGGCCCGCGTACACCATGCCCGGCACGACCGGCCCCGGCTCCACGCGCGCGGCGCTCGGCTCGACCACCTCGACGAGGCGCGCCTTGACGAAGTGCTTCTTCTCCTCGATGATTTCGGCCTTGACCTGTTCGCCCGCCCACGCGCCGGGCACGAAGATGACGCGCCCGTCGCCGAGCCGTCCCAGCCCGTCGCCGCCATACACGTTCTTCGCGATATAAACCGTCGATGTCATAGATGTGTAGTATATCAAAATGCTGCCCGCGCCGCCACGCCCCGCCGCCATGGAATAACCTCGGTTTTCATTCGCTGAATGCGCACCCGCGATGCGCGGGCATCGCCAAAGGCTCCGGCGCGGTCAGCGCGTCATGTCTTCGAGAATCGACGCGACCGGGAACGCCGGATTGTAGTGGCGCTGGATGAACAACGCGTTGCGCTCGGCGTAGAGTCGCTCGGCGAGCGCGTCCGCGAGCGGAATGAGAAAGCGCTCGTGTTCGCAGAAGAACGGCGGCACCGCGTCGAGCGAGCCGGTCGTCGAGAAGTTGAGGCAGCCGCACCGGTTGTTGCACCGCCCGAGCAGCGCACAGCCCGCGCACGACGGTTTCGCGCGTTCGTTGCGCGCGAAGAGGCAGCCGCGCCGCGTTTCGTCCAGCCCTTCGCCGACGCGGCCGATCGCGTATGCGGGATGTCCGGCGAACTGGACGCACGGATAGTATGTCCCGTCGGGCGCGACCGAAATCTGGCGGCGCCCCAGCTGGCACGACGCGCCGCGTCCCGGCCAGATGCGCGTCGCGATGCGCTTGTCGAACGCGGCGAAATAAATCTTCTCCTCATGGCGGTACGCATCGAGATACCAGGCCGCGAGCTCTTTGTACGCGCGCCGGAGCGCGCGCCAGGCGGACGCGGTCCACGCCGCCTGAAAGTTCACGCTGGAAATCAGATAGGACGCGCCGAGCGCACGGAGGAAGCGGACGCTGCCGGCGAAATCGGCCGCCGTGTCGGGATTCACCGTCATCATCACGGGCGCGTACGGCTGGGCCGCCAGCACGGCCTTCAGCCGCGGCAGAAGTGCCGCGGACGAGCCTTCGCCCGACGGTGATACGCGATGGGCGTCCTGCGTCTTCGGCGTGCCGTCGCAGCTCACCGCCACATGCAGCCGCACGGCCGCCGCGCGCGCGAGGAACGCCTCCGTCACGAGCGTGCCGTTCGTCGTCACCTTGTAGTGGAACCGGTTCGGCGCGCGATGTTCGCACGCGTCGATCACGTCGAAGATGAGGTCTTCGCGCAGCAGCGGCTCGCCGCCGAAGAAGATGATCCCCGCATTCTCCTCGCCGCGCGTGCACTCGTCGATCGCCGCGAGCGCGGTCGCGAGCGTCATGTCGCGCGTGCCGTGCCGCGCGTAGCAGTAGCGGCACGCGAGATTGCAGCGGTCAGTGAGATGAAGCGTCAGGTGCATCGCGGCGCGCCGGAAGTTTTCCCGTCCGGGCAAGGTAGTCGAAGAACGCATCGATCTGCGCCGTCAGCTGTTCGCGGGCGAGGCGCCGCCCCTCCGCCTGGCGCGCACGCCACGCGGACTCGGAGTCGGCGGATGCGTCGGAAGGCTGCCAGTCTTTCGGCACGTAGACGAACGGATCGTACAAGACGCCGACCGTCACAGGCTCGCCGCCCTTCCGCGCCGCAATCGCGTTCACGGCAGTCGTCGCCGCCGCGCGGGTGTCGTAGACGTTGAACGTCGAAAAGTACAAGGGATGCTCGGGCGGCGACCAGCGTTTCACGTCGCCGCGCGAGATGAATTCCACCAGAATGTCGCCCTTCTCCGTTCCAAAGTCGAGCATCACGGGCCGCTTCTTTTCAGGGGCGGACGGCAGCGTCACGCCGTCCAGTTCGGGACAGTCCTTCAGCCGGATGCCGCGCTTGACGAATTCCTTCTCGATGATCTCCAGCGCCTCCGCCTCCGCGAGCATCACCGGCGGATTGATGGCCACGCAGCCGAAACCGCCCCGCCCTTCGCCGGCAACGGCCACGGCGGCCAGCGGACAGACATCCGTCAATGGCCCCTTGTCGACCGTCTGCCGGACGGCCTCGGTTTCGCGCGTCGGCGATTCGGCAACAGGCGCGGCGGGCGCATCCGCCGTCTGCGCCTCCTGCGCCAGCGACTTGAGCGCCATCGCCGCCGTGCCGAGCGAGGCGACGACGGATTTGAGGTTCGCCCAGCGCGACGGAACGCGCGACAGGTCCGCCTGTCCGATCTCGTGGATCGTGGGATAGCGCGGCGCGGACAGCCGCCGGACCGGCCTGACTTTATTCACCATCGGCAGTCTCTCCTTTCGTTCGCGGATCGACCGACTTCTCCAGCCAGGTCGGAAAATCGGGATATTCCGTCCTGAATCGCCTGATCCGGGACAGGAGCGAATGGAAAGCATCCGGCTCCGCGCCGGGGCGCAGCTTGAGCGCGTCGAACAGCGTCTGCGCCTCTTCGACAGATCCGGCCTGATGGACGTGAAGCGCGAACGCCAGCGCGAAGCGGTCGCGTTTTTCCGCGTCCCGGCGCAGCTCAAAGTCGTCCGGATCGGCCGCGGCATCGCGCAGGTAGGCGCGCACCTTCGCGATGTCGCGCGCCAGCCGCGCCTTTTCGGGCGCGCGGAACCCTTCCGCGCCGTCGCTCGGCCACCAGGCGCTGTCGAACGCGAGCGTCTCGTGGCGGCCGTCCGCCGTCGTGCGGATCCAGCCGTCGCCCGTCAGTCCATAGTCGCCGCTGTAAAACCGGATCGGCAGCTCGCCGACCGGCGACTCCGCTTCGGATTTCGTGTCACGCCGCCAGAACGACACGTCCGCATACTGCGCGCCCGCGACAGAGGCGAAACCGGCCCGTTCCAGGACGCGGAGCCGCCCCTGAAGCGAGTCGTCGGCGAGTTCGGTATCCGAGAGAGACGCTGAAATGACAACGTTCGTTCCGTCCACCGTGAACCGGCAGCCGGTCTGTTCGCAGGCCTGCTCCAGCGCGTCGAAGACGGACTGCGGGAAAAGCGGCTTCTTCATCACCACGCGACGCGCGGCGACCGACGTCTCCACCGTCAACTTGTCGTGCCGCCGTCCGCATCCGGTGCAGACCGCCGCCGCATCCAGCAGGACAACGACATCGCCGAGCGTCTGCGCGTGGGAAATCCGACTGTCGACGCGGCACGGCCCCCATCGGAATTTCAGCCGCGCAAGGTCGTCCAGCCCTTCTTCGGCGTTCCGGACCGAGCAGGATTGAGTCGCGTCTGACGAGAGACACGGTTCATCCATCGGGCTCGCGAACCAGGCGTCCCGCCAGTAGTCCGGATCGGCCCCCTCGGATGCCGTCCAGACCTCGACCGTGGCGCCGTCCTGATAATCGGGGAAATCGCCGTAACGCCCCGTAATCCCGTTGCGCGGCGCGAAGAACTTGGCCAGCGTGTGCTCGCCGTACTGGACGGCCAGACACGCCGCGACCTCGCCGGGCCGCAGGTCGGCCGCGCGCGCGTTGAGCGCGAAGCGCGAACTGCGGGAGGAATCGTAGCGGTGCACCAGCGAATCCGTAAACAGCTGCGCGCACGCCGTGAACGGCGGATAGGGGAGGACGGGTTCCACGCGCCGGACGCGCAGCGCGCCGTCGATCCGGCACAGCACGACGCCGAGCGTCATGCCGCGATAGAACGGCCAGACCTCGCAGAGCATCAGATCGCGCACCGGATCGACGGTAAACGCCAGACGCTCGTACGGGAACGCTCCTTCTTCCACCCGCCGGACGAGAAGCTCCACGCGGTAGGTCGCCACGGGCGAGATCAAGGTATATGAAGTCGGCGCCACCTCCTTGACGCAGGACGGATTCATGTTGCGGATGGAATCGAAGAACACGCCTTCGACATCCGCCACGACGACGGCTTCCGGCTCCGCTTCATCCTGACGCCCATTTGCCTCCAGCGACGGAACGCGGACTTCCGTCTCCAGCTTGCGATTTCTGAACGGAAGCGGCTGACCCTCGCTGTGCCCGTTTCCGATTCCTCTGATGAAGCAGTCGACAACACGCCCGTCCGCCTTGGACAGAACGACATACTCGGCGCAGTCCGTCCGCCGCGGTCCAATCAGGATGCGCGGCGGATACGAGCAGATGTCGGCTCCGCTGAACACGCGCGGCTGAAACACGTAGACGGACGCATCGGGCGCGGTTTCCCCGGCAAGGGCCGTCAGATCGTCCGCAGCGATCGAAAACGAATAGACGAAGGCGAATTCGTTTTCCAGCAGATGTTTCATCCGCTGCAGGCGGCGCGCCGGATCCGGCCGGGCCGCCGCGTGCGGCGCTTCGGGCACGTGCGCAAAATACCGGTCGACAAGCGCCGCCGCCTCATCGGAGGAATGGACCCGGACGTCCGAGACGGCCGTGTGAAGCGTCGTGGTCAGATACGCCGTGACGGTCTCGGCGTCCGTCCACGTCCCGTCGGCGCAGACGGACAGGCAGAGCGCGGTCCATCCGGCCGCAAGGATGCTGCGTGTCCGTTTCATTCTGCCATCAGTCTATCAAAGACCGCGTCCGCCGTCAAGCGGACGGCGCCGCGCGCGCGGCTGGCGGTCGGCGCGCACGCCGGGGCGGTCGTAGCCGCGCACCTTCGGCCGCGGCGCGTCGGGCGCGAGGTCGCTCGTCAGCCGGAAGGTCGCGAGCGGCGCATACCCCTTCTCCGCCATCAGCGCGTCCCACGCCGCCGGCAGGACGATCTTCACCGTCGCCGAGCCGCCGCCGGGCAGGCACTGCTCCTTGTTGCGCGCGGGATCGCCCGTCACGAGGAAGATGCTCTTGCCCTCCTGCATCACGGGAACGGTCGTCATCGTCCGGAGGCCCGTCCACGCGAGCCACGGCGGCGTCGCGGTCGCCGCCGCGCCCTCGGCCCGGGCGATCGCCGCCTCCTGGCGGGCGAGCGGACACGTCGCGGGATCGAACGCGCTGCCCGGATTGCCGTAGTAGTTGGCGTAGGCGCGCGCGCCGAGCGGATTGCGCGCGGCCTCGACGAGCGCCGCTTCGAGGGCGTCCTTGGATGCGTATTTCTGCGCGAGATCGCGCGCGACGTCGGGTGTCAGGAGGAACGTGCGGTAGACGCGCGGCATGCCGCTGCCGACGGCCATCTGCTGCTTCTCCACGGCGTCCCACGCGATCATATCCTTGATCGTCTCGGGATCGGACGACGCGGGCACGAGGTTGTTGCCCCAGTTGATCGCCGACGCGCACGAGAGCGTCGAGTCGTTGAGCGCGTAGCCCTGCTGCAGGTGGTACGGCTTCCAGCCGACCGCGATCGCCGCGGCGTCGTTCTCCACGAGGCACCACGGCATCAGGTAGCCGAACGTGCCCATGCGGTTCTCCTTCACGCGGTAGCCGCCGAGGTTGACGAGCGCGAGGTTGATGAAGCGGCCGAGCACCGCGTTCTTCGGTTCGGAAATCTCGCCCTGCGCGGAATCGAACCCGAGCTGGCGCGCGACGGGCCCGTTGAGCCAGCAGTACGGCGTCCATGCGTGCATCGAGACGAGCGTGCGGCGGAAGTCGCCCGCCTTCATCGCCTCCGCGAACGCGAGGAGGATCGGCATGAACTCCGGCGGGCAGCCCGCCATCACGCCGTTCACCGCCACGTGCCGCACCGTCACCGCGCGCTGGGCGGGCGGAATGACGCCGAGCGCGTGATCGGGATCGAGATCGGTGAAGCGCAGGAACGCTGCGACCGCGTCTTCCGTCGGCGGCGTCACCGGCAGGCCGTCCGTCCAGCCCGAATCGAGGAACGCGCGCTGGATTTCGGCGTAGGTGCCGGTGAGCACGACGCCGTCCGCCGCCGCGGGCGCTTCGCCGGCGGCCCGCTCGGCTGCGATGATCGGCTCGGTGAGGGCCTTCTTGACGGCGGGCCAGAGGACCTGGCGCGTGTTTTCGACCAGCTCCTCGCGCGTGTGCGACGCGAACGAACCCGGATACTCCGCGACCGCGAGGTTCATAAGGCCCGCCGCGCGCGCCGTGGCCTGCGCCTGCTGGACGAAGCCCGGGCCCGCGATCATCACGGACGGGATGCCGAGGACTTCGGCGGCGATGCACGAACCCGTCTCCTTCGGCGTGCAGAGTCCGCAGCCGCCGTTGCCGGAGATGACCGCGTCCACCTTGAATTCCTTCAGCTTCCGCTGGAACTCGTCCTTCTCGCGCCGGACGACGCCGGGGCGCGGATACGCCCCCGCCGAACCGATTTCGTTCAGCAGGTAGACCGTGGCGGTCGGAAACTCCTTCAGGATGAGGTTCCTGAGCTCGCTGTGCGTGACGGACGCCATGAAGCTGCCGCCGACAAGGGCGATCGTCTTGCCGTCGAGCGACGCGAGGCGCGGCCCCTGCGCGACCGTCTCGACCGCCGTCTCGGGGACGGGCGAAAGCACGTCGAACGTCGCCTCGGCGGGCGCGGCGGGCAGCCGGCACATCCCGTCCCGGCAGGTGTTCATCACGGCGCCGGCGACCGCACAGGCGGTGGCGGCGGCGACAGTCAGCATCAGTTTCTTCATGTGTACATCTCCTTCCATCTGTAAGAACGCAATCCCGCCGCAGAATCTACAGCTTTTTTTGAACCGTTGCAGGATGCGGGGACAAATGCTAAAATACACGGCATGGAAGGAACCGTCACGCCGCACGAACTCGCCGCAGCGTTCGCCGAACACCGCGAACGCCTGCTCGCCGTGGCGGAACGGCGGCTGAACCCCCTCCTCCGGCGCCGCCTCTCGCCGGAAGACATCGTGCAGCAGACGTATAGCGCGGCCGCGCAGCGCCTGGGCTATCTCGCCGACCATCGCGACGTGCCGATCTACGTCAAGCTGCGCACGCTCCTTTTGCAGACGCTCGTCGACGCGGAACGCCGCCATCTCGGCGCGGCGGCGCGCGACGCCTGCCGCGAGACGACGGGCGACGACGCGGACGAAATCCTCGCCGACCGACCCGCCGACGTCACGACGCCGGTCTCGCGCGTCGACCGGAACGAGCGCCACGCCCTCCTGCGGCGCGCCCTCGCGACGCTGCCGCCGAACGACCGCGCGATCCTGACGCTCCGGCATTTCGACGGACTGACCAACACCGACTGCGCCGCCGCGCTCGGCATCGCGCCCAAGGCCGCGTCGATCCGCCATGTGCGCGCCCTCGAACGCCTCCAGAAGGCGCTGGAGGCGATGTCGTGCTTCGGCGACGGCGGGAGGCGCGCGCCATGACGGACGACCTGAAGGCGCTCGCGGCCGAGCTGGACGAACTGGGCGGACGCGGCGGCGCGATCGACGACGACGCGCGCCCCGATCTGACGGCCGAGGACTTCCGGCTGCTCGACCGGATCGGCAGCGGCGGCATGGGCTCCGTCTACACGGCGGAGCAGATTTCGCTCGGACGGCGCGTGGCCGTCAAGCTCATCCGGGCCGCCGGCGGCGCAGACGTCCCCGAAGAGGCGCGCACGGTCGCGCGCCTGCACCATCCGAACATCGTCCAGGCCTACGCCGCCGGGCGCGCAGGCGATTTTCTCTGGATGGCGATGGAACTGGCCGACGGCGAAAGCGCCGACCGTCACACATCCCGTTCCGCAGATGAACTCGCGCGCTTCGGCATCGCCGTCGCCGAGGCGCTCGCCTACGCGCACGCGTGCGGGATCCTCCACCGCGACGTGAAACCGTCCAACATCTTCCTGCGTGCGGACGGCTCCGTCCAGCTCGGCGACTTCGGGCTCGCCTGCCTCGCCGCGTCGCGCGCCCCGCGCGGCGGCACGGCCGGCTATCTGGCGCCTGAAGTCCTCGCCGGCGGCGCGGCGACGGAAAAGTCCGACCAGTATGCGCTCGGCCGGACGCTTACGGAACGGGCGGCGGGCAGTCTCGGCCAACACGGCGTGCCGGCCGACCTGGCGGCCATCTGCGCGAAGGCGGCGGCGGAATCGCCCGGAAAACGCTACAACGACATGACCGCGCTGTGCGACGATCTGCGCCGCTTTCTTGCACGCCGGCCGGTGGCGGCCCGTCCGCCGTCGCCCGTGCGCCGGCTTGTCCTCTTCGCGCGACGGAATCCTGCGGCGGCCGTCGGCACGTTGGCCGCAGCGCTTTCGCTCGCCGGTTTCGTCGCGGCGCTCGCCATCGGCTATCTGCGCACGGCGCGGTCGCTGGAGGCGGTCCACCGGGAGGCCGCGCGCGCGTCGTGGTCGCTCGTGGAGGCAATGACGAAATTCGACAGAAGCGAGGCGGATCCGCGCGACACGGAACTCCGCCGCGCCGAGGAGATCGCGCAGCGGCTGGCCGACCGGTTCCCGGACGACGCCTCGATGCAGGCCGCCGTCGAAGAGATCCGAAAGGCGCGCGAACGCCGCGCGGAATCGCTGCGGCAGCGCCCGCCGAACCGCCGCGCGCGCCGTCAATAGCGCCGGATGCCGTCGAGCCGCTGGCGGGCCTTGGGCGAGAGCGTCTTGTAGCCGAAGCGGCGCGCCGTCTCGCGGTAGAGCGTGTCGGCGTCGCAGCGCCCCAGGTCGCGTTCGACCTCCGCCATCTTGGCACGCAGATCGTCGTTCGAAACCTTGTCGAGATCGGTGCGCGGCACTTCTGCACCCCGCATTGAGCCCGCTGCGCGGCAGCCTTCGGCCGGGGGATATGCGCTCGCCGCACGGCGGCGCGCGAACGTCACCTCGGGCGTGAAGCTCGGCTGGGGCAGCCGTCCGTCGGGCGCGTGCCGGATCTCGTCCAGCTCCTTCATCAGCCGCTCTTCGGCGCGCGCGCGGTCCAGCGCCCAGTCGGCGGCCCACACGTGGACGACGTTCCAGCCGAGCGACCGGAGCACGGATGAGCGCAGCTCGTCGCGGTCGCGCGCCGTGAGCGCGGACGCATACGATTCGCCGTCGCATTCGATGGCCGCGAGATACGCATCCGTGCGCGACGCGTCCTTCACGCCGAGGTCGATGCGAGAACCCGAGCAGCCGACGTTCCGCTCGACGGCAAATCCCTTCTCCTTCAGGAACGCGCCCACCTCGTCCGCGAAGCGGTCGCGCCGCCGGCCCGCGCCGTCGTCCGCCGCGGCGCTTCCGCCGCGCTCCGCGTATTCAAGAAACGCCTTCAAATGCGCCGCGCCGACGGCCTGCGTGCGGTTCAGGTCGATCTCCGCGCCCTTGCACGACGCAAAGACGACGACCTGCTCCTTCGCGCGCGTGACGGCGACGTTGAGACGGCGCTCGCCGCCGGAGCGGTTGAGCGGCCCGAAGTTCATGAGGAACTTTCCGTCCGGACCCTTCGCGTAGCCGACCGAGAAGAGAATCACGTCCCGTTCGTCGCCCTGCACGTTTTCGAGGTTCTTGACGAAGAACGGCTCCTCGCCCGCGTCCGTGAAGAAGTCCTCGAACTGCGGATTCGCCGCGCGGCGCTCTTCGAAGAGGTCTTCGATCAGATTCTTCTGCGCCATCGAGAACGTGACGACGCCGGCGCTGCGGCGCTTCCACGACGGATCCGCCAACTTCTCGAACACGTAGTCCACGAGCGCCTCCGCCTCCGCGCGGTTCGTGCGGCTCGCCTTCGCGTCGTAGACGCCGTTCGCAACGTAACGGTACGCGACACCGAGGCGCGGCGTCGTGCGCGCGGCGGGGAACGTGCAGAGACGGTCACCGTAGTAGTTGTGGTTCGAGAACGAGATCAGCGATTCGTGGCGGCTTCTGTAGTGCCAGCTCAGGTAGGCGGAGTGGAGCCCCGCCGCAAGACATTCGTCGAGGATGCTTTCAAGATCCTCCTCGCCCTCCTCGTCGCCTTCGGCCGTCTCGCCCTTCTGGAAGAAGTTCGTCGGCGGCATCTGCTTCGGATCGCCCACCACGACGCACTGCTTCGCGCGCGCGATGACGCCGATCGCGTCCCACACCGGAATCTGCGACGCCTCGTCGAACACGACGAGATCGAACGACGCTTCGGCGGGCAGATACTGCGCGACCGAGAGCGGACTCATCAGGAAGCACGGCTTGAGGCGTCCGATCATCCCGTGCGCCTCGGCGAGCAGCTGGCGGATCGGCTTCTGGCGCGACTTCTTTGCGCACTCGCGGCGGATGATGCCGAGCTCGCAGCCGTCCGGGCAGTCGCCGAGGCGTCCGAGCGGCAGACGCTCCGCCAGCCGCGCGCGCACGGCGTGCTTCGCGAGCTCCGCGTATTCCGCGTCCAGGCGGCGGAACGCCACGATCTGCTCCTCGCGCTTGAGCCCCGCGAACGACGCGAGCGACAGCTCGACGCGCAGAATCTCGTTCAGCGTCGCCTCCGCGAACGAGCGGTCGAAGACTTCGACCGCCTGCGAGGGGTCGATTTCATCGAAGAACTCGCCCGCGCCGGTCTCGTCGATTCCGCGCGCCTTGTTCAGCGCATGGAAAATCGCCTCTGAAAGCGAATCGACAAACGCGGGGCCGACCTTCTTGGCTAGTTCATCCCACGATGCGTTCCACCGCATTGCGCCGCGCGATTCGGGCATCGCGGCGACGGCCTTTTCAAGCCGTGCGGCAAAGTCCTTGCGAAAACCCGCAAATCCATATCCCTGGAAGAACGCGGCAACGGCCCGTACGATTTTCGGCTTCGCCAGCAGCTTGCGCAAACGCTCCGTGACAGCGCGTTCAGCCTCCGGCGTCCAGGCAAAGG
Organism: Verrucomicrobia bacterium UBA7008; assembly: GCA_002449695.1. Classification (GTDB taxonomy): domain Bacteria; phylum Verrucomicrobiota; class Kiritimatiellia; order RFP12; family UBA1067; genus UBA1067. Next base: position 22,006 of record DJXI01000062.1, on the reverse strand, counting down.
GCTTGATGACGCCCAGCGCATTCAACACGTCAGGTGTCGTCCCCCGCGAGTCGGCAACCAGCGTACGCACCGCTTCGCGCGTCGCCTCGATGCGCTCTTCGTCCCAGTCGCAACACTTCAGCCCCGCCTCGTCAATCGGCAGGGTTTTCGGCCCGGATGCGATCTTCGACGCAAAGCAGTCGTAGGCGGTGAGTCCGTTTTTCTGTCGTTTGTGCAGCGCGGCGACGACCGCGTCGAGCTCGGCGCGGTAGGTGGAAATCTGGTCGACGGTGCGCTGCCATTCCTTGGGCGTTCCCCTGTCGACATAGTCGAGCGCCTCCTTGAACTGCGCGAGGACGTCCGTCTTGCCGGACTTGTTCGAATGCAGCTCCAGGCAGAACGGCTTGAGGCCGATCTTTTCGAGCCGGCGGTGGACGACATCGAGCGCGGCCTTTTTCTCCGAGACGAAGAGCACCTTGCGTCCGTGCGCGAGGTTGTGCGCGATGAGATTGGTGATCGTCTGCGACTTGCCGGTGCCGGGCGGACCGTGCAGGACGAACGACTTGCCCATCGCCGAGTAGAGAACGGCGGCGAGCTGGGACGAGTCGGCGGAAAGCGGCGTGAAGAGTTCGCCGTATTTGACGTGTGCGCCGACTTCCTCCGGCGGAAACACCGCGACGCCGTCATCGTAGTCGCCGCCGCCTTTCATCAGGTGCGCGACGAACGGATGCGCCGCAAGCCGGTCGGCGCGCGCGGAGAGGTCCTTCCACATCACGAACTTGCCGAACGAGAAGTTTCCGAGCGCCGCGCCGTCCTCGACCGCCCAGTCGGGAAACGCCTTCACCGCCGCGCGGAACGTCTCCAGAACCTTCGCGACAGCGACGCCGGAATCGTCTTCGGGGAGCGGATCGAGCCCGTCGATCTTCACGCCGAACTCGGTCTTGAGAAACTCGACGAGCGTCGCGTTGAGTTCCGTGTCCTCGTCCAGGCGCGAGAGGACGTAGCCTTCGCGGACGTTCTTGCGCGTGAGGCGGACGGGCATGAGCAAAATCGGCGCGCGGCAGTCCTTCGCGTTCGCGCCCTTCGAACGCCACGAGAGGAAGCCGAGCGCGAGGAAGAGCGCGTTGACGCCGCTTTCCTCCAGCTCCGTCTTGGCGAGGCGGAAGAGCTCGCGGAGGCGGCGCGCGGTCTCGGCGGCGGGCAGCGTCGTGCGGAGCACGTCGGACGGCTTCTGCACGGCATCCGCGCTTTCGATCGCGACGGGGCGGTCGGCGGCGAGCTTGTCTTCAAGTGCGGCGATATCCGCACCCTGGAGCGGCAGCAGCTGCTTGGAGTCGCGGGCGTTCAGCAGGCGGTTGCGGAGCGAGAGATCGAGGAGTTTCTGCGTCCACCTCGTCACGCGGTTGATCTGTTTTTCTTCCATTGCCCCGATAGTATATCACATCTCGTCACTCGCGGCGCTTCATGAGCGTGCCCCAGCCGGCCCATTCGTAGAACCAGTTCGGCGACGCGCCCCACGTCTCGAAGCCGCCGTTCGCGGCGTTCTGCTCGTCGCGCGCGCGCTTGAGCCACGCGAGCTGCTCGCGGTCCGCGCCCTTGACGCGCCGGTAACAGGCGTAGGCGCATTCGCGCGGCGCGCCGGGCCCGCCGAAATTCGGCCCCGGCCACGGATTGGGCTGGAGCGACCGCCAGCGCCCGGAGCGGTGACGCGCACGGTAGAAGAGCCCGTTCGCGAACGTCGCCGCGCGCTCGTCATCCGTGTAGCCGGCGGGCGTCCAGCCGCCGGAATTGAAGCGGATGAGCCACGCGAGACCCGTCAGGATGCGGTTGTCGCACGCGCGGTAGAGGTCGTCGCCCTGCATCCGGAACATTTCCGCGAGATCGACGTACAGGAAGACGCCGCACGCGGCATGGCCCTGGTCGCGGCTCGCCTCCTGCGACTGGCCGTTCGCGTAGATGTAGTGCGCGAGCACCTCGTCGTAGCCGTAGTCCGGCACCGTGTCGTCATGCCCGCGCAGGCGGTAGTCGAGCTGGAATTCCGACGTCTGCATCGGCACGTCATCGGCGCGCGCCGGACCCGACGCGAACGGCTCCTGGTCGGCGCGGTGCGGCAGGCCGTTCAGGTAGCGCCAGATGCGGTCGTACTTCACCTCGTCGTTGAGGAAGATCGCGATGGCGAGCGCGCCGCGGTAGGCGAAGAGCCCCTGGTTGCCGAAGCGCGCGATGTCGCCGTTCCGGATCTGCGGATAGAAGACGTCGCGCAGCATCTTCGCGAAGCGCACCTTGTCCGCCTTCTCCCAGTTCGGATCGAAGCGGAGCAGCTCCGCCGCGCTGACGAGGAGGTAGATCTTGCCGAAGTCGAGCGGCCCGGTGCCGACGTCCTTCAGCTCCGTGTAGTGCGAACTCGCGTTCAGGAATTCGACGGCCTTTTTCGCGTAGCGCACGTCGTCCGTGAGGCGGTACATGAGCGCGAGGTCGTGCGCGCGGCGGCCGGCCTGGCCGATCGTCGCGTTGCAGCGCGACGATTCGAGCACCGTCGGATAGTCCGGCACGCGCTGATCGGGATCGGCGCTCCAGCAGCTTTCCAGCGCCTTGAAGCACCCGTACCACGGTTCGCGCTGCTCGGCGATCATCTGCCGCGCGCGGGCGATGTCGGCCGCGCTCTCGGCGACGCCGGGATGCACGAACGTCCGCGCCGGCGCGGCCAGCGCCAGCACGCCCCACACAAGGCAGAGCACAGCTCCGAATTTCTTCTTCATTCCGCTCCTCCAGCTCAACCTCAATTCCAGTACACCACATACCGCTCGCCGTGGATCGTCCAGAGCGGCGCGACAACGATCCCCGCCGGCGTGCGGAAATTCGGCTCGCCCCAGTACGGCTCGGCCGGATGCGAGGCGTCGTCCCACACCTTTTTGTGCGGCGGCGGTTTCGCGAGGCGCGTCCAGCCGTCAAACGGCTCCAGCGCGACATGCGCCAGATGCGCCGGAACCTTGTAGTCGTGCTCGTAGTAGTCGAGCGCGCGGATGTCGTCGGGCGCCACGCCCTCGGTGCCGAGCCGCCCCGCGAGCAGGATCGGCCCGTAGAAGACGGCCGTGCGCGCGGGCCGATCAGGCGTCGCCTCGGTGCGCAGACGGCACGGCAGGTCGATGTCGACCGTCTCGCCCGCCGCCACGTCGCGGACCTCGTAGCGCGACGCGGCCGCGCCGGTCGCCCAGAACGGCCGCCGGATGGCGACGCGCCCCCGGCCGCGCGTCACGACGAGGCGCGCGCGTTCGTGCGTCGGAAAGTCGGTTTCGAGGCGCACGGCCAGTTCGCCGTCGTCGTAGGTGCTCGCGATGAACTGGTTGACGTAGAGCGTGTCGCCGCGCCGCGAATAGATGAGCCGCCCCGGTTTCGCGTGGCTTTCCATCGCGCTCGCCTGGCAGCACCAGAACGAATCGTTCGCGCGGTTCTGGAGCTTGTACGCGCCCGTCATGAGCGGCAGGAAATACGTCACGCGGCCGTCGCCCGGCTCCGGCTGCGCGAGGATGTGGTTCCAGAGCGCGCGCTCCTGATAGTCGGCGAGCGCGGCGCGCGGCTCGGCCTCGAAGAGCTGGCGCGAGAGCTTGAGCAGATTGTAGGTGCAGCACGTCTCGCCGGTAAAGCCGGTCAGGTTCGCGCCCTGGCGATCCGGTCCTCGGAACGCTTCCTTCGTCGAGACGCAGCCGGGCGCGTAGAGGTAGTGACCGACGACCGTCTCCCAGAAGAACTCGGCGAGATCGCGCGCCGCCGCGTCGCCCGTCAGCTCCCAGCGGCGCATCTCGCCGATGACCTTGGGGATGAGCGTGTTGGCGTGCTTCCCGTTCAGCTCGTCGCGGTGCGCCTTGAGCGGATCGAGCACCTCGGGATGATAGAAGACGCCGGCCGCCTGAACGAGCCGGTCGGCGCGCGCAGCGTCACCGCGCGCGCGTACGAGGCGCGAGAGGTTGAGAAGCGATTCGGCGATGCCGCCGAACTCGCGCCGGCGCATCGTGGCCGCCTGTTCGGGCGCGAGCGACAGCACCTTGTCGGCCGTCCAGTCGCCGAAGCGGCGCGCGACCGCGAATGCTTCCTCGCTGCCGCAGATTTCGGCCTGATCGACAAGGCCCTGCAGGATCTTGTGCTGCACGTACCACGGCGCCCACACGCGCGCGCCGGCGATAATGCGGTCGATGTCGGAGGAAGGGAACGCGCCGACCCAGCCGGTGCCGATCGCATCCTGGCAGCGCTTCAGCTCGTGGATCGCGCGCGCGGCGCGGGCTTTGAGCGTTTCGTCGCCCGTCGCCTCATTGAGCGCGGCCATGCCGGAGAGCCAGTGCCCGAGCGTATGGCCGCGCAGCTCCATCTCGGGCCTTTCCCAGCCGCCGAGACGCTGGACGAAATTTGTGTTTGAAAGGTCATCGAGCCCGGCCGTCACGCGGAACATCCAGGTGAGGTTCAGCGGATCGAGCGCTTCCATGACGGCGCGCTCGCGCTTCAGGTTGTCGAGGAACGGCCCCGGCAGGAGCCGCACGACAGGTGCGGCACACGCGGTCAGCGCGGCCACCGCGCCCATCAGGATCAGAACAGTTTTTTTCATGTGCGTCCATAGTCTATCATCATTCCGAGCCGGCGGCAACTCCCCCAAATAGGGGATTTGGTGTTGCCAGCCCGTAAAGGGCTGGCAACCAGGTTGATCTGGCTAAGGCCCAGGTTCTTGGCTGGCGTTATCAACCTGCCTGCCAGCCCTTAGTGTTGCCAGCCCGTAAAGGGCTGGCAACCAGGTTGGTCGGGTTGAGGCCTAAGTTATTGGCTGGCGCTATCAACCTGCCTGCCAGCCCTTTACGGGCTGGCAGGTGAGGGCTGGCAGGATATGATATACTTTCTTCCATGCCCCACCATACCCTACGGCGCCTTGGCAACTACGACTACTCGCGCGGCGGGTCGATGATGATTACGACCACCCTCGAGCCACGGCGGCCCCTTTTTGGCCGGGTCGATCATGATCGGGTGGTGCGCTCGGCGGCGGGCGAGGCCGCCGTCGCGGCCATCGAAGAGGCGCAAGCCCACTTCGGCGGCTTCATCCAGGTGCGGGCCTTCGAGGTCATGCCCGACCACCTCCATCTGCGCCTCACCTGGCCCGCCGGCCGCCGCGACGCACTGGCGCAGATCGGGCGCTTCGTCGGCCGCGTGAAGCAGCGCACCCATTGGCTTGTCGCCGGCCATGCGCCGTCGATCTGGCACCCGCGCTATCACGACATCATCTGCCCTTCGGAGCACGCCAACCGGACGGTCGACGCCTACATCCGAAACAACGCCCTCAAATCGTGGCTCATGCACGTCGACCGCTCGCTGATGCATGTGATCGAGCCCTTCCTGCTGCCGATCGGCGGCGACGACTTCTGGCGGGCCGTCGGCGCGACGGCGCTGCTCGATGCGCCGCGGCTGGTGTCGCTGCGCATTTCGCAAAAGGTGCCGGCGTGCGAACTGCCGCGCGTCGTCGATTACTGCGTCAGGGGCGCGCTGGGAAAAGGCTATGTCTATCTCTCGACCTTTTTCTCGCCGGGCGAGCGCGCCGTGATGAAGGCGCTCGCCGCGCAAGAAGACGTGCCGTTCATCCGGCTGATCTCGACCTTCATGGAACTGGCCTATCGCCCGCACGGCGACGAACCGCTGCTCTTTGCGAAGAAAAGACTGCTCGTGCTCTCGCGCATGCCCGACCCGGCGGCCGCGCCGAGCCGCAGCGAGCTTGTGGATCTCAACTTCATCGCCGCCGCGCTCGCCCGCGCCGCGGCAGAGGGCAAGGCCGTCTATGTTCAGTGGAAGGATGGGCGGGTTGTCTATGGGGGCCATCCTTAGTTGCCAGCCCTTAGTGTTGCCAGCCCTTAGTGTTGCCAGCCCGTAAAGGGCTGGCAACCAGGTTGATCTGGCTAAGGCCCAGGTTCTTGGCTAGCGTTATCAACCTGCCTGCCAGCCCTTGGTGTTGCCAGCCCGTAAAGGGCTGGCAACCAGGTTGATCTGGCTAAGGCCCAGGTTCTTGGCTGGCGCTATCAACCTGCCTGCCAGCCCTTGGTGTTGCCAGCCCGTAAAGGGCTGGCAACCAGGTTGGTCGGGTTTAGGCCTAGCCTTTGGGCTAGCGTTATCAACCTGCCTGCCAGCCCTTTACGGGCTGGCAGGAGAGGGGGCTACCGGATGGAGATCCGCAAGGGCTCGGGCAGGATCGTGCCATCCCAAGGGCTGGTCTGCGCATCGCAGCGAATCGACTCCATCAAGGTCGGAATCGTTGCAAACTGCGCATCCAGCCACGCGCAATGGCGGATGATAAAATCCTTCAGCACGGCAACATCCTGCGCAAAGGTGCGTGCCTGCGGCCAGCGCGCGTCGTTGGCGGCGGCCGATTCGCAGAGATACGCGCTGTAGCCGTCGATCAGGCCGCCGTCTGCGGCGAGCGCGGCATATCGGCCGCGCACCGCAAGATACTGGGCCCGGGCGCGGCGCGCAAAGCGGTAGTCGGAAAGCCATTCGCCATATATCGAGCCCTGCGCCGCGTGCCAGCGTTCCGGCGAGGGCTGCTGCATGTTCGTCGTGCCGGCCGCATGGTCGAAATCCCAGACCGGCCCCCAGAAGAGCTTCCGGCCGATGTCCTTGTAGGCATAGCGGCTCTTCGCTCCGGCATCCTGATTGCCGAACAGCTCCTGCACGAGGAAATAGCCGACCATCGAATCAACGTCGCAGTAGGCCGAATAGTGCAGCCCTTCCTTCGAACGCCGCGTCGGCGATGTGCAGGCATCAAAATAATTCTGCAGCCAGCTGCGCGAAGCATCGTACATCGACTTGTTGGTCTTCAGGTACTCCGGCGCGTTGACCATCGTCTTCATTTCGAGCCTGCCGGACGTCACCGTAAAGCGCGAGACTTCATCCATCTCGGTCGAGAACTCGAACACCCAGCCGCCGTTGATGTCGACCGTCGCCGGATCGATCCACGACAAATCCTCCGCCGCGTGGCCGTTCTCCTCGGCATACCCTTCCCAGTCGAAAACGTTCACACGGTCGTCCGCGATGCGGATATGCTCACAGAACTGATAGAGTCCGTCGAAGCGGCCGTTCACGACAACATCGACCCACGTCGACTCCATCGCAAGCACGCCGATGGACGCGGCGAAATCGTACGCGAGCTTGTTGCGCATGTTCGACATGTCGGGCATGTTCGCCAAGAGCACCCAGTGCTTCGACTTGGACGACCCGAGGCCGAACGGCGACGCCTTCTTGTCGAGCTTGAGCTTGTAGGGTTTCTTCGCATACCCCGCCGACGTATTGCCGCGCACATTGACCGTCGCCCGGCCGTTGTACGGCTCCTGGCAGTCGGCGTTGCCCTGAATCCGAAGCCAGCCGTCGTGCTTCTCCTTCTGCGCCGAAGGAAACGCCCCGTCATCCGTCGTGATGTAGCAGACCGGCAGTTTCGAGAAGTAGAGCTCGCGCGTCAAAAGCGCCGCGCCGCCGTCCGACACGGTGAAGCGCAGCCAGTGGCCGTAGTCCGCCGCCGTCGGCGTGTAGGAGGCCACAGTCGCGACGGGCTCCGCCGCGTACGACTTGTCCCATCCCGCGCGCTGCCACGTGACGGCAAAGCCCTGCGCGGCGAAAAACGGCGGCAGCGCGGGCGCAAGCGCGACATCCGCCGTCGGGTGCGACAGATCCAGCGCAAACGTTTCGCCGCTTTCCTCGGCAGCCGACGTCAGCACCTCACCCTCACCGGCGCCGTCGAATACCAGCGCGGGCGCGAGCGCGGCGGCAAAGGCGCGGAACCAGCCCTGCCCGCTCGCCGTCTGGAGCCGGACGTCATCGGTGCCCGACCGGACGAGGTAGCTCACGAGCTTTTCGCCGTCGAACGTGCGCACGACGAACTTGGCCTGCATCCATTCGTTCGACGCGGGCGCGATTCCGTCGCCCCGGACTTCCTGCCACGCGCCGTTGCCCCAGACGAGGAACCCGGCCTCGCCCGAGGCGAGCCGTGCGGGACGCAGCGCGGCAATCCCTTCCGGGTCGTCCGCCGCGCCATCGGCAAGCACGTCGGCGCGAAAGCGGAACTCGACTTCATAGACGTCGCCGGTCGGCGAAACGAGCGAGGTGCCCGCGGCGACGGCCGCGGACACCTTCAGCACCAACGCCAGAATCAGGAGGCGTCGCACGACGAACACCCCGTTAGCGGAGGATGATGGTCAGACCGGTCTTGCGATAGCCGCACTTCAGCGTCACCGTGCCGTCGCCGTTGTCGACCTTGGTCACCACCCACTTGCCGTGCGCGTCATCGGCGTTGACTGTTTTGAGAAGCGCGGTCATTGTCGCGCTCGTGCCAGTGATGGAAGTGGCTGTAAGCAGCGTAAACTCGGTCGTCTTGTCTGTCTCGGCCGTAAGCGCCGGCGCAACAACGTCGTTGACCGAGAGATCAACATCGCCAAACACGCCATCGCCTGTGAACTTCACGCCGTTAGCAATGGTCAGACAAGACGGAAGATCGGCAACCGTCATTCCAGCATCCATCGCAAACGCACCCTCGTTGACATTGATCGTCGAGCCTTCTGGCGCCGCGAAGTCCGGCCCCATCGTCAGCTTGCCCGCGCCGGTCTTGAGGATATGGACGGCATCGCCCGTGAACACGCCGTTCAAGTAGCTGTCGCCAGCTGTTCCAAGAATGTTGAGAGTCCAGGCCGACCGTTCAACATAGACCTGCGCATTGGGGTGAAGATGCTCATACGCGCCAACCGTTACGTGGGCGGCAGCGGGATTCCACTCCGTTTCGCCCTTCATGATGTTGGTCGGCTCGGCCGGATTGCCCGAAACAATCATCTTGGCCTTCGGCATTTCGAAATTGATATGGTCGGCCATCCTAAAGCCCGACGCATAGGCCGTCCCGCCTTCGACTCTCTCGGAAAGCTCATTTGCCCAATCGAGCGTCCCCTCGAAATCGGCAAGCGCCTCCGTACCCTGCAGCCAGACGCCGCCGTTTGCCTCCTCGGAGCAAATCTTAAGTGTTCCCGTACCGAGAATGGTCGAGGCAAGCGTGAAGCGCGAGTTGTACTTGGCATTCCTGATCGCCAAGGTTCCACCTTCAATGATGTTGGTCTTGGTTTCGTCAGAGAAGAAGTTCCATGTGCCGTCGCGGTTGGAGCCGGAAAGCTCAAGCGTTCCCTCGCCCTTCTTGACAAAGCCCTTCGCACCGGTGTTGTTATTGTACATCGCGCCGTTGGCCCAGGTAATGTCGTGTCCATCGGTGTCTACCGAGATAAACCCTGACGAACCCTTGACATAGGCCGACACGTCCTTCGTCACAGGATTGTTCTCGTCAAGCGGATTGACGCCATACTGAAGCGTACCACCGTCGAAGACAAGGCTGGAATCCTTATGGCAGATTCCGTCTGGGTGGGTCACGCGGATCGTGCCGTTCGAAATGATGGTGCCGTTTCTGTGACGCGTGGGTCCAAGTTCAAGCGTGCCGGTGCCGACCTTGACGATCTTTGCCTTGGTGTTTGCGTCGTCTCCCATGCCAAGGGTAATGCGGTCGTCTGGGCTATTGAGGTTGCCGACGATAAGCGTATTGTCGTTGTTGATGCTTCTGAACTTCGCACCCGTCGCATAGTCTTTCGTGTAGATGGAACCGAAATGGATTATCCCATTGGAAAACAGCATCGTGCCGTTGTCATTTACACTACCATATAGCATCAACTTGCCGTTGGCAAAACCCGACTGCGCCTCGCCGAACTTCATGCGGTTGCTGCTGTTCGAGTCGACATGTATCGTACCGGAGAATCCTGAGTTGTCGCCGTAGAGCCGAACGCCAAAATATCCAGCCATCGTAAAGAACACATGGCCGTCGCCATAAAGCCTACCCTTGACATCGAAATTGGCACCGTTGCCTTGGATCCACGGCATGGCCTCGCGATGGTCCCAGTCCGTTCCGTCGGGAGAGACGATTTCGATGTCGTTGTTGAATTCGACGGCCGTTCCGTTTATGTTGCGGAGGCGGCCGCGGTTCTTGAGGATGAGCTTGCCCGTGCCCTCGACGCCGCCGATGGTGAGCCATTTGTCGCGGTTGTGGGTGAGATCCGCGTTGAGAATGAGCTTGCCGACGATGTTCTCCTCTCCGACGTCAAGCGTGACTGCATCGTTGAATGTCGCCGTGTCGTCGGCAGTCTGCGGATAGGAATCGGTCGCCGCGCCATTGACAGTCCAGTTGGCAGAATCTCTCCATCGATCATACTGCGCGCCGCCCGTCCAGACGAAGTCGGTTGCCCCTGCGGTAGACGCCAACGACACCGCCAGAAGATAAGTAACGATTTTCAGGGAGGGGGTGCAGATTTGGCCAATTATCTCTCGTGCGCTGTTTTTCATGTGATTACCTTTCTTTTGAGGACGATTTGAGGTGATTCATGAGGAAATTTTCGTTGAAGATGCTCCTATTGTATCATATTATGACATTCTGCGCCAATTCCCCTTTTTGAGGGAGGGTCTACGGATGGCGGATCGTCCGCTCGACGATCGGCTCCGGGCCCCATGTCCACTCGCAGACCGTGACCGTCGCGGGACGCTTCGCGCGCGGCGGCAGCGGAAGGAACGTGACCTTGCCCGTGTCGGCATCGACCGTCGCCGCGCCCTCGCGGATAAAATAGTGCTTGCCGCCAAACGGCTGCGACGGCTTCTTCATGCGCAGCAGCGCCTGCTGGACGCACGGCCGGAACCCGTCGCCGCCCGGAAACTTCTCCTGTAGCACAATCTCGCAGCCCTTGTAGCTCATGTAGCCGCGGCGGTTCAGGCGCAGCTGGAACGCGCGCGGGCCCGTCTGGACGCACGGCCCCTGGATGACCTCAACCGTGATCGGCGCGTCGTCCGCCGGATGCGGCGCGGCGCTCCCCGCCGCCAATCCCGTCCAGCCGACGGGCCGCCCCGCCGGCACGACCGGGTCGAACACCGCGTCCATCGTGAAGCGCAGGTCGCTTTCGCGCAGGCCGCCGGTCGGGACGTCGAGGTCGATCTGCGTGTGGCTCTTCGGATTCTGCTTCACCCTCTCGCCGTTGACGCGGTAGCCGAGCACGGGCACCTGGCCGGGCGCGGGCCGCGCCGGCTGGGCCTTCGTCATCAGCGCGCGCGTATCCTCGCCGCGCGCCGCCGCCGCGACAAAGCGCCCGAGCGCCGCGCAGAGGCGGTCCGACCAGTCGAAGTGCCCGCCGCCCCAGTCGACGTACATCGAAAACGGCAGCTCCGGGCGCTTTCCGAAAAACTCCGCCGCGAGCTTCCCGCGCCGCTCGCCGTCCTCGAACTCGCCGTCCACGAGCAGGAGCGGGATGTCCGTCCTGAAGCGCGGGATGAGCTGCGTCGGAATCGGCCGGTTGGCCTCCGGCCACGAGCCCTTGACGCTCATCGCGCAGAGCGTCCGCTCCGGCCATTCGGCGGCCATCAGCCACGGGAAGTCGGCCCACGCGCTGTGACCGATCGCCGCGATCTTCACCGTCTTGAGCTCCGTGTAGCCGCTCGCCACCGCGAGGTCGTCCATCAACCGGGCGATCTGACCCTTCTCGGCCGCACCCAGCACCGCGCGGCAGTCAAGGTCGGGAATCACGAAGACGATGCCGATGTCGGCCTTGGCCAGCGCGGCGCGGAAGCGCGCGTGGGCGAAGATCGGCTCCTCCAGCATGTTGTCCGCGCCGAGGACGACGCCCTTCAGGCGGCGGCAGCGCTCCGGCACCCAGAGAAACGCGCGCGCGGGCACCTTGTCCGCCGCAAGGCGCGGCACCTCGACGCTCCATTGGTAGACGGCGTTAAGCGCGTCATTGTACGCCCCGCAATCAAGCGCACACAGGCCCGCCGCCACCAGCAACATCCCCACCTTTTTCATATTCTTCCCTTTCTCTTTTTTTAAACTCTCAACTCTCCACTCTCCATTCTCAACTCTCCACTCTCAACTCTCCCCCTATGCCCGCAACAACCCCAGCTCGTAGGCGCGGCTCACCGCGGCGGCCGAATTGACGGCATCGAGCTTCGCGAACAGGTTCTTGGTGTGCGTGCGCACCGTCTCGAAGCTGATGCCCAGGATCACGGCGATCTCCTCGCGCGTCTTGCCGAGCGCCATGTACCTGAGAATCTCGGACTCGCGCCCGGACAGCCGCGTCTTCGGCTGCACGTAGCCCTCTTCGACGAAAACGTCCGGTTCGGCCGCGACGCGCCGGATGGCCGCGGCCAGCACGCCGCGCTTGGCGCTCTTCGGCAGGTAGCCGGCCGCGCCGCCCGCGCGCGCCTCCTCCTCCTCGGACTTGAGCGGCATGCCCGCCAGCAGCAGGACGCGCGTCTGCGGATAGCGCTTGCGCACGCGCGGCAGGAGCTCGAGCCCCGTCATCTCGGGCATGCGGATGTCGCTGACGAGGACATCCGGTGCGCCCTTCTTCTCGCAGAGGGCCAGCGCCTCGGCCGCCGTCGCCGCCGTTGCGTGGATCTTGAACTCCTTCTCGCTCGCGAGCAGCACTTCCAGTCCGTCGCGGACGACGGGATGGTCGTCGACAATCATCACGGTGATCATTTCGCTCCTCCATAGGGCAGTTTGACGAAAATCAGCACGCCGTGGCCGATCTCGCTCATGATCCGCATCGTCCCGCCGAGCCGCGCGGCGCGTTCGCGCATGCTGCGGATGCCGAGATGCCCCGCGCCGTCGTCGACCGCCGCGACGTCGAACCCGCAGCCGTCGTCGCGCACGGTGAACGTGAGGCAGTCCCTGCGGAACACGAACTTCACGCGGACCTTCGTCGCGCCGCCGTGGCGGAGCGCGTTGCCGACCGCCTCCTGCAGCACCATCAGCAGCTCGCCCGAGATCGCGCGCGACACGTGGCGCTCCTCGCCGCGGAACGAGATGTCGACGACGCCGTCCCAGTGCGCGAGGCGGCTCGCCGCGTACCGGACGAGCCCCGAGAGGTTGCGCGGGCCCTCGCTCTCCTCCGTCATCGACCAGAGCGCCGCGCGCAGGCCCGTCTGCGTGTGGTAGAGCGAATCGCAGGCGCGCTCCATCTGCTCGCGCGCCGCGTCCGCTCCATCCGGCAGGAAATTCATCGCGGCCTCCAGGCGGAACATCGTCCCGGCCAGGAGCTGCTGGAGACCGTCATGGAGATCGTGCGACAGCCGCAGGCGTTCGCGGCGCACGGCGTCGGCCTGCGCGCGTTCGCGCGAGCGCACCCAGAAGACGAGCAGCGCGGCGGCGACGAGGATGCCGCCGATCAGCAGCCAGAAGCGCGCCGGCGTCCAGAACGGCGCGCGCGAGACGATGACGAGGTCGTCTGCCGTGCGCGTCAGCACGGACGGCAGCTCCATCGACCAGCGGCCCGTCGCGGCATCCTGGACGTTGGAATAGACGTAGAGGCCCGTCACCCGCACGTGCGCGCCGAGCTTCAGGTCGGGCGGCGTCGGGCGGTCCAGCAGGAACGGCACGACGCACTGGACGCTCGCCTCGCCGGCGCCGACGACGAGCTGCATGAACGTCCGGCGGCGGTTGACGTCGCGCACGACGCCCTCGACCGTGACATCGCGCCCGTAGCGGTCGACGGCGCCCGCGTCGGCCAGCGGGTCGGCGACCAGGTCCGCGAGGGTCACGCGTTCCGGCGGCGGCAGATCCGCCGCGCCGTCGCCGACGACCGCCACGTCGTCCGCCCGCAGACGCGGCGTCGGGATGCCGGTCACGCGCGCGCCGTGCACGGTCACGCGGTCGCCGCGCTTCACGGGCGGCCGGTTCGCCTCGCGCTGGACGCGCCAGACGGCAGCCGAGGGCGTCGCAAGGAAGAAATAGCCGTCCCCGCCGCGCTGGAACGTGACGACACCCGTCACCGAGAGGTCGTCCGCGGCCGTCGCCGCAAACGACACGAACGCGGCCAACAGGGCCGCCTTCACGCGTGCTGCTGTCGTTGTCATGCGGAAATTATAGCAAACTTCCGCGCCGCTTCCCACTCCCACTTTCAGGGGAAGCGCGCGCGGCCGTCCCCGCCGGCGACACGCCCCAACCGTTTCATCAGTCGAGCATGATTTCCTTGAACGCGGCGATTTCCGCCGGCGTGATGCCGATGTCGATCAAATAGAGCTCGATGCGCCGCTGCAGCGTGTCGTCCGCGTCGCCGTAGCGCGCAAAGCCCTTGTCGAGATGCGCGAGCGAGCGCCAGCCGAACGGATCTTCCACGCCCGGCAGTTCGGGATAGAATGTCGATTCCCAGTCGCGCTCCAGATCCTCCTTCGCGACACCCAGGATGCCGTTGAGGACATACGCGAGCGTGCCGGTCCGGTCGGCTCCGGCGATGCAGTGGAAATAGACCGGATAGTTCGCCCGGTCGCAGAACACGCGGAAGTTGGCCGCCATCGTCTTTGCACCGCCGTCTTTGAAGATGCCGCCGTATTCGGGCGCGGAGCGCCGGATGAAGCGAACGGCGGGGCCGAGCGGAGAGTCCGTCATATCCGCCACTTCGCGGTCATTGCGCAGATCGAGATCGGTCTTGATGCCGAGCGTCTCCGTGAGATATTTTACATCCTCCACCATTAGTCTGTTGCGCCCGGCGCCGACTCCTGCGAGAGAGTCGTCGTTGAAGGCCTGCCCGCGGTATGCAAGCCCCGTTCTGACCTTGCGCCCGCCCTCGGCGGTCCATCCGCCGATGTCGCGCACGTTCTTGACGCGCCCTTCCAGCTCGATCCAGCGAGGCGGCTCGCACGCCGTCGTGAACGAGGCGACGGGCGAAACCGAGCCGTGTTTCGTCTTGCCGCACGCGCACGTCTCCGGATACGTGAAGCCGCAGGAGAACGTCGGGCACTTCACGCGGCCCCACACCTGCCAGTAGTAGGTTCTCCCGAGTTCGAGGTTTGCGAGCGGCACCTTGTATTCCCATGTCGATTCCCGACCATCGACGCTCTTCTCACGCGTGACGTCCTCCTTCTCAAGCCAGAAGTCTCGCGCATCGCTCATGTCCGGCTTGGTCGCTAGACATATGCGCCATGGGTATTTGTCGCGGCCCGTCGAGCGCCATTTGAGGACGAGCGGACGCTGCCGCCGCCACTCCTTGCGCGTCGCCTTCTCGTCGACGCCTTTCAGCAGGTCAAAGCGCGCCGAACGCGTCTCGCCCGCGAAAACCCTCATCTGTCCATCGGTCAGCGTCTGAAATGCCGCGCCGTCCGCCGGCGACAGGAGCGTCACATCGCCGCGCGCCGCCAGCATCACCGCCGTCGCCAGCGAGACAATACCTGTCAATGCAATCTTCATTTCCTTTTATGCTCCTTGCGATCTGCTCTTTCTGCCGTTCCCCAGTTTCAGTCCACATTGACGCGGGGAGGGTTAGGCGAGCTCGGCCTGGAGGAGCCGGCGCGCCGCGCCGGGGCCTTCCAGCAGGCGGACGAAGTAGCCTTCAATCTTCGCCGCGAGCGGCGTGGCCGTGAGGTCGCTGCCGAAGATCGACGCGTTCGCGAGGATGGGCCTGAGCTGTCCCGCGTAGCTCGTCGGATCGTTCCAGACGATGCCCTTCAGCTGCGCCTGAAGCTCGTCCTTGAGCGGATCGGCCGAAACCTCCATCGCCTCGCCCGCGTCGTCGACGGCCAGCAGGTAGCGCATCCAGCCCGCGAGCGCGAGCGGGATCGCGACGAGCGAACCGAGGTCGCGGCCTGTCGCCACGTAGCTCTTGACCGTCTCGCCGAAGCGGATGCCGACCTTCTGCGACGTGTCGGTCGCGATGCGGCGCGGATCGTCCGGCATGAACACGTTCGGCAGGCGCTCGTTCACGACCTCGTCGATGAACGCCTTGGGCGAGAGGATCTTCGGATCGACCACGACCGGCAGGCCCTCCACGTAACCGAGGCGCCGGACGAGCCTGACGATGTCGGCGTCCTGCATCTCCTTGCAGATGAGCGTGTAGCCCAGAAGGCACCCGTACATCGACATCGCCGTGTGCAGCGGGTTGAGACACGTCGTCACCTTCATCTTCTCGGTGTTGTTCACCGTATCGCGGTCGGTCAGGTAGACGCCCGCCTGCTCCAGCGGCGGCCGCCCGTTCGGGAAGCGGTCCTCGACGACGAGGTACTGCGGCTTCTCGGCGTTGACGAACGGCGCGATGAACGTCTTCTTCGAGGTGACGATCGGCTCCATGCCCTCGATGCCGCACTTTTTCAGCTCCGCCTCGACCATCGGGTGCGGGCGCGGCGTGATCTTGTCGATCATCGACCACGGGAAGGAGACGGTCGTCTCGTCCTGGATGTAGTCGAGGTAGGCCGCCGGCGCAAAGCCGTTCGCGACCCACGCCTGCGCCATCGCCACGACGGACGCCTTCAGCTTCTCGCCGTTGTGCGAGCAGTTGTCCATCGACACGACCGCCAGCGGCAGCTTCCCGGCGTTGAAGCGTTCGAGGAGGAGCGCCGCGACGATGCTCATCGCGTGGCGGCTCGCCGCGGGTCCTTCCTCCCTGTCCGCCTCCACGACCGGCAGGTACGCGCCGTCCGGCTTCTTGAGCGCGTACCCCTTCTCGGTGATCGTGAACGAAAGCATCTTCAAGGACGGCGCGCGGAAGATCGCCTTCAGCGCCGCCTGCGCCGCCGCGTCGGCGAAGTTCGCCTTGACGCCCCTGGCGACGCCCGCGAGCACCTCCTTCGTGACGGTGCCGTCGGGATTGAGCAGAACATTCAGCGTCAGGTTGTCCTGCGCCGTGTAGATCCGGTCGATGATGTCGTAGTCGAACGTGTCGCACGCGATGATGCCCGTCTTCATCAGCCCCGCGTTCAGGAGCTTCTGCGCGAGCGAGCCGATGAAGCCGCGGAAGATGTTGCCCGCGCCGAAATGCACCCATTCGGGCGCCGCCTCCGTCGCCGCGCGCATCGCGCCGACGTCGAACCGCGGCAGCGCCACGCCCGCCGCCTGCCAGGCCGCCGCTTCGTTGATGATCGAATCCAGCTTGAGCTTCATGTCGTCTTTCCTTCCGTTGTCAGGTTGTGAAGGACACGAGTATATCACATCCGCGCCGCCCCTGCACTACCCGAACGGGTAAGGTGCCGCGCGCGGCCGTCCGGCCGCGGCCGGTCAGTAGATCCGGATGTAGCTGTCCGCGCGCAGGCGCTCGACCCAGGCCGCGTACGCCGCCTGCGACTTCTCGCGGCGGACGTTCGCCTCGATGTCGTCGTACGCCTCGGCGAACGTGCGCGCGGTCGACGCGGTCTCGGCCGTCTTCATGAAGCGGAAGCGGCGGCCGCCGAGCTCGATCCACTCCGACGACGCGCCCACCGGCAGCGCGGCGATCGCCGTGCAGATCTCCGGCAGGAACATGTCCTCGGGACGGATGTCCAGATATTCGCGCGGCGCGGCCTCGCCCTCGGTCTCGACCGACACCGACACCTTCGACGCGGTGCGGTAGCGCTCGGGATGCGCGGCGAACTCGGCCTTCATCTCCGCCGGCGTCGCCGTGACGTACTTGTCGACGATGTTCCAGCGCATGGCGCTGATGATCATGTCGTCCTTGATGCGCTGGCGCCAGTCGCTGTACGGGATCTTCTGCAGCGCGAGCGTCGCGATGAGCTTGTTGCGGTCGCCGCCGAACGCGTTCTCGACGATTTCGCGGATGCGGTTCTCGATGACCCACTCCTGCATCGTCATCTTCTGCGCCGACGCGGCCCGGACGATGAGCCGGCGGTCGATCAGATTGTTGCGCATCGCGTCGAACTGATCCTCGCCCAGACCCGCGCGCCGCAGCTCGTTGCGCACGTCGCTGCGCAGAATCGTCTCCGCACCCACCGTCGCCGCGAGGCCGTCGACCTCGGCGGCGCCCAGCTGCGCCGCGCACACCGCCGCGGCCAGCGCCGCCGTCCATCCGTACCGCTTCATCGTCGTCCCTCCGTCTCCCGTGTGTTACAGCAGCGCCGCGATCGCCGCGCCGACCATCGGCGAGTCCTCGACCTGCGGCGTGATCGCGTAGTGGATGTTGCGGCGCTGGACCAGCATGTCGTCCAGCTCGCGCGCGACCGTCTCCGCGAACGGAATCGCCCGCGTCTTGTACCAGGTGGAGCCGTCCGCGTTGATCGCCACCGGCTCGGACGGGTCGTTGCCCGCGCCCGACTTGATGGCGAACGCCGCGAGGTGGATCGCCGTCAGAACCGCCGCGCGCTCGAAGACGGGCACGCCCAGACGCCGCGCCATGCGCGCGTCGTCCGCGTCGGCGAAGATCGCGTCCAGCACGTTCTCGCGCCCCTCCTTCTTGAAGGCGGCGCAGAAATTGTCGAGATCCATCGTCTCGAGCGCGCCGAGCCCGCCGACCGCCGCGGCCGCCTTCTTCGAGAAGAGCCCCTCCTTGGCCGCCGCCTTGTAGATTTCGAGGCCGATGCCGCCGAGATACGCGCCGGCGATCAGCTTCTCGAAGATCTGCATCCCCGGATTGCCGCTCTTCGCGTCGAGCGCCCGGTCGAACGCGCTCACGGCGATCTTGTCGAAGCCGCCCGACTCCGCGTTGATGATCATCGCGCCGCCGGGTTCGAGCCCCGCGGCCTTCGTGATGTTCGCGTTCTGCTCGACGTACGCGCAGTTGGTGCCGGTGCCGAGGATGAAGCCGATGTAGGACGAATACGTGCGCTCGCCCTCCGTCGCCTTCGCCGCGAGCAGCGTCGCCACCGTGTCGTTCACGATCGCGATCTCGCCGCCGCCGAGACGCTTGAGGAGCTCCGCGCCGACGTACTGGCCGACGATCGCCGGCGCCTGGATGTTCTTCGTCCAGCGCACGAGCTTCGCGTCCAGCGCGGGCGTCGCCTCCGCCGGATACGAGAAGCACCAGCCGATCTTCTTCGCCGTCGCGTGCGGCTTCAGGCGCCGGACCTCGTCCGCGAACGCCGCGTAGAACGTCTCCTCGTCCACCTCGCCCTTCGTGCCGGGCATCGGGCGGTTCTGCCGCTCGGACACCGCCGGCGGAATCGAGACGATGCCGCCGCGGAAGTTCGTGCCGCCCGCGTCCAGCACCGCCGCCGTCGCGCCCGCCGGCACGCGGCCGTTGATGCCGACGTAGGTCGGCACCATCATCAGCGACGACGGCGCGCCCTTCAGGCCCTTCTCCATCTCGTCGACGAACGCGGCGATCAGGCTCTGGCGGTCGATGTCCTCGGCGAGGACGAAGCCGCCGTCCCTCAGAAATTCCTCAGGTGTCTTCATGTTCCAGCAGTCCTTTCACAAGTTGTATCCAGTCATCGTTCGCGAGCTCTTCGGCCCGTGCCGTAGATTGTATCATATCTTTGAAGATCGTGCCAAGCTGTTTCCGCCGGTGTTCGAACGCCTGCTTGGTCAGCCGGTGGAAGAGATCGCGCGCCGCCGGGTCCAGCGCGGCGTTGCGTTTGTGCCGCACGAGCGTGACGACCGACGAGCCGACGGCGGGGCGCGGCCAGAAGCAGCTCGCCGCCACCCGGCGCACGACCGCGACGTCGTAGTCGAGCTGCGCCCACACGCCCGCGAGCCCGCGCACCTTCGAGCCCTCCTTCGCCGCGAGGCGCTCGGCGACCTCCGTCTGCACGAGCACCGTCAGGCGCTTGAACGCGCGCCGCTGCACCAGTTCGAGCAGGATGCGCGTCCCCGCCTGGTACGGCAGGTTGGAGACCATCGCGACGCAGCCGTCCGCCGCCGCGCGCACGCGCGGGTCGAGCGCGTCGCCCGTCACGACCGTCAGCCCGTCGCGCCCCTCCGCCGCGAGCCGCGCCGCGAGCACGGGATCCTTTTCGATGGCGACGACCGGATGGCCGCGCCGCAGCATCTCCTCCGTCAGCACGCCGAGCCCCGGCCCGATCTCCAGCACGGGCGCGCCGGCCGGCACGCCGTCCAGGCCCGCGTCCACGATGGCCTCCAGCGCGTTGCGGTCGATGAGGAAGTTCTGCCCCATCGTCCTGTTCGGATGGAAGTCGTGTTTGATGCACCAGGCCTTCACCTGGCTCGGGCTGGTCAGATTCATGTTCACAGGATCCTGTCGATGACGCTGACATATTCCCAGTCCGGGCTGTCGAGCGGGCCTTTGGCGCGGAACTCCAGCAGCAGCTTCGTGAACGGCCAGGTGATCGGCTGGATGATCTGCCCCATCATCGAATCGCTCTTGAGGAACTGCACGCGCACCGTGAAATCCAGATTGTCGTCGGCGATGTCGTAGGCGCCCCAGCCCTTGATCGAGATGAAGCCGCCCTCGATGCGGACGTTGTCGGACATGAAGACGCCGTTTTCGATCGTGAAGTCCGCCGACGCCTGCGACTGGTTGACGAGGAACCCGACGCCCGGCACCTTCTCGGCGATCAGCTTCGTCAGCCCCGCGAAGAGCTTCATCTGCGCGAGCATGCCGTCCGTCACCTTCACGCGGCCGGTGCCGTTCAGGCCGCGCACGCAGTTCGTCGTCATCGGGAAGTCCATCACGTACGACGCGTCGACGCGCCCGCGCCGCTCGCCCAGGTCGAAATCGAGCCCGTCCGCCAGCTCCTCCAGCGAGCCTTCGCGGTAGTCCGTCTCGACATGCGCCGTCGCCCGCGCCGGATCGAATCCCGCGAAATCGAGCGTCGCGCGCGCGTCGATCCGGCCGCCCGTCTTGCCGCGCGCCGTCACCCGCGTGAAGTCCAGCCGGTCGCGGCGCAGGTTGAACACGGCGTCGACGTCCCGCAGCTCCATCCCGTAGAACGCGCCCTTCGCGAGCTGCGCGGCGCAGGCGAGGTCGTTCGCCTCCAGGTCGTCCTCCGTCGTGCCCGTGCGCCCCTTGACCGTGATGACGGGCTTGGTGTCGCAGCGGATCATGTCGAGCGTGTCGTCGGGCGAGAGAAAGCTCACGTCGGCGATCCGGAGGATGTCGCGGAACGCGAGCTCGCTGCCGATGTCGTAGTCGAGCCGCACCACGTCGTTCGTCATGTCGACCGTCAGCGAGCCGCCCAGCCGCCCGCCCGCCGGATCGAGCGCGACCGGCAGATCGACGGTCAGGCGCATGTTGCCGTTCGTCCCGCGCACGTAGTAGCGGAAGTCGAGCACGCCGTCGGCGCGCGCCATCTCCACACCGTTGTAGCGGCCCATCACCGGCTTCAGGTCGAGGTTCATGAAGAAGTCGCCGTTGACGAGGTTCGCCTCGAAGCGCCCGCGCGCCGGAACCGGCTGCTGGATGTCGGTGAAGGCGTCGAAGTAGGGGAACGCGCACGGCACGTCCAGCGCCTCCAGCAGCGGCCGGATCTGCCGCTGGGTCGCCAGGCCGCTGATCTCCGAGCGGAACCACTGCTCCAGCAGGTCCAGCCGCACGTGCCCGTCGAGCTGAAGCGTCCGGCCGTTCTCCGGCCAGTCGATGTGCACCTCGTCGACCGTCACCCAGCGCGGATGCACGCAGACCTGCGCCGTCACGCGCGCCGGCGTGAGGCCGAGGATGGCGGGATTGTCCAGCTGCAGGCGGAACTCGGGGATTTTCGGCAGCTCCAGCTCCAGCCGCGCGTTCGTCTCCTGGCTGCCGGGCGCGTAGTAGCTGTCCGGCAGGCGCGGATACTTCAGCTCCACGAGGCGCACGCGGCGCAGAATCGGATCGATCGCCGCGCGGCGCACCGAGGCGATCTCGCGCCAGCCGTCGTCGGGACGGCGATCCTCCACCTTGAGCGCGTGCAGCTGCACGCCTTTGCGGAAGCCGAAGGACGCGCTGTCGCAGCGGATGCGCAGCGTGTCGGTCGACAGCCGCCGGCAGATCGCCTGGACGCACGCGCGCGGCAGCTTTTCCTCGCGGAAGAAGAGGCTTCCCAGATAGACGAGCAAAACGACGAAGAGAAACTTCACCGTGCTCCAGAGGATACTGAAAAACCGTTTCACCTTGCCGCAGTCACCTTTCAATGCACTTGCTGCCGTTGGCAGCCCCTAGGAGAGTCGAACTCCTCTTGCCTGGATGAGAACCAGATGTCCTAGCCGATAGACGAAGGGGCCAAGCTCGGTGCACCCGGTGGGATTTGAACCCACACACCTTGCGGCACCAGAACCTGAATCTGGCGTGTATGCCAATTTCACCACGGGTGC
>DJXI01000094.1:21701-26360 GCA_002449695.1 Verrucomicrobia bacterium UBA7008 | reverse complement strand
TCCAATGGCTCCTTACCGATCGGCTGGCTCAACCGCATCCAGAAGAGGCAGCCGCTGTCGTGCCCGCTCGGCATCCGGCGCTTCTTTGTGAGCCCCATCGAGTCTGGCGAGCTGTGCCTTTTTGCAAGCGTGATGGCGGCATCCGGCGATATAGTCTATCCGAAGCTCGACCCGGAGAAGGACATGATCCCGTTCGATGTTGTCGTGAAGGACATGCTGAACGACATGGGGTTCGGGTGCAAGGTTTGCTCCAGCTCCGTCGAAGCGAAAGAATCCATGAGGGAAATCTCTGCGAACTCTGCGTCTCTGCGCCTCTGCGTTAAAAATGGCTACCCGTGCGAGTTCTTCGGCAGCGACACGAGTGGCGAGAAGACGTTTGAGGAGTTCTATACGGATACGGACATCAAAGACGAGACGACCTTCATCAATCTTGGCGCGGTCAAAAATTCCAAGAAGCGCCCGGTTGCTGAGGTAGAGGCAATCTTCGCCAGCCTTCGCGGCGTTTTCAGGAAGCCGGGTGCGGAGAAAGCGGATGTCATAGAGGTTCTGAAAGAGTACCTCCCCAACTTCCAGCATATCGAGAAGGGCAAAAGCCTTGACTCAAGGATGTAAGCAGATGAAGATTCTAATCACGGGAGCCTACGGGTTCGTGGGCGCGAATCTCTGCCGCTACCTTGTCGGCAGGGGGCACGCGTGCATTGCGCTCGACATTCCGAAGGCGAAGCGCGACGATGTGCCGTACAAGGCGTTCTACTCATGGGATGAGCTTGACGGCATTGACTGGTCGGGGGTGGGGGCAGTTGTTCACCTTGCGGGCAAGGCGCATGACCTCAAGAACGTGAGCGATCCGCAGAGCTACTTCGACATCAACGTTGGCCTTACGGAAAAGATCTTCAACGCCGCGAATGGAAAGGTGCCGCGTTTCATCTACTTCTCCAGCAGCAAGGCGGCGGATGCCGATACGCCATACGGTAAGTCAAAGCTTGCGGCGGAACAGTTCCTGGCCGGACGCGCCATTGTCCTGCGTCCGGCGATGATTCACGGTCCAGGGAACAAGGGAAATTTGAATCTGCTCTGGGGGATCGCGCGACGTGGTTTCCCCTGGCCTTTGGCGGCGTTCGAGAACAATCGCTCGTTCACTAGTATCGGTAACATATGCGCGGCTGTCGAGGCTCTGTGCGAGCGGGGCGAAAATGGAATCTACCCGATTGCCGATGACGAGATGCTTTCGACAAACCGCTTGATAGGGCTGATGGCGGAAGTTTGCGGGCGCAAGCCGCGACTCTGGCGACTGCCAAAGGGCTTGATGCGGCTAGCCGCGAAGGTGGGGGATGTCTTGCATCTGCCGCTCAACACGGAACGTCTCGGCAAACTGACCGAGGATAGCATTGTGGACAATGCAGCGCTGAAGGCGCACCTTGGTTGGGCGGCGATGCCCGTCCGCGCCGAGGATGGTATGCGCGAAACATTAAAGAGTTTTATGTCTGTGTAGAACGTGCATCTGCGCTTTCTATGCAAACTTAACGATGATATTTTCGGCGCGCTCGGTGATCGCGCCCTACCATTCTGCGTGTACATGCGCTGTCTTGCTAAATCCTGTCAATCTTGTTAATCCTGTCAAAAGAAAGATCTCTCTATGTATAACCCCCTCAAACGTTTCTTTGATATCCTCCTCTCAGGTCTCGCAATCATCATGCTGTCGCCATTGCTGGTGCCGGTGATGATCATTCTCAAATGCACTGGCGAGCATGATATATTCTACGGGCAGGATCGTATCGGCTACAAGAACAAGCATTTCAAGATTCTGAAGTTCGCGACGATGCTGCGCAATAGCCCCAACATGGCTGGCGGACTTCATACGACGCACGGCGACCCGCGCGTGCTGCCGTTCGGACGTTTCCTCCGCAAGACGAAGATCAACGAACTGCCGCAGCTCTTCAACATCTTCCTCGGCGACATGTCGATTGTCGGCCCGCGTCCGTTGGTGGACAAGACTTTCGCGCCCTACTCGGACGAAGTGAAGGCGAACATCTACAACGTGAAGCCGGGGCTGACCGGCATCGGCTCCATCGTCTTCCGCGACGAGGAAACATTGCTGACCGAATGTGTCAAGAAGGGGATGGATATGGACGAAGCCTACGCGAAAATCGTCTCGCCGTACAAGGGTGCGCTTGAAATGTGGTATCAGAAGCACATTGGTTTCTGGACCGACTTCCTGCTGATCTTCCTGACCGCCTGGGTCATTGTCTTCCCTGAAAGCCAGCTGGTGTTCAAGGTGTTCACAGACCTGCCGAAGAGGGAGAGCGCAGTTCACGGCGCATGAAACGATTTTACAAAAAACATTCATGAGGTAAGAGCGTATGAAAGAAATTGATATCATCGAGTTGGATTTTCTGACACGGATCACGAAGACGATGGAGGCGCGGCACATGACGGCCTCGGCCCTGGCGCGCAAGGCCAACATGTCGCATTCCGGCGTGTTCCGCGCGCTGTCGGGCACCGTCGGCCTCTCCTTCGAACGCGCGTATCAGCTGGCGGACGCCCTCGGCCTCGAGTTCTATCCGATGCTGCGGATGAAGGAATCCCCCGCCGCGCCGGAGACGCCGGAGGCGCCCGCCCCCGCCCGCCCCCGCCCGCCGCGCCGCGCCCGCCGCGCGTCGGCCGCGCAGCCGCAGGGACGCTGAGCCATGAACCGCCTGCCCCGCTATACCTACCAAGGCGTGACGCTGCCGCTGCGCGGATGGGCGAAGCGCCTTGGCGCCGACCTCCGGGCGCTGGAGGCGCGGCTCGCGCGCGGCTGGAGCGTCGAACAGACGCTGGCGACGCCGCTCGCGCCGTCGGAGCGCCCGCCGGCCCCCGCCGTCCCGTACCGCCCGCCGCGCACGAGCTACATCCTGGAGGCCGACGGCCGCTTCATGACCGTGAAGGACTGGGCCCGCGAACTGAACTGCCCCCGGCACGCCCTCTATGCCTGCCTGCGCTTCAACCGCCCGTTCATCCGCCGCGACGGCACGCGCCTCACCTTCACGCGCCACCGCGCCTTCGAGCACGACGGCATCGCCCTGCGCGCCTGCGCGTGGGCCGCGCGGCTCAGGATTTCGCGCGACGCGTTCCTGCAGCGCATCAGCGACGGGCTGGGCGAGGCCGACATCTACCGCGCGAACGAGGACGCACCCGACAGATGAAACGTCAAACATACGAGTATCTGGGATTCCGGCTGACGCTCCCCGGCTGGGCGGCGCGTCTGGGCATCGACGCCGATGTTCTGCGGCTGCGCCTGGCGCGCGGCTGGCCGGTCGCGCGCGCGTTCGAGACGCCGGTCGCGCCGTCGGAGCGTGCGCCGGCCGCCGCGTCGCGGACGGACCGCCGCGCGGCCAACCGCCAGCGCACGAAAGGGAAGGTGCTCGCCTATCGCGGCGAACGGCGGACGGTGGCCGAGTGGGCGAAGAAGTTGGGCATTCCGCGCGTGACGATCGACGTCCGTCTGCGCAAGGGCTGCACGGTCGGGCAGGCCCTCGGGCTGGAGCCGATCGCGTTCGACTACCGCGGCCGCTGCCGCACGCTCACCTACAAGGGCGAGACGCTGACGACCCGCGAGTGGGCCGACCGGCTGCACGTCTCGCTCTGCCAGTTCTGCGTCCGCCTCCGGAAGGGCTTTCCGCCGGAGCGGCTGTTCGCGGAAAACCGCCGCCGCCGCACGCGCTCATAGGCGATTTGTCGCGCGCGCTGCCGTCGCCAAGGCCGCATCCGTTCCGGGTGCGGCTTTTTTTCGGCCTGTTGGCCTTTGCCCGCGTCCGCGTCCGCCGCCCGTCAGCGGATGACGCCGCCGGCGAGGATCACGTCGGAATCGGCAGCGTAGAAGACGGCGCTCTGGCCGGGCGCGACGCCCGCGAGGCCGCCCGGAAATTCGCAGCGGCTGCCGCAGAGCACGGCCGGGCCCTTCGGCTCGCCCGCCGAGCGCACCTTGACGCGGCACGGCACGGGGCCGTCGGTGTCGGGCGCGAGCGCGCCGTACACCATGTCCGTCACCTCCAGCGACGTGCGCACCGCGTCGTCCGCGCGCCCGACGATGACCTGGTTGCGGCAGGCGTTCACGTCGACGACGTAGAACGGCGTGCCGCCGCCGATGCCGAGCCCCTTGCGCTGGCCGACGGTGTAGTGCCAGAAGCCGGTGTGATGGCCGAGCACCTTGCCCGTCAGATCCACGATGTCGCCGGGGCGGTCGGGCGCGCCGATCAGCTCGTTCTTGTCGCCCGAATAGAAATCCTGCGAATCGGGGCGGTCGGCCACCGCGAGGCCGCGCGCCGCCGCGAGTCGGCGGATCTCCGCCTTCGTGCAGTCGCCGAGCGGGAACGCGCTTTTCGCCAGCTGCTCCTGCGTGAGCCGGTAGAGGAAATACGACTGATCCTTCGACGCGTCCTTGGCGCGCGCGACCGCGAGCCGGCCGCCGACGCGCACGATCCGCGCGTAGTGGCCCGTCGCGAACCGGTCGAACGCGAGCCCGGCCGCCTGCGCGAGGCGCGGCAGGAGGCCGAACTTGAGGAGCGCATTGCAGCGCACGCAGGGGTTGGGCGTGCGGCCCGCGAGGTAGGTGTCGCGGAAGTACGCGATGACTTCGCGGTTGTAGACGTCGAAGCAGTCGAAGACGCGGTAGTCGAT
>DJXI01000094.1:21314-21570 GCA_002449695.1 Verrucomicrobia bacterium UBA7008 | reverse complement strand
TGCGCGCCGAAGCAGGCGTCGCGCGTGCCGCCCTTGTAGACGCCTTCGCGCCACAGTTTCATGGTGACGCCGACGACCGTGTGACCCTGCTCCTTGAGGAGGAGCGCCGCCACGCTCGAATCGACGCCGCCCGACAGGCCGACCGCGTAACGCAACGCGCCGGCCGCGCTGTTTTCGTTTGTCTCCATGCTGTTCAATGATGCGATAGTATAACATATTTCGTCTCGCGCCGTGGTAGGGCGCGTTGTCCTCAACG
>DJXI01000094.1:0-21242 GCA_002449695.1 Verrucomicrobia bacterium UBA7008 | reverse complement strand
TCCTCAACGCGCCCTACCGCACCGCGCGCCGCGGGATCAGCCTGAAGGTGAGCCGCGCGCGCGGCGAAATGTGATATAATACTGGACCAAGGAGGGACTGATGAAGCAGTTGAACATGTGGATCCTGGCGGCGGCGCTGGCGGTGGCCGGCCCGATGCGCGCGGCGGAGGCCCCGGAAGAAGTGCCGGAAGGCAGCACCGTCCTCATCCTGCAGGTCGGCAGCGACTGGTGCGTTGCGGGCGACGCGGTGCAGCGCGTCTTCGAGAGCGATGCGTTCAAGGCGCGCATCCCGGACACCGCGATCCGCGTCCTCTACGACGAGATGGAGGAGCCGACGCCCGCGGTCGCCGAGCGGAACAAGGCGCTCGCCGACATCGTCGTGCGCACGCGCCGCTTCCCCGCGCTCACCTGCTACACCGACCGCCACGTCTACGCGCAGCTCGACGGTCTGCCGCAGGACATCACCGCCGACGCGCTCGCGGAACGGATCGCGGCGGCGACGGCGGGCAAGGACGCGGCTGAGCGCCTCTTCGCTGAAGGGAAGTACGGCGAGGGCTTCGACATTCTCGCGCGCCAGATGGGCCCGTTCCATTTCGACGCGCTGACGAAGGGCCGCGTCGCCTACGAGGAGGAGTGGAAGAAGCTGTCGGACGCGGGCACGGCCGAGGCGCGTGGCTGGCTCGCGCACTTCACGATGAAGGAGGGCGTCAAGACCGTCACCGACGCGAACGCATTCCGCGAGCAGAAGGATTTCGCAGGCGGCCGCGCCTACATCGCCGGCCTGCGCGCGCTCCCGGCCGCGCACCTGTCGCTCAGCCAGCGCCAGGCGATCGAGATGGCGGAGTATGCGCTTTGGCGCACGGAGACGGACGAGGCGACGCGGCAGAAGTGCCGCGGTCTGCTGGAGAAGGTGCTGGCGATGGGGCGCGACACGCTTTGGGGCCAGGCGGCGCTCGGGTATCTCAAGATGGACGGGGCGGACATCGCGTCGCGGCCCGTCCCGCGCGCGGCGGTGCGGCCGCGCCCGTGCGCTCCGCGCGCGGCCGGTGGACAGCCGCCGCGCTTCCCGCTCGCGGACGTGACGCCGCGCGAAGGCGACGACCGCGCGATCGCGCGCTACGCCGTGCTGACGGCGGTCGGCGAGGCGGGCTGGGACGCGGTCGCGGCGGACGCGGCGTTCCCGGCGTTCTGGGCGGCGTTTTCCAACGATCAGGGCTGGATGGAGGATTTCGTCTGGTCGGGTCCCTCGGACTACCCGCAGGCGTTCAAGGCGCTGCTGGAGCTGTGGTACCAGGATGACGGGCGGTGGACGGCACCGTGCGGCCGCCGGTTCATGACGGCGCTCGCGCTCAGCTATCCCGAGAAGGACGCGGCGTGGCTTGCGGACGTGCTCGACGCCTACCGCGCGACGTGGGCGGACGGGCTCCTGCAGAAGGCGGCGCTGACGCAGCCGGTGTGGCAGTGGCGGTACGCGCTCCACCAGGGGCACCGCTCGGTCAATACGGACGACATGGCCGCGCAGCAGCGCTTCCTCAGCCGTTTCGTCAACGTGCCGCCGAAGGAGTATGGCGGCGTCTGCTGGATGCTCGACTACAACGCCTTCAACTGCTTCGGCGAGACGGTGCAGGGGCCGCTCTACTACAAGCCGTGGGAGGTGGCGGGCGAGTGGTGCCGGCGGCGGTATTCGTACTTCATCGGCGGCGTGTGCGGGGAGCTGTCGAAATTCGGCTGCGCGAGCGCGAACGCGCACGGCGTGCCGAGCTGCACGTGCAGCCAGCCGGGACACTGCGCGTACACGTACCGGCGGCCGCGCGGCACGTGGGAGATCGGCTACGGCGTCACGTATCCGTCGCGGCTGCATCTGAGCTTCTGGGGGCCGGACGACCTGTGGACGTACACGGAGGCGCTGGAAGGGACGTTCGGCGGCACGCGCGCGGCCGACCGGTACCTGACGCTCGCGACGGCGACCGGCGGCGCGGCGGCCGAGACGTTCTTCCGCAAGGCGGTCGCGGCGAATCCGCGCCATTACAACGCGTGGCGGATGTACGGCGCGTGGCTGGCGCAGAATAACCGGCCGCTCGCGGACTACCGCGCGATGGCGTTCGACGCGGCGCGCGCGCTGCCGAGCCGCCAGCCGCTCTGGGACGTGCTCACGCCCTACCTGACGCGCGTCGTCAACGAGCAGGGCGCGTCGGCGCTCGCGGCGGAGGTGGTGGCGCTCGCACCGCACCTGCGCCAGCCGGAGGCGGCGCTGGCCGAGGAGTCGGACTTCAAGTCGATCATCGCGGCGTGGACGGGACCGTTCGCCAAGGACACCGACACGTGCCTCGCCGTCGCGCGCGCGCTGCTGGACGCGCAGTACGGCACGCGCGACTACTTCACGCAGACGCTCGCCTGGGGTGCGGAAACGCTGATGGATACCGCCGCGCGGCTGGACGCATTCATCGCGGCGATCGAGGCGGCGGTGCGGACGGGCGCGAAGGGCGCGGGCGCGGCGCTCGACTTCAATCCGCTCATCATGAGCGCGTCGAAGGCGGGGAACCTCGCGGCGTTCCGCCAGCTGGCGGCGCTGCGCGACAAGCTCGCGCCGTGCCGGGCGAAGGGGCGGCCGTACCCGAAGACGGATTTCGGCGGGCAGCTGCTGTCGGACGCGGGGCTGCTCCAGACGTCGTCGACGAGCCAGTGGGACCGGCCCGAGGACTATCCGCGCGCGCTCGACGCGACGCCGGCGGGCGAGTACGCGTTCCACACCGACAAGGAGAAGGCCCCGTGGGCGCTGGTGACGCTGGCGGGGCCGGCGGAGGTGCGCGGCCTCGTGCTCGTGAACCGCTCGAACGGATCCAACGGCGGACGGCAGACGCCGATCGCGGTGCAGGTGTCGGAGGACGGCCGCGCGTGGCGGACGGTGTTCGCCGACGGCGAGGCGCGGCCGGTCTACCGCGTGGACCTGCGCGCCGCCGCGCCGCAGGCGAAGTTCATCAAGGTCTTGCGCGAGCCGGAGGCGCAGGACAACTACTTCCATCTGCGCAAGATCCTTGTCTACGGCAAGAAGCTGTATTAATAGCCGAACTTGACCTTGTAGTAGCGCACGTCGTCGTCGGGCGCGTCGAATTCGAGGCGCACCATCACGGCGTTGGTGGCCGTCGTCAGGCTCGCCGCCGCGTCGGTGGCGATGGACGTCGGCTCGCGGCCGTAGAGGACGTGGACGTTGGCGGCGGTGAGGCCGTCGGCCGTGCCGTCGGCGACGCTGGCGAACGCGGTGATCTGCCACTTGCCGCCGGGCGTCGACGGAGGTGTCAGTTTGGTCATAAACGACTCGCAGCCGGAATCGAACGTGGCAAGGGTTTTGACAGAACATGAGTTGATATTGGAAGACGTAAGAGCGGCGAGAACATTAGCTTGAGATGTGTTGCCAACTACATAAATAGTTGTAAGGTTGCTATCAGAAGAAAAAACCTCTTCCCCGAATGTCGTATGGGCTCCAAGTAGGGTTATGCTGGATAACATGGTGCACGCATTGAAGGCAGAATCGCTGATGCTTGTGACGGATTCTGGAATTATAATGGTTTTAAGACGGCGACATGCAGAAAAAGCATTCTCTTGGATTGCAACTATTGTGTTTGGAATGTCAAATCCCGAAACGAAATTGCACTTCATAAATGCACATTTTCCAATTTCAGTTATGATATAGCCATTGAGTTCTGCTGGGATGACAACTTGATCTTTAGTGGTGTGTGGAATCGTAGGTGTAATGCCATTCTGACAGAGGCTGGCAGTTTTGAATTCCTCACTTGTCACCTGATAGGTCCATGTCAGACCGTTGGCTTCGCCCGTCCGGATGTCGCCGTCCTGGGCGAAGGTCGCGTGCGCCACGGCGAGCGTGGCGACGGTGAGTGTGCGCGCGCAGATTTTGATTGCGAGTGTTTTCATCGTGTGTTTCCCGTTTTGTTGTTTTGTTGCCCGCGAGGTCCACCATGAACCCTTAAGACAGGACGATTATAGCGAATCTGGCAAGAGAGCAAAAGAAAAAATTGACGGCGCGAAAAGCGTGCAAAACAAATTCTGCGCACTTTACAGGGCTTTTCAGCCAATGGCAGCAGGGGTGCGGTTTTGAAACCCGCCAGGCGCTGTGGGTAAATTGTGTGTGAACTGTGGGTAAAAAATAATTTTTCTTTTTTTCGCCCAAACTCCGTGCGCGGCCTTGGAGGGCCCCGCGCGGTTTTTTCAACTCACCCCGCGGCAGGCGTTTTTTTTGATATACTGAACGCCGCTATGACAATCAAACTGATCGCAGGGGCGTTCCTGGTGTGCGCGGCCGGTCTGGCCGCGTCGGCCGGGACCAACGACAAATCCGCCGGCTGGTCGCTCGACGAGCCGGTCCTTTCGAACGTCCTCGACTCGCAGCTCGACTGCGGCGCATGGGCGAAGAACATCGACAAGCGCAAGCCGTTCGACGCGCGCCGCCGCGCGAAGATCGCCGAGATGAAGAGCGTCGCCACCGAGGCGACGATCGACAACAACGCGACGACGACGGAGATCCGCTATCTCCTGCGCCACCACCGCGAGCGGGGCGACGCGGCGTCGCTCGCCGCCGCCGTCAGGGGCATCGACTGGCTCCTCGCCACGCAGCTCGCGAACGGCGGATGGGCGCAGTTCCCGCACCGCATGGAGGGCTACTGGACGCAGATCACGTTCAACGACAACGCGATGCGCAACGTGCTGGAGCTGCTGCGCGACATCGCGGAGGGCGCGCCGGGCATGGACGCGGTCGGCACGGAACGGCGCGCGAAGTGCCGCGCCGCGTTCGAGAAGGGGCTCGCCTGCGTGCTCAACTGCCAGATCCGCGTCGACGGGCAGCCGACGGTCTGGTGCCAGCAGCACGACCGCGAGACGCTTCGGCCGGCGAACGGCCGCGCCTACGAGCTCGCGTCGTTCTGCTCGCAGGAGTCCGCGGACATCGTGCAGTTTCTCATGACGCTCGACAATCCCTCGCCCGAGGTCATCGCGTCCGTCGAGGGCGCCGTCCGCTGGTTCGAGAAGACGCGCCTGCCGGACGGGAAGTGGGCGCGCTTCTACGACCTGGAGGAGTGCCGTCCGTTCTTCTGCGACCGCAGCGGCGTGCCGAAGCGCGACATTTCCGAGATCGACAAGGAGCGCCGCACGGGCTACGCCTGGTTCGGCAAGAAGGGCGCGGACGTCCTGAAGAAGTACGAGAAGTGGCGCGTCGCGCCGGGGGCGTCGGGCAAGAACGACAAAAAGGACAAGAAGGACAAGAGCAAGAAAGAGAAGAAGGAGAAGAAGGCGAAGGAGCAGGCGGCGGAATGAGCGCGAAGACTTCTTTCGCCCTGCTCGTCTCGGCCGCCGTCGGTCTGTCGGCGGCCGCGTTCGAGGCGGCCGTCTGGCGCGGCGAGACGGCGTATGTCGACATTCCGGCGGAGGCGGCGGAGGCGATGCGGCCGCTGCACGGCGCGGCGCAGGACGGCGTCACGCTGGCGCTCGCGCACTACGACGATGTCGCGTACGAGACGCAGCCGGGCGGCGGCGGCCGGCGCACGCGGCCGGACGTGCTGCGGGTCTGGGGCGCGCGGGACGCGGCCGGCGGAAAGGCGCCGGCCGTCGTTCGCATCGCCGCGTCGCCCGAGGCGACGGCCGGCCGGACTGTCTTCGGCCCGCTGGAGCTGACGGTCGTCGACCGTGTGCTGCCGCCGGCGAAGGACTGGCGCTACTTCCTCGACCTCTGGCAGCATCCGTGGGCCGTCGCGCGCTTCTTCGGCGTCGCGCCGTTCTCGCCGGAACATTACGCGAAGATGGAGCCGGTCTGGCGCGCGCTCGCCGACTGCGGCTGCAAGGCGCTCACGGTGACGCTGCTGGACCTGCCGTGGAACCATCAGTGCTACGACGGCTACCGGTCGATGATCGGGCGCGTCCGGCGCGCGGACGGCACGTGGACGTTCGACTACAGCCTCTTCGATGACTACGTCGCGTTCGGGCGCCGGTGCGGACTCGGGCCCGACATCGCCTGCTACACGATGTGCCCGTGGGGATACCGGGCGACATGGCGGGACGAGCGGGACGCGGGGGCGGCGCCGGTCGAGCGGCGCGAGGAGCTGCGCCCCGGCACGCCCGCGTTTGACGACTACTGGGGCGCGTTTCTCGTCGACTTCGCCGCGCACCTGAAGGCGAAGGGCTGGTTTGACGACGCCTTTATCGCGATGGACGAGCGCAGTCCCGCGGATGTGCGCGCCATCGCGTCGCTCGTGCGGGCGAAGGCCCCGGGGCTGAAGATCTCCATGTGCGGCAACACGTCGCCCGCGCGGTTCGCGGGCATTCCGATCGACAACTTCAGCCTCGGCCTCGTCTACCTGCTGCAGGAGCCGGCGTTTCTGGACGAGCTGGCGCCGCGCCGCGCGGCCGGCTTCAAGACGACGTTCTACGTCTGCTGCACGGAGGCGCATCCGAACACGTTCATGGAAAGTCCCGCGGACGAAGCGTTCTGGCTCGGCGCGTCTCCCGCTTTGGCCGGTTTCGACGGCTTCCTGCGCTGGGCGGCGAATTCGTGGCCGGCGGATCCCTACGCGGACGCCTCGTTCAAGACGGCGAACTGGAAGGCGGGCGACACGTTTCTCATCTATCCCGGCGGCGAGCTGTCGTCGCGCCTCGTCGCGCTGCGCGCCGGCGTCGTCGCGGCGGAGAAGATGCGGATTCTGAAGGAAGCGGGACGCGGGGAGATGAAAGACGGGGCGCGGGCCGGTCTGCCGGTCGACTACACGGCCTTCCGCCGCGCGGTCGAGGCGTTTGTGAACATCGGTTTGTCAAATAGAAACGACACGCTGTAAGGCATGTCCGTGTCGCGCCCGAGGACGATCCGGTTGCGGCGAATCTCACGGGCGCGGCCGAAATCGCGGTGGCGGGCGGGGCGGTGCTTTGACAAAACGGCGGAGATTTGATAAAATCCCCGCCGTTTTTCTCCAAACAAGGAAAGCCAGAAATGAAAGAAATCAATGGTGAACTGATCGCCGCGGGTCTGAAGGTCGGACTCGTCGTCAGCCGCTTCAACAGCTTCCTGACGGAACAGCTGGTCAAGGGCGCGGTCGACGCGTTCACGCGCCTGGGCGGCGACGAGGCGAATCTGACGCTCGTGCGCGTGCCGGGCGCCTACGAACTGCCGATCGTCGCGCAGAAGCTGGCGGCGGGCGGCGTCGACGCGGTCGTCTGCCTCGGCGCGGTGGTGCAGGGTGCGACGGCGCACGCGAATCTCATCAACATGACGACCTCCGAGGCGTTCGGACGGATCTCGCTCAAGACGGGCGTGCCGGTGCTGGACGGCGTCGTGGCGGCCGAAAATCTCGAACAGGCCGTCGAGCGCTGCGGCACCAAGCAGGGCAACAAGGGCTTTGCCGTGATGCAGAGCGCCGTCGAGATGGCGAACGTGATGAAGAAACTGTAAGTATTTCAGATCAGACAGAAGGAACAAGGAAAAATGGAAGTCAAGAAGGTTGCGTTTCTCACCGCCGGCGGACTGGCCCCGTGCCTCAGCTCGTCGATCGGTTTTCTCATCGACGAGTACAGCAAGGTCGCGCCGAACGTCGAGATGATCGGCTACATCAACGGCTACATGGGGCTCCTGAAGGGCGACTCGATCCCCGTCACCGACGAGGTGCGCAAGAACGCGCTCGTCCTCACGAAGCACGGCGGCTCGCCGATCGGCAACAGCCGCGTGAAGCTGACGAACGTCAAGGACTGCGTCAAGCGCGGCCTCGTCAAGGAGGGCGAGGATCCCCTGAAGGTGGCGGCCGACCAGCTCGTGAAGGACGGCGTGAGCGTCCTGCACACGATCGGCGGCGACGACACGAACACGACGGCGGCGGATCTCGCGGCGTACCTCGCGCAGAACAACTATCCGCTCATCGTGGTGGGCCTGCCGAAGACGATCGACAACGACGTCTACCCGATCAAGCAGTCGCTCGGCGCGTGGACGGCGGCCGAGGAGGGCGCGAAGTTCTTCATGAACGTCGTCAAGGAGAACAGCGCCAACCCGCGCGCGCTCACCATCCACGAGGTCATGGGGCGCAACTGCGGCTGGCTCACCTACAAGACGGCGCAGTACTACCGCAAGATGCTCGCGCGCACGAAGTTCCTGCCCGCGTTCAACCTGACGCGCGAGCGCCAGGACGTCCACGCGGTCTACGTGCCCGAGTCGAAGATCGACTTCAAGAAGGAGGCCGCGCGCCTGAACGCGATCATGGACCGGTGCGACTCGGTCAACATCTTCGTGAGCGAGGGCGCGGGCGTCGCCGACATCATCGCCGAGATGAAGAAGCGCGGCGAGGAGGTGCCGGTCGACGCGTTCGGCCATCCGCGCCTCGACAAGGTGAACGTCGGCC
Organism: Verrucomicrobia bacterium UBA7008; assembly: GCA_002449695.1. Taxonomy (GTDB): domain Bacteria; phylum Verrucomicrobiota; class Kiritimatiellia; order RFP12; family UBA1067; genus UBA1067. The sequence continues at coordinate 12,858 of DJXI01000094.1, read as the reverse complement.
AGTACGTCGCCAAGCGCTTCGGCGAGCTGCTGCGTGCCGAGAAGGTCCAGGTCTTCAAGTCGGGCTACTTCGCGCGCGCCGCGGCCCCGAACAAGAAGGACCTCAAGCTGATCGAGAAGTGCGCGCGCTGCGCGGTCGCGTGCGCGCTCGCGGGCGTGTCGGGCGTGGTCGGCCCCGACGAGGACGCCGCCGCGAAGATCCGCGCGTGCGAATTCCCGCGCATCAAGGGCGGCAAGCCGTTCAACGTGCGCAAGGGGTCGTTCCGCAAGATGCTGGCGGAGATCGGCCAGCCGTATCCGCGCAAGAAGCGCACGGTCGCCAAGTGAGGCAGGAAGGGGTGAACCATGGCAGATGAGCTCAAGAAGGGCGTGATCATCGAGTTCGACTTCGCCGCGATGAACGGCGCCGAACTCCTCTACAAGACGACGGAGGCGCTCCTGAAGGAGATCGACGGCATTCCGTTCAACGCGCGCATCGAGGCGCAGCACCTCGCGGGCGGCAACTACCAGGGCGGCCTCGCCGAATACTTCGCCATCGTCAAGACGAAGAAGACGGCGGCGAAGGCGGCGAAGGAGCTGACGGAGCGCTTCGAGGCGGCGCTCAACGCGGCGGTGCCGGCGGCGGTGACGCCCGCGTTCAAGAGCTTCGTCAAGACGCTTGCCGACAAGGGCGTGAAGGTCGTCATCTCCACGCGCGCCAGCCTCGAGGCGGTCGCGGGCGCGTTCGCGGACGTGCTGGGCGACAACGTCGTCCTCTACAAGGAGACGGCCCCGACGTACGGCAGCGTCAAGTGGGACGCGTGGCGGCGCGCGTGCGTGGCGAACAAGCTGCGCAACACGATGGCGCTCGCGGTCACCGGCTCGGGCCACGGCGTGAAGTCCGCGCTGCTCGCGGGTATCGGCGTGGTGGCGGTCGTCAACGACCGCACGGCGTATCAGGATTTCGGCGGCGCGGACGAGGTGCTCAAGCAGCTCGACGGCCCCGCCGCGAAGACCGTGCTCGGCGTCCTGCGCGTATGACGGGCATCGAGAGGCTCCACGCGATCATGACGCGCCTGAGGGACCCCGCGACGGGGTGCCCCTGGGATAAGGTGCAGACGCTGGAGACGCTCAAGCCGTGCGTGCTGGAGGAGACGTACGAGCTCCTCGCGGCGATGGACCGGCCCGAGGACAGGGCGAACTACATCGAGGAGCTCGGCGACGTCCTCCTGCAGGTCATGTTCCAGAGCGTGATGGCGGAGCAGGAGGGGCGCTTTACGTTCGACGATGTCGCCAACGCGATCGCGGACAAGCTCGTCCACCGCCACCCGCACGTCTTCGGCACCGTCAAGGCGGACGATCCCGCGACGGTGCTGAAGAACTGGGAGCAGCTCAAGCAGCTCGAGCACAAGAAGGAGGCGCGCCACTCCGCGCTCGACGGCGTGCCGCCGACGCTGCCGGGCCTCCTGAAGGCGCAGCGGATGCAGGAGAAGGCCGCGCGCGTAGGCTTCGACTGGAAGGACGCGGACGGTCCGTGGGAGAAGGTCAACGAGGAGCTGGGCGAGCTGAAGGCGGAGATCGACCGCCGCGACACGGATGCCGCCAAGCGCGAGCTCGGCGATCTGCTCTTCGCGGTGACGAATCTCGCGCGCCATCTCGGCGTCGATTCCGAAAGCGCGGTGGAGCTCTCCAACGCGAAGTTCGCGCGGCGCTTCCGCGCGGTCGAGGCGGCGGCGAAGGCAGCGGGCAAGTCGCTCAAGGACATGACGCTCGCGGAAATGGACGCGCTCTGGGACCAGGTCAAGCGCGCCGAAGGCTGAGGGCGCGCGGTGCAGGTCATCGTCCTCGAGCCGCACGGATTCTGCGCCGGCGTCACCGCCGCCCTGCGCAAGGCACTGTCGCTGGCCGACGGCGCGCAGACGATCTACTGTCTCCATGAACTTGTCCACAACGAACTCGTCGTCGGCGACCTGAAGCGGCGCGGGTTCGTGTTCGTTGAATCGGTCGACGACATCCCCGAAGACGCGACGGTGCTCTTTTCCGCGCACGGGGTGAGCCCGGCGGTGCGGCGCGCGGCGGCGGCGCGGCGGCTGACGGTCGTCGACGCGACATGCCCGTTCGTGACGCGCGTGCACACGGCCGCGCGTACGTTCGCCGAACGGGGGCTCCCCGTCGTCGTGATCGGCCACGCGAACCATGCCGAAGTGAAGGGGATCGTCGGCGAGGTGGAGCTGGCGGGGCAGAGCCCGACCGTCTCCACGGTCGGTTCGGACCTCGCCGCGCTGCCGGCGGACGTGAAAAAGATCGGCGTCGTGTCGCAGACGACGATGAACGCCGACGAGGTGGCAGCCATCGTCGCGCGGCTGAAGAAATCGTACGCCGTCGAGACGATGGCGGAGGTCTGCAACGCCACGAAGGAGCGGCAGGATGCCGTCAAGGCGTTCGACGGCGACGGCCTTCTCGTGCTCGGCAGCGCCAATTCGTCCAACACGAAGCGGCTCATGGAGGTCGCGCGCGGCCGTGCGTTCCGGGCGGGCTCGATGGACGAGGTGCGCGCGCTCGACCTCGGCGGCATCCGGCGGCTGGGCGTCACGAGCGGCGCGTCGACTCCTGAATGTTTTCTGACTGAAACGGTCACGTATCTCAAGGAGAAAAAATCATGATGTTGGCGGCAGTTCGGCTGGCGGAAGGTTTCATGGGCGTCGAGGAGTTCCTCTCGTTCCTGACGGCGGGGGCGGACGCGGCGGGCGCGGAGCCGTTCGCCGGCATGGCGCTCGGCGGCGTTCTCGCGGCGGCGTTTCTGGGCGGGCTCGCGATGAACCTGACGCCGTGCGTGCTGCCGATGATGCCGATCAACCTGATGATCATCGGCAAGTCGGCGACGCGCGGCGCGCTCTACGGGCTCGGCATCGCGCTCGCCTACGGCGTGATGGGCGTGCTCGCGGCGGTCGGCGGCCTCGCGTTCGGCAAGATACAGGCGAACCCGTGGTTCAACGGCGTCATCGCGGCGCTCTTCGTCGCGCTCGGCCTCTCGCTGATGGGCGTCTTCGCGATCGACTTCTCGCGCGGCCGCAAGGTGGGCGCGAACCGCACGGCGAACGGCCTCTTCGCGTTCGCGATGGGTGTCGTCAGCGCGGTGCTGGCGGGCGCGTGCGTCGCGCCGGTCCTGATCGCCGTCCTGCTGCTGACGGCGAAGCTCTACGCCGAGGGCAGCGTGTTCGCGCTGGGGCTGCCGTTCGTGCTGGGCCTCGGCATGGGCGCGCCGTGGCCGTTCGCGGGCGCGGGGCTGAAGGTGCTGCCCCGTCCGGGCGCGTGGATGACGTGGGTCAACAAGCTCTTCGGCGTGCTCGTCTTCTGCTTTGCCGCGTGGTACGGCTACCTCGCCTGGATGGGCTTCCGCGGCAAAAACGCCGCGGACGGCGCGCCGGCGGCGGCCCCGGCCGAACCGGCGGCGGCGAAGACGGCGGGCGTCATCCGCGTCGCGTCGCCGAAGGAGCTGAACCTGGACGGGCTCAAGCGGCCGATCCTCGTGGACTGCTGGGCGACATGGTGCAAGAACTGCACGGCGATGGAGCGCAAGACGCTGAAGGATCCGCAGGTCGTCGAGGCGCTGAAGGACTTCACCGTCATCCGCCTCCAGGCCGAGGACATCGACGAGCTCCTCGCGCTGCCGGACTTCGCGAACATCCACGGGCTGCCCGCGTTCGTCATCTTCGAGTGATTTCGGCGCGGATGCGCTCGCATTTCGCGCGGCAGATGTGATATACTACACACCTATCCACGCAAAGGAACGACAGATGAAAAAGACGATCGCCGTGGCCGCCCTCGTGGCGGGTGTCGGTTGCGCGCTGGGCGCGCAGGACGTTGCGCCGCTGGAGGCGCCCGAAGAGGGCGGCATCCGGTTCGACGCGGGCGCGGATCTGCGCATCCGCCAGGAGATCCTGCACAACGTGCCGACGATGCCGGGCGGCGGCATGGTCGGCAATCCGGCCGTCATGCGCACGAAGACGAAGAACCAGATGCGCTTCCGTCCGCGCGTGTGGGCGGAGGTGAAGTTCGGCGACAGCTGGCGGCTCTACGGGCGGCTCGCCGACGAGTTCCGCGCGGGGCTCGTGCAGAAGACGCACGCGCAGACGTGGCCGGGCGAAGTGGTGGTCGACAACCTCTACCTCGAAGGAAAGAACCTGATGGAAGGCGTCTTCTTCGACGACGGCTGGGTCGATGTCGTCGCGGGCCGCCAGGACCTCTACCGCCTCTACGGGCTTGACCACATCTTCGTCGACGGCACGTCGGGCGACGGGTCGCGCACGACCTATGCCGATCTGGTGCGCCTGGCGATCCACGTGGACGAGACGTCGTGGCTCGACCTCTTCGGCATCCTGAACAAAGACCGCGAGTATATGCGCTTCGGCACGCGGCGCAGCCGTGACGGCACGCAGCTGACGGGCTTCGGCGGCAACGACACCGAGATGGACGACTGGGGCTTCGGCGCGGTCTGGAACTCGGCGTTCACGCTGGGCGGCGGCGACGCCGCGCGCGGGCTGCCCGTCAACTACCAGCTCTTCTTCATCCAGAAGGACACGGCGAGCTTCCACCGCCGCGGCGTCAAGCATCCGCGCCGCCAGGTGAATCTGCTCGGCGCCAAGCTCGTGCCGCACTGGACCGCGAACCTCTCGACGCCGCTGGAGGCGATGGTGCAGGTGGGCGAGAACGGCGAGAACAAGGACCTGACCGCGTGGGCGGGCTACGCGGGCGTCGACTGGCGGGACATGGAGAAGAAGACGTGGCGGCCGTTCGCCGGCGCGGGGCTGCTCGTCCTGTCGGGCGACCGGGACGCGGCGCGCGAGGACGGCGGGCGCAACGCGTGGGACCCGATGTGGTACCGCGGCGTCGACGACTCGGAAATGATGCTCTACGGCTCGAACTACGGCTGCGGCTGGTGGTCGAACATGATGAACCTGAAGACGACGTTCGGCGTCGAGATCTCGCGCCTGCACAAGGTGTCGGTGATGGCGGGCCCGATCTTCGCGGAGAAGAAGGACGGCCTCGGCGGCGGCGACGGCCAGTACAAGGGCTTCCTCTCGCAGGCGCGCTACGACTTCCCGCTGTGGCGCGCGGACGCGGCGAAGGGCGAGCGCTTCGAGATCTTCGGGCACCTCCTCTTCGAATGCTTCAACCCCGGCGACTACTACGAGACGTCGAAGCCGGCGTACTTCGTGCGCTGGCAGGTCGATTTCAAGTTCTGAGGCCGGGCGCTTCACGCAGTTTAACACAACAAGGAGAATACGAAAGATGGAAGAGAAAATCAAAGCCAAGCTGGAGGAGCTGCGCGGCGGCCTCCAGGCGGACGGCGGCGACCTGGAGCTCGTCAGGATCGACGGCAAGGTCGTCTATCTCAAGCTCGTCGGACACTGCGGCTCGTGCCCGTTCGCGATGATGACGCTCAAGCAGGGCATCGAGATGGGCCTGCAGGAGATCGATCCCGAAATCACGGTTGAAAGGGTGACGGACTGATGAAGACGGTCAACGTCTCGCTCGTCGGCGTCGGCGGGCAGGGAATCATTCTGACGGCGGACATTCTCGCGAAGACCGCGGCGATCGCGGGCTACGACGTGAAGAAGTCCGAGATCCACGGCATGGCCCAGCGCGGCGGCAGCGTCTCGTCGCAGGTGCGCTTCGGCGCGTCCGTCGCCTCGCCCATCATCCAGGAGGGGACGAGCGACATCCTCGTCAGCTTCGACAAGCTCGAGGCCGTGCGCAACGCGCATCTGCTGGCCGCGGGCGGCGTGGCGGTGGTGAACGACCTCTACCTCGTGCCCGTGACGGTCTCGTCGGGCCAGCAGGCGGACGTGACCGACCTCGACGCGCGCGTGAGGGCCATCCCGAACCTCAAGCTCATCGACGCGATGAAGATCGCGACCGACGACGTCGGCAACGCGCGGACGATGAACATGGTGATCGCGGGCGCGCTCTCGACGCTCTGCCCGTTCAAGGAGGAGGACTGGCTGCGGGCGATGGGCGAGATGCTCACGGGCCCGAAGGCGAAGCTCCTCGACATCAACAAGAAGGCGTTCGCGCTCGGTCGCGCGGCCGCCCGTTAAAACCGACCGAAGCCGAAAGGGGTGTCATGATGGGCATGTGGAATCGCGCCGCCGAGACGATGTCGCGCGACGAACTCGCGAAGGTTCAGCTGGAGGGGCTCCGGAAGTCGCTCCGCCGCGTGTGGGGCAACGAATTCTACCGCACGCGGCTGCAGGCGGGCGGCGTCGCCTCGCCGGAGGACGTGCAGAGCCTCGCCGACCTCGAAAAGCTGCCGTTCTTCACGAAGGACGACTTCCGCGAGGCGTATCCGCTGAAGATGAACTGCGTCGACCGCCGCGACCTGCTGGAGTTCCACATGTCGAGCGGCTCGACGGGCACGCCGGTCGTGATGGCCTACACCAAGAACGACCTCCTGCAGTGGGCGGAGTGCATGGCGCGCTGCCTGACGATGGCGGGGCTGGAGAAGGGCGACGCGTTCCAGATCATGCCGACGTTCGGCCTCTTCAACGGCGGCTTCGGCTGCTACCACGGCTGCCGCAAGGCGGGGCTCTTCTGCGTGCCGGCGTCGTCGGGCAACACCGAGCGCCAGATCCGGCTCATGAAGGACTTCAAGGTCAAGGGCTTCTGCTCCGTCGTCAGCTACGTGCCGCGCATCATCGAGAAGCTCGACGCGCTCCCCGAGGGCGAGCGCGACCTGCCGTCGCTCAAGGTCGGCATCTTCGGGTCGGAGACGTTCTCGGACGAGACGCGCCGCCGCATCGAGTCGCGCCTGGGGATCGAGTGCTTCGACATCTACGGCATGACCGAGACGGGCGGCATCGGCACGACGGGCCAGGACTGCCGCTGCCACGCGGGCCTGCACGTCTTCGAGGACCAGTACATCACCGAGGTGATCGACCCCGTGACGGGGAAGGTGCTGCCCGACGGCGAGTACGGCGAGCTCGTCTTCACGTCGCTGACGCGCGAGGCGATGCCGATCCTGCGCTACCGCACGCACGACATCTGCCGCATCCTGACGCGCGAGACGTGCGCCTGCGGGCGCACGAGCCTCCGGATCGACCGCATCACGGGCCGCACCGACGACATGCTGATCGTCAAGGGCGTCAACTTCTATCCGCGCCAGGTGGAGCAGGCGCTCATGGAGATCCCGGGCGTCAAGGACGAGTTCCAGATCATCCTCGAGGAGCGCCACGGCATCACCGACGTGACGGTCAACGTCGAGGCGGAGCCTGGCGTGACGGGCCACACCGTCGCCAAGCATCTCAAGGAGCGGCTCGGCTTCCTGCCGAAGGGGGAGGTCTTCCCGGTCGGCGCGCTGCCGCGCAACGAGGGCAAGGCCAAGCGCGTCATCAAGCGCCGGCTCGACTAAATTCGCGCGCGGCCCCCTTGATTTCCGCGCCGATATTCGGTATCATATACGCTTACATCTTATTCAACATGCAAAAGGAGCAAAAAGAAATGAAGTTCTCGACGATCATGGCGGTTCTGACGGTTGCGTTCGCGGTGGCCACCTCCGGGTGCCGCTACAGCAAGGCGGGCGCGGAGGGCGGCGACGGCGCGGCGCTGAAAAACGACACGGCGGGTGTCAGCGATCTCGCGTCCGAGATCGACGACGTGGAGTCCGCGCGCCAGAGCGGCTCGCTCGACGCGATCGCCGAGGGCGGCCGCTTCGAGGATCTCTACACGCGCTGCACCGACGTGTCGTTCGATCCCGTCTACTTCGGCTTCGACTCCACGGTCGTGCCCCAGGGCGAGCTCGGCAAGATCGACGCCGTCGCCCAGCACCTGACGGACAACGGCGGCCGCGTGGTCGTCGTCGAGGGCAACTGCGACGAGCGCGGCTCCAACGAATACAACCTCGTGCTCGGCGAGAACCGCGCGATCATCATCCGCAACTACCTCGTCCAGAGCGGCATCGGCGCCGACCGCATCCAGACGCGCAGCTACGGCGAGGAGCGTCCCGCCGTCGAGGGCCAGGGCGAAGCGGCCTGGTCGAAGAACCGCCGCGGCGAGTTCGTGATCTTCCAGAAGTAAGCCCCGGAACCGGTTTCACGTGCTGCTGGCGTTTCTCTTCGACAGCGCAGGCTTCGGCGAGTGGTTCGTGCTGCTCGCCGTTGTCCTTGTCGTGGTCGGCCCGAAGAACCTGCCGTCGACGGCGCGCCGGCTCGGCCAGTGGTACGCGCGCTTCCGCCGCCACGCCGAGGCATTCAAGCGCCAGCTGATGGAGATGGACGCCGAGCTGACGCGCGAGGCGGCGGACGCGACGCGCGAGGCGACGGACTTCTTCCGGATCGACGGCGACGAATCCACGGCGGTGCCCGCCCGGACCGACATCCCCGGCTCACCCGATGGCGATTGAACTGATCAAGGATCCCGACGCGCGCAACGATCCGCCGCGTCCGCTGCTCGCGCACCTGACGGCGCTCAGGGACGCGCTCGTCTTCGCCGCCGTCGCGTGGGCGGTCTCGTTCATCGTCGCGGCCGTCTTCTCGCCCGCGATCTTCGCGTGGCTCAAGGCGCCCGCGATGCAGTACGCCGAATCGATCGAAGGGCTCGATCTGACGAGCGGCTTCTCGGCGGCGATGTCCATCGGCGTCTGGGGCGGCACCGCGCTCAGCTTCCCGTTCCTCGCGTATGCGCTCCTGCGCTTCGTCTTTCCCGCGCTCACGCGGCGCGAGAAGGTCGTCCTCCTGGCGATCCTCGTCTTCGGCTCGGCGCTCTTCGCGGCGGGCGTCGCGCTCGCCTACGAGAAGACGCTGCCGCTCGTCGTCAGCACGCTCCAGTCGATCAACGGCTGGGTCGGGCTGCCGGTCGAGACGATCCGCATCGAAGGGTACATCTCGATCATCCTCAAGACGATCATCGCCTTCGGCCTCGTCTTCCAGCTGCCGCTCATCCTGCTCGTGCTGGGCTGGTTCGGCGTCATCACGAGCGCGGGCCTGCGCGCGAAGCGCCGCGCCGCGATCGTGCTCGCGTTCGTGCTCGGCATGCTGCTGACGCCGCCCGATCCGATGAGCCAGATCGCGATGGCCGTGCCGCTCTGCCTCCTCTACGAGCTGTCGATCGTTCTCGTCTGGCTGCGGGAAAGGATGCGCTGAGCCGATGCGCAGGCGCCCCTCGATCGCCGCCGGCTTCCTGGCGCTCATCGCGCTCGGCGCGGTGGCGCTCGCCGCACCCCCGGCGCAGGCGTCGGGCGCGTGGGGCCGCGCGCTGGACAGTCTCTTCACCGCGTGTTCGGCCGTCTGCGTGACGGGACTGACGGTGGTGGACATCGCCGCCACCTATTCGCGCACCGGCCAGATCATCCTGATGGTCCTCGTCGAGATCGGCTGCCTCGGCCTCATGACGTGCGGCACGTTCCTCCTGATCGCCATCGGACGGCGGCTGTCGCTGTCGCGCGAATTCTCGCTGCGCAACGCCTACGGCGTCGCCGAGATCCAGGGCCTGCGCGCGCTGATCTGCTGGGTCGTCGGCTCGATGCTGCTGTTCGAGACGCTGGGTGCGTGCGCCTACTGGCTGCGTCTGCACGACGTCTACCTCGCGGTCTTCTATTCGATCATGAGCTTCTGCAACGCGGGCTTCTCGATCCTGCCGGGCTCGCTGGCCGCGTTCGCGCACGATCCCTGGCTCGTCGTCACGTCGGCGCTCCTGACGATCGCCGGCGGCATCGGCTTCCTCGTCTTCTACAACCTCTTCACCTACCGTTTCGCGCGGCGCAGCTCGGGCGCGCGCGGGCGGCTGTCGCTCCACTCGAAGACCGTCCTGCGCTTCACCGGCTATCTGCTCGCGTTCGCGTTCGCGGCGTTTCTGCTGCTGGAGTGGGGCGGCGCGCTCGCGGATCTGCCGTTCGCGCAGAAGCTGTGGGTCGGCTTCTACCAGGCGGTGACGCCGCGCACGTGCGGCTTCTGCATCGTGCCGACGGAGGACCTGAGCCCCGTCACGCGCCTCGTCTACGAGATCCTGATGTTCATCGGCGGCGGCCCCGGCAGCGCGGCGGCGGGCATCAAGATCACGACGTTCGCGGTCCTGTGCTACACGCTGACGGCGATGTGCCGCGGCGACACCGAGACGATCATCCGCCGGCGGGTCATCCCCGTCGAGATCGTCCGCGAGTCGCTTGTCATCCTGATGGCGCTGACGAGCTTCGCCGTCGTCATCACGGGCGCGCTCTTCCTCACCGAGGCGGCGGCGATCCGCGCCGGACGGGCGGCGCTCGACGCGCTCGTGTTCGAGGCGATCAGCGCGGTGACGACGACGGGGCTGTCGGTCGGCTCCACGACCGCGTCGCTGTCGACGGCGGGGCGGCTCGTCCTGATGGCGGCGATGTTCATCGGCCGTCTCGGCGCGCTCACGGTCGTGATGATGATCGGCGACCGCGAGGTCAAGCGCCACGTCCGCTACCCGACCGAGGAAATCGTCGTCGGCTAGCCATCCGCCTCCGCCTCTCCGTTGGAGAGAGACCCGATCTTGTGTGCCTGTGGTGTGAGCCTTTACCGCGTGCGGCTTGTTTCGCCGCAACGGTGCTCACGATGTCAGGCCGGGCGTTCTGCGCGTCCTTCGCCCCGCTCGGCAACCTTTAGGTTGGCCTCGGGGGCGAGTCCTGCGCAGCCCGCCTCGGCCTGAATCGCTCCGCCCCGCTGGCGGCGGCGAAACAAGCCGCGCATGTCACCCTGGTCGCGTTCGGCGGCACGACCTTCGTCTTTCTTCGGGCTCGTCGTCCCGCAACCGCCCGTTGTGTGGCTTCCTCCCGGCACCTTCGCGCGCGGCCCATCCCGCGATGCGTCGTCGCCGGGGTGCCGGCTTCCTTGCCTCGCGGGCGCTCCGCACGCGCATCCGCCGAGCCGTCGCCGCCCAACGGGCTTCTGCAGTCCGCCTCGTCCTCGAAGCCGCCTGCACCTCAACAGCGGCGCGTTTTTCTTCGTTCCATTTTGCGCGTCGTCGTCTTCCGCCGACGCCGCTTAGCAATTCTAGAAGCGCTAGACCGCTCGCGTTGCTCGCTGACCTAGATCGCGCGGCACTCTTGCCGCGCTGTTCTAGATGTTCTAGAATAGCGCCTGTCAAGGCGCGTCCTAGAATAGCCCGCGGGAGCGGGCGTTCGAGATGAGCGGCCTTCAGGCCGCGTTCGAGACTCGCGCGGCGGAGGAGCAGAGGCGGTTGGGCGACGTTGAAGTTGAGCCATGTGCATTCCGCATGGAGGCGTTTTTAATCCGGCGAAACTTCACCGAACGCGCGCGTAGGTTGATTTCCCGCAACGCGGGAATCGCGGCGCGCGTGTTCGCCCCGACCGCCTCCGCCCCGTAGCCGCTCATTCGCCCCGACCGCCTCCGCTCTGTAGCTGCTTCGCGACGAAGCCGGCGCAGGGCGGGTGTGAATATGATATACTATTGGCGATGAAACTGCTGACGAAATACGTGCTGCGCGAATTCCTGGTGCCGCTCGGCTACTGCCTCGCGGGATTTGTCGCGATCTACGTGCTCTTCGAGCTGTTCGGCTCGTTTTCGCGGCTCATGGAGGCCAAGCTGCCGTTCGCGACCGTCCTGCGGTATTTCTGCGGCTATCTCGCGCCGTTCTTCCACTACCTCGCGCCGGCGGCGATGATGCTGGCGACGCTCTACACGATGTGGAGCTTCTGCCGCCATTCCGAGATCGTCGCCATGCGCGCGAGCGGCGTCAGCTTCGTCGCCATCGTCAAGCCGCTCCTCGCCGTCGCCGTGCTGATGGCCGGCTTCGTCGCGTGGGTGAACGAAAGCTACGTGCCGCGCCGCGCGCAGTGGGCCAAGCGCCTGCGCGCCGCGACGTTCAACCTCGAAACGGTCGCGCGCGAGGATAAGATCGCCTACCGCAACACGGCCGCCAACCGCTTCTGGACGGCGGATGCGCTCGAAGACGACACGACGGCGCACCTGCTGGACGTCCGCGTGACGGTCGACCGCGACTCGGGCGCGCGTCTGATGACCGTCACCGCCGACCGCGCGGACTACGTCGACGGCGAATGGTGGTTCACCAATCCGGCGGTCCGCCACTACGGGCCCGACGGCGGCGAGGTGGCCACGCCGACGCCCGAGCTGGACGCGCTGGGGCTGCGCGTCTTCCCGTCGTTCCGCGAGAAGCCGAGCGACATCGCGCTCCAGAACCAGGACTGGCGCTACAGCTCGGTGCGCAGCAAGCGGCGTTTCATCCGCACGCACCGCGATCTGGACGCGCGGCAGCGGCGCGACTTCACCTACGACGCCTGGGCGCAGGCGCTTTCGCCGCTCGCGTGCCTTGTGATCACGCTCTTCGCGATTCCGGCGGGCATTGCGTCGGGGCGGCAGTCGGTGTTCAGGGGGGTGCTCGGCGCGCTGGGGCTTTACTTCTCGTTCTACGGGCTGGTGATCGGCTGCTGGGTGCTGGAATCGCGCCTGGCGCTCCAGCCGGTCGTGGCGGCGGCCCTGCCGTACGTCCTTTTCCTGGCCGTCGGTCTGCGCGCCTTCCACCGCCAGCGCTGACCGTGATTTTGCGGATACGCCTATCCGTAATCGTGAATACGCCGATCCGCGTTTGTGAATACGCCTATCCCCACCTCGGTTGTGTTTTAACGCAGAGACGCAGAGGATGGTAGGGCTGCTTGTCCTCAAGCAGCCGCAGCGGCGAATCGCGGGCGATTGGGGACAATCGCCCCTACCAGACGATTGCGTACATCCGCGCGGGGCCTGTCTCGCCGATCTCAAAAAACTCTGCGTCCTCTGCGGCTCTGCGCCTCTGCGTTAAATACCCCCCATGCTGTGGCGCAGAGATGGTAGGGCTGCTTGTCCTCAAGCAGCCGCCGCGACGAATCGCGGGCGATTGAGGACAATCG
>DJXI01000065.1 GCA_002449695.1 Verrucomicrobia bacterium UBA7008 | reverse complement strand
CAAAAAATGGGTAAACTCCAGCGCGGGTGCCGCGCCACGGCGGAAGAAGGCCCTATTGCCCCCTTCAACCATAATAAACGAAAAACGCGCGAAAAGATTTCAGAGAAATTCTAGATCGCTCGCGTTGCTCGCTTCGCTAGAGGGCTAGACCGCTCGCGTTGCTCGCTGGACTAGAACGCCCGCTCACGCGGGCTAATCTAGAACGCGCGGCGTGGCCGCGCTAATCTAGAATTCTAGAATCCTAGGCTTCTAGACTCCTAGAAACCTAGAATCCTAGTCCCCTCGACTTCTAGAGCCCGAGTATCGCGGGCGGGGCGCGGGAAGTCGGCCCGGGCACGTCAAGAGCGACCCTCCGCGAGGCTCGCACCAACGCGCGCTCAGGTCAGTGGTCGCTCTTTCCGAGCGAGGCGATTCAAGAGGCCGAGCGATGAGCCGGGCCGAGCTTCCCGCACAAAGCCCGCGCCTGTGGGATGCGTCGCCTACTTCATCCAGATGCACATGCCGACCTCGATCTTCGCGGGGTTGATCATGTTGCCGGGGATGACCTTGTTGCGGATCGTGTAGTACGTCGTCGCCGAATTCCACTTCGCGCCCGCGATCTGCGAGGCGGTGACGCCCTTGCTCACCGCGCCCTTCATCGTGTAGCCCTGCGCCTTCAGGTCTTCAATCGTCACCGGGATTCGGCGGAACGGCTTCGTCGGCTGCGACGGCGGTTTCGGCGGTGGCTTCGCCGGCGACGCAGGTTTTGCCGCAACGGCCGGTTTCGGCGCGGGCTTCGCCGCCGGTTTTGGCGCGGCCGGTTTCGCCGCGGGCGGAGCCGTCACCGAGCTGTACGCGCCCTTCATCGTATCCACGTTCCCGTAGAGCACCTTCGCGAGATAGTCGTCGCCGACCGTCAGCCGCTTCGCGCGCGTGTCGGGATCGACGGAAACGCGCGCGGTGAGCTCCAGCACGCGCCGCACGCTCGGCATCGCGAAGAGCATTCCGCAGCGCTTGCGCCCGCGATGCTTCTTCTTTTGCCACTTGTTGGGCGCGCCGTAGGCGACCTGGCTGTGCGTGACGACCTTGTCGTCCGTAAGGTGGTACATCTTCTTCAGGTCCTTGACGAGGTCGCGGATCGCGCGCAGCTGCACAAGCGGCATCTCCTTGTCGTGGTAGCCGACGCATTCGATGCCGATGGAGAACTTGTCGACGTCCTCCTTGCCGTTCCACATCGAGCGGCCCGCGTGGAACGCCTCGCGGTCGCGGTCGACGATGCGGTAGACGGCGCCCTCCTCGGTGACGAGGAAGTGGCATTCGCCGCGCTCGGACACCTTGAGGAGCGACCCGCGCGCGGGCGCCTCGGTCGTGTGCAGGACGATGAGCTCCGTCGACCGGCGGATCTTGCGCTCGGGGTTGCGCGGCGAGCGGTAGCGGTTCGACGCGTCGATCGCGGCGGCGTCAAGCGCGGCGAGGACGGCCAGCGCGGCCATCAGCAACGCCTTCGCGAAGAAGCCCCGCGCCGCCGCCATCGGTGCTAGCTCCGCGCCTTGAGGAAGTACTTGTACGCCGGATCGTCCGTCACGTCCGCGAAGGGATAGCCGATCTCGGCGAGCGCCGCGGCGAATTCGCCGCGCTCCGCCTTCGGCACCTGGAAGCCGGCGAGCACCTTGCCGTGGTCCGCGCCGTGGTTGCGGTAGTGGAAGAGCGAGATGTTCCACCGCCCGGCGATGACCTTGAGGAAGTTCATGAGCGCGCCCGGCTTCTCCGGGAACTCGAATGTGTAGACGACCTCGTTGACGATGCCGGACGAGCGCCCGCCGACCATATGGCGCACGTGCTCCTTCGCGAGCGCGTTGTCCGAGAGGTCGATGCAGTGGCTGCCCGTCGCGCGGATGCGCTTCTGGAGCGCCTTGCGCGCGGCGAGATCCTTGACGGAGACGCCGACGAAGATGTGGGCGAGGAAGCCGTCGCCCATGCGGTAGTTGAACTCGGTCACGCTGTGCCGGCCGATCGTCTCGACGAACCGAAGGAAGCTGCCGGGCTGCTCGGGGATCGCGCAGTCGAAGATCGCCTCGCGCCCCTCGCCCAGCTCCGTCTGCTCCGAGACGAAGCGGATGCGGTCGAAGTTCATGTTCGCGCCGGAGATGACGCAGGCGTACGTCTCGCCCTTCTTCGCGGCCTTCTTCGCCGCCGCGAGCGCGAGCGCGCCCGCCGGCTCGCACACCGCGCGCGTCGCCTCGAAGATGTCCTTGATCGCCGCGCACGTCTCGGCGGTCGTCACGCGCACGATGCCGTCGAGGTACTCGCGGCAGAGGCGGAACGTCTCCTTTCCGGGCTCCTTCACGCAGACGCCGTCCGCAAACAGGCCGGGGTTGTCGAGCGTCACGCGCCGGCCCGCCCGGATCGAGCGCGACATGCAGTCGGAATCCTCCGGCTCCACGCCGTAGACCTTCACGCCGGGCCGGACGGACTTGATGTAGGTGGCGACGCCCGCCGCGAGGCCGCCGCCGCCGATCGGCACGAAGACCGCCGTCAGCTCGCGCGGCGCCTGCTCGAGAATCTCCTTGCCGACGGTGCCCTGGCCCGCGATCACGTCGGGATCGTCGAACGGCGCGATGTAGGTGTAGCCGTGCGCCGCGATCTGGCGGTGCAGCTCCTCGTACGTGTCGGAGTAGCTGTCGCCGAAGAGGACGATGTTCGCGCCGAGCGCCTTGACGGCCGACGTCTTGATCTCCGGCGTCGTCACCGGCATGACGATCGTCGCCTTGACGCCCAGCTTCTTCGCCGAGAGCGCCACGCCCTGCGCGTGGTTGCCCGCCGAGGCGCAGATCACGCCCCTGGCGAGCTCCTCGGGCCTCAGCTGCGACATCTTGTTGTATGCGCCGCGGATCTTGTAGCTGTGGACGCTCTGCAGGTCCTCGCGTTTCAGAAGGAAGCGGCAGCCGAACTTCGCCGAGAGCGACGCCGCCTCGTCGAGCGGCGTCTGCGCGGCGACGTCGTAGACCGTCGCGTTCAGGATTTTCGTCAGGTAGTTTGTCATGTTAGACTTCTTCCGCGGCGGCTTCCGCGGCGACTTCGCCGAAATCGATGTCGGGGAACACGTCCTTCGCCTGCTTGATGAGGTCGGGATACGTCTTGACCGCGTCCTTGATGAGCACGTCGCCGAACGCCGCCGCCGAGGGATCGTCCGAGCAGACGAGCCGCATCGTCAGCGCCGCGCCGACCATCGCCTCGCCCCAGTCCTTGAGGCTCAGCTTCGGGTTGCCGTTGATGCGGCCGTTCTTGACGAACTTGTTCAGCACCTCGTTGAACGACGTGTGCTGGTCGCGGTAGAACTTGATCCACGACAGCTCCGTCTCCTTGCCGCCCGCCTTCTTGACGTAGTAGAGGTTGGCGGCGGTCGTCCGGGTGACGGTGCAGCCCTTGAGCTTGCCCTTGGCGAAGGTGTAGTCCTTGAGGTTGCGCCCGAGCACGGTCTGCACCGCCTCCATCGCCGCCACCTTCCGGAGCTCCGCCCGGTAGGCGAGCTCGCCCTCCGGCGTCTCGCATTCGCCCTGCGCGGCCTCCAGCTGGCGCCGGGCCGACTTCCAGTCCAGCAGCGCGAAGGTTCGCCCGGCCGCGAGCCCGTCGAACTTCGCCTTGGCGCCCTCGACCTCCGCCTGGATCTTCGCGGCCTTGGCCGCCGCGAGCGCCTCCCGCCGCGCCTTTTCGGCGGCTTCAGCCTCCTCCTTCGCCAGCCGTTCGGCTTCCGCGGCCGCCTCCTCGCGCAGACGGCGGACGGTCTGGTCGATCAGCTTCTTGCTGCGGCCGTTGATGAGGCCCTTGTTCTTCTGCACCGTCTCGACGTCCTTCGAGGCCTTGATCGACTCGTAGCGGCCCGTCAGCTCGTTGTTGCGATCGACGAACCGGTCCATCGCCGCGCGGTCTTCGCCCGTCGTCTCGAGCGCCTGGTCGATGTCGGCGAGGAGCGTCCGGATCGCCTGGCCGATGCGGATCGCGCACGCCTCGCACTGGTACGCCTTCTCCCACAGCCCGTTGATGTCGGTCACGACGGCCGGCGGCTCCGTGGACTTGCCGTCCGCGTCCACCTTCGGCGCGTCGGCCGCCGGTTCCGCCGGCGCGCCCGCCATCTCCCCGACCGCCTGCGTCATCGCGCCCGCCATCTCCCCGACGGCCTGCGTCATCGCGCCCGCCATCGCCTCGGCCATCTGCGTCATCGCGCCCGCCACGGCGGACACCATGTTCGAGGCCGTCGCCGCGTCCACGCCGGGCGGCAGCTGCCCGGCCGCGCCCGGGGCCGGCGCGTTCGTCGCGGCGATCGCCGCCAGCAGCTCCGCCGTCGGCGGCGGCTGGAGCAGGTCGATCACGCTCTTTGAATAGCGCTCGGACAGAATCTGCCGGAGCTGGTCGGTCGGCCGCCGGCAGTCCGCCACCGCTTCCGCCGCGAACTTCTCGAAATTCTCCGCAAAGGCGACCGCCTGCGAACGCAGCTGCCGGAGGTTCGTCCGCGTGTCGCTGAAGCCGCGCGCGATCTGCGCCTGCTCCTCGCGCACGCGCGCCTTTTCGGCCGACACCTGGTACCAGACGAGCCCGCCGACGACCGCGCCGATGAGCGCGATCACGCCGAAGACCACGCCGACGACCTTCAGCCCGAGGCCGCCGCCCTCCTCCTCATCGTCGTCCGTCGTCTTCTGCGGCGGATGATGACGCGCCGGCAGCGCGGCGGGCGCGCCGTCGTCGAGCTCGGGCACGTCCTCTCCCGCGGGCTTGACCTTGAAGGTCTTCTTCTTCATGACGAGCTTCTTGGTCCGCGTCGTCGTCGTGCCGGCCGGCTTCGCGTCCGCCGTCACGGACGGAATCGGCGAGGTCAGCGACAGGCCCGTCGCCATCACCTTCTTGAACTCCTCCAGCAGCGCCTCGAAGCTCGGGAAGCGGTTCTTCGGATCTTCCGCCAGCATCGTCATCACGAGCGCGTCGATCTGCGGCGAGATGCCGGGCCTGAGCTCGCTCGGCTTCTTCGGCGGCCCCTGGAAGCGCTTCTTCACGACCGCGATCGCGTCCTCGCCGTCGAACGGCGGCACGCCGGTGAGCGCGTGGTAGATCGTCCCGCCCAGCGCGTACATGTCGGCGCGGTAGTCGACGGGCTGCTTGCGGACCTTCTCCGGCGCGATGTAGTAGGGCGTGCCCCAGATCTCGTCCGTCTCCTTCTGCATCGCCGCGAGGCCGAAGTCCACCAGCTTCGCGTTGCCGTTCGCGTCCAGAAGCACGTTCTCGGGCTTGACGTCGCCGTGCACGAGGCCCTGGTCCGCCGCGCACCGCAGCGCCTGCGCCACCTGCTCGCAGATCTTCATGACGCGCGGGATGTCGATGTCCGCGCCCTTGGTCTTCATGAGGCCTTCCAGCGAGCCGCCCGCGACGAGCTCCATCACGATGTAGGGCATCCCCTCCGAAAAGCCGTAGGAATAGACCTGCGCAATGTTCGGGTGGATGAGCCGCGCCACCGCCTGCGCCTCGCGCTTGAACTTCTCGACGAACTCGGGGTCGCTGCCGTACTCCTTGAGCATGACCTTCACCGCCACGGGACGGTCGAGCATCTTGTCGCGCCCCATGTAGACGCCGCCCATGCCGCCGCGGCCGAGCTCGCGCTCCAGCATGAAGTTGCCGTTGTCGCCGAACGGACCCGGTGTCTTGATCAACTGTTCTTCGCTCATTTTATCCTCCCGATTCGAGGGTTGACGATTGGCCAGAAAACGCATGCCGCCGTGCCGCGCAGCTTCGAGCCGGGGACCGCGCCCCAGTAGCGGCTGTCGAAACTCATCTGCGCGGGATAGGAATTGTCGCCGCAGGCGAAATACGCATCGGGCCCGAGCGTGACCGCGCCCGCCAGCGGCCCCGCGTCGTAGCGCGGCGACACCTCGCCCGCCGCGCCGGTCTCGGGCTTCAGCGACGGCTGGCGCACGCCGTCGATGTACACGGCCGCGTCCCTGATCTCCAGCGTGTCGCCGCCCTTCGCGGTCAGGCGCTTGATGTAGTGCGTTCCCTGCGCGAGCCCTTCGATCCCCGTCGTGGAAAAGACCATCACCTCGCCGCGCCGCGGCTGCCGGAAGTTCCACAGCCACCGGTTCACGAAGATGAAGTCGCCCTTCCGGACGCGCCCGCACCAGATGAGGTCGCCCTTGTTCACCGATGCGCCGTCCACCGCGCGGAAGTTCATCGCGTCCGTCGGAATCTTGGCGATGCCGATCGCGTTCTCGTATTCGTTTTCCGCGACGAGGCCCGCGAGCCACCGCACGAGCGACTTCAGCCCCCGGCGGTGCGTCTCGGGATGGTGGAGCGAATTGACGACCATCAGGTCGTAGCAGCCGTCGCCGCGGGCCGCCACGCGCACCGTGCCGCTCCACGGCGCGCGGAACTCCTTGTACGTCTCGCCCGTGAGCGCGAACTTGAAGAAGCTCAGCACCGGCAGGTCGAAGACGCCGTCCGCGCCCGGCTCGGCCGCCACGGTGTAGTTGCCGTAGAGCGTCGGGCGCATCGAGCCCGTCGGGATGTTGAACGGCTCGTAGAAGTAGGCGCGGAAGCACATCGCGACCGAAATCGCGACGACGAGCGTATCCAGCCACTCGCGCCCGATCGCCTGCCAGGTCCCGCCCGGCGCCTCGTTCTTCTTCGCGTCATCCATCGCCGTTTACTTCTCCTGCACCTTCGTCGGCAGTTCGCCGATCAGATCGTCCAGCCGCTGCAGCAGCGACAGCGCCATGTTCTGGACCGCCACGTCCTTGGGATCGTCGCCCATGCGCTTCAGGACCGGCTTCGCCTTCTCCAGCTCGCCCGCCAGCTTCTTCGCCTCGCTCGCACTCTTCGCGCGGAAGTCGGGCGCGGCGCAGCGCCGGAAGAGCGCGTAGTGGCGGTAGAGCGACGCGATGCCGGGATGCGCCTTCTGGATCCGGTCCTCGTAGTCGGACAGCGCGCGCTTCATCGACGGGAAGCGCCGCGACAGCTCCTCGAAGTCATAGAGGGCCGCGCAGGGCGACGCCTTGTATTCCCTGAGGATCGCAAACACCAGATCGCCCCGGCGCTGCTCGAGCGCGTCCGACAGCCGCTGCGCCTCCGCCGCGATTTCGGGATTCTTGTTCACAATCGCCTTCTTGAGCGACGTCTGGAACGGCGCGAGGCTCTTCCCGCCCGCCACCGCCGCGTCGAAGCCCTTGACGTGCTTCACCTCGCCGACGTAGCCGTAGTACGGCCGCCAGGCGGGCAGCGCCGCCGACGCCTTCGCAATCGCGGCCTTGACCTCCTTGACCGTCTTATCCTTGACGACCTTGCCCTTGTAGATCGGCTCCGTCCCCTCCGGCGGCATCACGTACACGTAGGGCCGCTCGCCCTGGCAGTCCGGCGCGCCCTCGAACGTCACGAACCCGTAGAAGCTGCACGCCCGCATGGCCAGCTCCTTCTTGAGCGATTCGTTTTCGAAGACGTGCGTCTTCAGCCGGTCCTCGGCGAGGTCGTGGAGGTTGTAGACGGCGACCACATCGCGCTTGACGGGCGAAAAGTCCCAGTCGGTGTGGCCGTTCGGGTTGAACGCGAGCGCCTGGAGCGGCATCGTGGCCTTGATCTGCTCCGCGGCCTTGGACGCGTCGACGTCGATGATGATCGTGAAGCGCCCGCGCAGATCGCCGGGCGCGAACAGCCGCGCGTTCTTCGTGCCCTTGACGGAGTCGAGCCCCGTCCACTTCACGAACCCGTCCGCGACGGGCGCGGCCTCCATCTTCCTGACCTCGCGAATCCACTCTTCGATCTTCTCCCGCACCGCGTCGTCCGCGCTGGACTTCCGGCCGCCGCGCCGCGCCGCGAGCGCCGTCGCCGCGACGCCCGCCGCGAGCAGAAGAACCGCGATCTGTCTGACCGTCCGCTTCATGGTCACGCCCTGTAGTTCGGCGCTTCCTTCGTGATCGTGATGTCGTGCGGGCGCGCCTCGCGCTGGCCCGCCGCCGTCACGCGGTAGAACCGGCCCCGCTCCTGGAGCTCGGCGATCGTCTTCGTGCCGCAGTAGCCGAGCGACGCGCGCAGCCCGCCGCAGAACTGCGTCATGATGCTGTGGACGCGGCCCGAGTACGGCACCATGCCCTCGATACCCTGCGGCACGAGATCGTCCTCCGCCTCGTTGTCCTGGAAGTAGCGCGCGCGCGAACCCTTGCCGTTCTTCAGCGCCGCCATCGAGCCCATGCCGCGGTAGACGACGTACTGCCGCCCGTTCGAGTAGATCTTCTCGCCCGGGCTCTCCTCCGTGCCCGCGAGCACGCTGCCGAGCATCACCGAGTCCGCGCCCGCCGCGAGCGCCTTGGGGACGTCGCCCGACAGCTTGATGCCGCCGTCGGCGATCACCGCCACGCCCGTGCCCCGGAGCGCCTTCGCCGCGCTGTACACGGCCGTCAGCTGCGGGATGCCGACGCCGCAGACGACGCGCGTCGTGCAGATCGAGCCCGGCCCGATGCCGACCTTGACCGCGTGCGCGCCGCACTTGGCGAGCGCCACCGCCGCCTCGCCCGTGGCGATGTTGCCCGCGATCACGTCCACCTTCGGATAGTGCCTGACGATGTACTTCGTCATGTCCATGATGCCCTTCGAGTGGCCGTGCGCCGAGTCGACGACAACCGCGTCGACACCCGCCGCCGCGAGCTTCTCCATGCGCGAGAGGTCGCCCTTGCCGCCCGAGACCGACGCCGCGACGCGCAGGCGGAACTTGTCGTCGCAGTTGTAGGACGGGTTGCGGTTCTCGACGAGACGCTGCACGTCGGTGAAGCTGTAGAGGCCGACGACGCGGCCCTGGCGGTCGACGAGCGGCAGCTTGCCGACCTTCGCCGCGCGCATCAGATCGTACGCCTTCTTGAGCGTCGTGTTCGGCGCGGCGGTGATCGGCGCTTTTTGCATCACGTCGCGCAGCTTCATCGCGTCCATCGGCGCAAAGCGCATGTCGGAGCTCGTGATCATGCCGACGAGCCGCTCCTGGTCGTCCAGCACGGGGAAGCCGTTGAACTTCAGCCCCATGCGCTTCTTCTCGGCGCGCAGGAAGCTGATGTCGTCGTTCTCGTGGAAGCAGATCGGCGTGGCGATGAGGCCGTTCAGGTAGTTCTTCACCTTCGCGACCTGCGCGGCCTGGTCGTCCTCCTCGAGGTTCTTGTGGATGCAGCCGATGCCGCCGGCGAGCGCCATCGCGATCGCCATCGCGCTTTCGGTCACGGTGTCCATCGCCGCCGACATGAACGGGATCTTCATCTGCGTGCGGCTCGTCAGTTTCGTCTCGAGCGAGGTGTCGTCGGGCAGAAAGTCCGCGTACTGCGTGACGAGCGTCACGTCATCGTAGGTCAGGCCTTCGTACGGGAAGGTCTTCATGAATGCATCCATGTACTTGTTCATAGCTATACTCCGTTCAAGGGCGCAACGCGTCCTTTACCCGCGCATTATACCAAAAAAAACGCTCGCCGCCAACTGCCGGCCGTCGGAAATTCATCAAAACGGAAGGCTCCGGACGCACCGTCCGAAGCCCTCCGGCGCACGAAGCGCCGGGCCGTCGCGAAAAGCCGCCCCGCATCAGCGGAAGAAGACGGCGAAACCGGGCTTTCTTCCGTGAACAAGTGATTTGGAGCCATCTTCATTGGTCAGGAGCCGGAACGCCCAGGCGGGCGCATCGATGTCCGAATCGATCGCGTCGCGGTCAAATCCAGTCAGCGTGCCGGTCACACGGAGAAGTTCGCGCGGCGTGGTCTTGCTGGGCGCATACGATCCCTGCGAAACGTAGACATTGACGCCCGTCAGGTCAAGGTTGCCGTTGACGACCGGAACGTTGTCACCTTCGTTCGAGGCATCGAGCTTGAGGGTAGAGCCCGATGCGAGACTGATGGGATTAGCGCCCATATCGCCGGCGAAAAGAACGGACGCTCCGCTCGCGACGGTGAGGCCCGTCACGTTGGCAAGTCCGTTCCTGAACTCGACGCAACCGGATTCGACGCTAAACGCCCCGCCATTGGCGACAGTTCCGGTCAAGGTCCACGTACCCGAGCCCTTCTTGACTATGCTGTAGGGTCTGGCAGCCTCACCGTTGTAGTTCGTGAACGTACCTGCGAAAACACCCTCACCTCCGCCGTTTGTTCCGATCCTAAGGTATGTTCCGCCAGACGAAGCGCAAGAGGTCGAAAGCACGACTTTGGACGCATTGTCGCCATCAGTTTCGAGCGAATCGAAGCAGAAATTCGCCGCGCTTGAACCATTGCCTGACGAAAGCAGGAATTTGGATTCCGCCCCGCTGTCTTTTCCGCAAAGCACGACTGTCGCATTTGGGAAATGCTTGTTCGCCTGCGTTTTGGGGTCCGAGAACTCAATTTCCTGGCCAAAGTTCGAGCCCCACGCGAGAACAAGCGTACCGGTGAATCCGGAATTGTCAATTGTGTCGCGTCCCACCAAATACGCCGTTCGGATGCCGTCAGTCGAGGCAAGCTTGAGCGTACCGTCACCGGAAAGAGGCTTCCCTGCAAACGATCCGTCCTTCGACCAGCTATTGTCAGCGTAAAACGTGAACACATTGCCCTCCCCATGTACGGCAATCTCGAACGTGCCGTTTTGCCAGCTCTTAAAGGGCTCGGTTATGTTGGCGTTCCCCAGAAACGCAAAACCGTTGGCGCACGATTCGTAGCTGACCGACTGCGCCGCCGTTCCGGTCGTGTCCTTGAAGCCGATGCCGCCGGCAGGGACATAGGTGCCGGGGATGTCGATCGCCGGACCGCAGAACACAGGCATGACATTGGCGGGGAATGCGGTATCGAGCGCCCAGGTCTTGTCCGCGCCGTTGATGCCGATGTACACTCGGGCGTTCGCGCCGCTGTTGACGAACGCGACACCTTCGCCGAGAGTAATGCCTGCGATATAGAGATCGTGTCCGTTCAGGTCGATCGTCACATTGTCAACGACAGCCACGACCTCGTCAGTCCAGTCGGTATCGTCGCCAAGGGTGATGTTTCCGCCGACAACCTTCATGCTGTTGACAAGATAAACGCCGTCCTCGTTCGCCTTGGTCATCCACCCAAATGCCGCCTGGGCGGCGGAAACGCCGGGAAGCGAAGTCGTCCCCTTTGCAACAAGATATTCCTGTTCGGCGTCGAGACCTGTCGCATCGACGGTGAACCCGCTCAAGTCCGCCTCTGCCGTAAAGGTCAGGACGTTCTCCGCATCGAAAAGAAGCTTCGCTCCGGTTGTCGCGCTGACGGCACCGTAGATCGTGCCCGAGCCGCCGATGGAGCCGGTCGCAGCGACATTCAAGTTGGAGCAGATGACAGATGCACCCGAACCGTCCACGACAAGACGGCCTTTCAGATCGATTACGCTCTCCTCAATAACCACATTGTTGCCATTCCCATATTCCACGGCCAAGGTGGCAGCATCCCCGGAAACTCTGATCTCATGGTTCTCGCCGACGTGGAGCGTGTTGTAGAAAGTAGCCGTGCGCTTGAAGACAGTCCGGTTCATTTCGCCATTGTCGGTGCGCAGTGCCGCTTGCGGCAGAAGCCATCCGCGGCTGTCCATGGCTGCCGTGACGTGGCAGTCGAAGACGACACCCGGCATCATGTAGAAGTCACCCCAGGCATTGCTGAAGAGAATGTTGAGCGAAGCATTGAGTCCACTCTTGATTGTAAAGGGATTCGAGGAAAGATTGACAAAATTGGTTATTCCCGGCGTCCAAGTTCCGCTCGCCGTCGTGCGGCGCACCAAAAGCTGCCTGCCGTTGTACCATCCGTCGCCAAGTGTAAGGGTAACGCTCCCCGCGCCCTGCTCCAGCCGGACTCCCTGGACGTTGGCACCTTGGTAAAGGAGGACCGTCAGGTCTTCGCTCTGCGAAAACACGGCAAAGTCGGCGTTGTCGGGTTGCGTCCGTTCGGAGTCCCCTGACGACTTGCTCCAGTTGGCGGCCGTTCCCCAATAGTTGTCCGCGCCGTTGCCGACCCACGTAAACGTGTCGGCCATCACAGCCGAGGACACAACAGCCGCAAGCATCATCAAGTGTACGTTAGCTTTCATGACATAGCCCTTCTTTGGTGTTTGTTTGCCTATATTGTACATTTTTTCTTCCGTCTCCGCATTCCCCGAACGGGTTATTTCCTCACGCGTCCTTGAGGAAGCCGCGGCGCTGCGCGACGAGCGCGCATTCGACGCGCTTGGTGACGCCGAGCTTCTCGAAGATGTGCTTCAGATGAATCTTCACGGATTCCGGCGAAATCGACAGCACCTCGCCGATCTCCTGGTTCGAAAGCCCCTTCGCCATCACCTCCAGCACCTCGCGCTCGCGCGCCGTGAGGTCGGGCTTCATCGCCCGCTCGTGAAAGAGCTTCATCACCTCGTCGGGGAAGCACTTCCCGCCGGCGGCGACCTGGCGGATCGCCCGGAGGATGCTGTCGGAATCGCGGTCCTTGACGACATAGCCCTTCGCGCCGAGCTTGATCGCCCGGTAGATGTCGTCGTCGGCCTCGCTCGTCGTCAGCATAATGACTTTCACGGACGGCTTGACGGCGAGCATCGACGCGAGCGCGGCGAGGCCGTCCACCTTCGGCATGCGGATGTCCAGCAGGATGACGTCCGGCTTTTCCGTGACGAGAAACGCCGCCGCGCCCTCGCCGTCCGTCAGCTCGCCCGCGAACGCCATGTCGCGCTCCAGCGAAATGGCGTACTTGAGCCCCATCCGCACGACCGCATGGTCGTCGATAACCGCAACCCTTATCATCGTCTGACCCCCTCAACTTTTGAACGTTTCACCTTTTCAACTTTCCAACTTTTCAACTTTCACGCACATCCACCGGCCCTCCCGGCACCAGTCAATCGACATCCCGCTGCGCTTCGCGCGCTCGCGCATGTTCGCGAGGCCGAAATGCCCCGACTCGGGGCCCAGCGCCTTCCCCGCGTCGAACGGCGCGCCGTCGTTGAGGATCCGCAGCACGAATCCGGCCTTTCCGCCGGAGGGATCCGGGGCTGCCAAAGTCCCCGTCCGTTCCGCCGGATCGCTCACGATCGCGACGTTCTTCGCCCTGCCGTGGTTGACTGCGTTCGTGACGGCCTGCTGCACGATGGCCACGAGGTCGGCCTTCTCGCCCGCCGACAGCGTCGGCGGAATCCCGCGCAGGCGCACGCGGACCTTCACGATTCCGCGCGCGTTGAGCTCGCCCGCGATCTGCGCGACGAGCGCCTCGGTCGACTCCTTCAGGAGGCGGTCGCTGCGGAGGTTCAGGATGACGTCGCGAATCTGCCGCTTCGCCTCGGCCAGCACCTCGCCCGCCATCTTTACCGCGCGTTCCGCGGCCGGTTCGTCCCTGCCCAGCTTGTCGGCAGCGGTGGACAGGAGAATCTTCGCGCCGGCGAGATGCTGCTCGATCGTGTCGTGCAGATCGCCCGCCATGCGCTTGCGCTCGTCCGCGAGAAGCCGCGAGTCGCGCTCGCGCGCCCTCGCCCTCCACAGCGCCCAAGCGCCCACGCCGATCAGCGCGAGCAGAAGCGCCGCGACAAGGTAGAGCGCATGCTGGACGTAGCGGACGCGGTGCCTTTCGCGCCATTGCGCGTCCGGGACAAGACGCAGCGCGTCCGGGCCCAGCGCCTCGACCGACACGGACGAAAGGCCCGGCCGGCGGCCGTTCACCAGCCGCCGGGCGGGCGAATCGCCGGACGTGTCCAGCCGGGCGATTCCCGTGACGGACACCATCGGACGGAACTCCAGCTCGTGCTCGATCCAGCCGGGAACATCGCCGGGCACAGAAACTCCGACGCTTATGTCCGCGATCTCCAGAAACAGGTCGAACGCGCCATCCTGCCGTTCGATCCGGTACAGCCGGCCCGCGAGCGAGACGAGCTGGCAGTCGTAGTCGTCGAACGTGATGTCGGCCTTGTACGCCAGATTCGTGACGTTGACCGACGTCAGCACGGTCGGCTCGATCCGTTCCGGCGCACGCGCCGACGCCCGCCAGACGACGCCGACGAGCTGCCCGACGCCGCGCACCGTTTCGGGGAATCCCACGGCGTCCACGGCCGTTCCCGCCGGGGGCGGCCGCTCGCCCAGGCGGACCGTCGCGCGGACCGCGCGCCGGCCGGACTGGAGATAGAAGGTGCCGTCCGCGCGGGCCGCCGTGACCGTGCCGCTGACCAGCCGGCGGTGCCCGTCGTGTCCGTGCGGCGTCCAGGACAGAATCGAATCGAGCGGCACCTGCCGGGCCGTGAAGGGATCGGCCGGGGCGGGCTTTGTGACGAAGATTCCGTCCGGACCGGCGAGCTCCATCCGCATGCCGAGATATTCGGCGCGGTGGTTGTAGACGCTCATCGCGACGCCCTCGACGTCCACTTCGGCGTCCGGCAGACCGGCCAGATCCGCCAGCGGCGCCCGGACGCGCACGTCGACCGTCCCTTCGGGCGTGGCGAGGCTCACCATCGCCTGATCCGGTCCGCCGGGGCGGATATCGGTCACCACGCCGCCCATCCGCGCGCGGCGGTTGTCGAGCAGCCCCTGCGCGAAGTCGGCGAGGGTGTGGCGCGGCGCGGGCGGCAGCGCCATCCGGCCGAGCCGGACATAGCTGCGCGCATACACGCCGGGCGCGAAGAAGAGCGGGACCGTGATGCCCTTCACCTCCAGAATGTCGCCGACCGTCAGGGGGCCGTCCGGCACAGGCGTCGACTTTTCGATCGGATGCTCGCCGGTGACGTAGATCGAAAATCCGTTGGGATCGTCGACCGATGCGATCACGCAGCTGTTCGTCTGCCAGTACGCGACGCACGTCACCACGCCCGTCACGCAGACGGCGCGCCCCTCCGCGGCCTCGTCGCGCGTGAGCGGGGTGAAGCCCGCGGCCGCCCCGCCGGGAGACGGGACCAGCGCGCCGACGGCCAGCGCGAGAATGAAAGCGGTCACGTGGTTCATGACGGAATTATATCATGTTCAGCGTCCGCCGTCCACCCGCCGCGCACTTGGAGGTTCCCCAAATTTTTCTCCGCTGGCGAGGCGTTGCGACGGCCTGCGCGTTTTTGAGCCGGCATTAGGGGGAGGGCCGACCGCCGTGTCGGCCATGACTGGGAGAAGCGGCGTCTCTCAATCCGAGATAAGGATGAACCACACATGACTGGGGGAAGCGGCGTCTCGCCGCTTTGAGACAGAACGAAAAAGTTCCTCTTTTTTGAAGCGGCGGGACGCCGCTTCCCCCAGTCAGATGGCGCGGCGGATGTGCCACGGTGGGGAAGTCTTCGGGCTGAACACGGGATGACGGCGGTCTGAAACCACACAATTTCTAACCCACGCACGGAAACGCCTCCGCGTTCCGCTACCCGATTTTCACTTAACGCAAAATGAAAATCGCCACTTCACCCTTTGTTTACAGTGGTGTTTCCGTTTT
>DJXI01000055.1:2408-8967 GCA_002449695.1 Verrucomicrobia bacterium UBA7008 | reverse complement strand
TTCTTTTCCGCCTGCGCACGCGCGAGGGACTGGACGCTTCCTTGCTGAGTGAAGATGGTCAGGCTGTGCTGGACCAAAACCTCAAAGCCGGGCTCCTCACGCGCGACGGCACGATCTACCGCCTCACCGCGCGCGGCACCGAAGTCTGCGACGCGATCCTCGCGGAGCTCGTCTAGCGCGGCGGCGCGCGGCGTTCAGCGCAGGCGCAGCAGGAAGCCGGCCGGTTCGTCGCCGGTGCGCGACAGGAGCCGCCCGTCGAGGCGCGCGAACGACCCCGGCCCGAGAATGCAGACATCCGTCAGCTTCCGTTCGCCGGTGGGGGGGAACGCCAGCGCCAGCCGGTCGTTGCCGTCCGCATCCACCAGCGCGTAGGCGTTGCCGTCCCGGCACAGCCAGTAGCGGACGGTGCCGCGAAGATAGTCCAGCTCGATCAGCGTGACGACCGTCTCCTCGCCGTCGAACGCGGGCGCGTCGGTCGTGAGCTTCGTCCATTCGCCGCCGGCCAGCGCGCAGAAGCCTTCCGCCGTGCGCGCAAGCCCCGTCTGCGAACCGGCGTCGTGTTCATCCGCCACCTCTTCGACAAACGGCCACGCGGCCTCGATTTCCACGATCACGACCTTCCCGGCGCTGTCGGCCGGCGCGTCGAGCGTGAACGTGGAGACGGGCTTGTCCGGGGCGGCCGTCTCCTTCGTCCAGACGCCGCCCGCATCCTCCATCGCCCGGAAGTACCAGCGCCACTCCGACAGCAGCACGACCGTGCCGCCGCCGGCGACCGTGCCGGTGCCGTCGATGCGCACCTCCAGCACGACCTGGCGCGCGAGCGTCTTTTTGCCGTTGGGCCACGAGACGCGCGCCTGGCCGTCCGCCCCGATCGTCGCGGCGACCGTCGCGCCGCCCGACGGCGTCACATCCAGCGTGATCTTCGCGCGGTCGGCGTCCTTCGTCAGATCCAGCCCGTAGGCCGCGGCGACCGAACGGACGTCGGCGACGAGCGTGGCCGTGCCCTGCAGGGCGTTCTCCGTGACGCGGACGATCGACGCGCCCAGCGTGTTCACGACTTCCGTGCCGTCCGCCGTCTCCAGCCGCGCACCGTCGACCGCCGGATGGAACGGCGCGTTGCCGACGATCACCTGGTCCGTCAGCGCCGTCGCGGCCACAGACGCCTGGCGGTCCGCCACGATGTACACCGAATCGTACGCGTCGACGACGCAGCCCGCCGGCAGCGTCCAGTCGACGCGCCCGCGCAGCCGCCAGCCGCTCAGATCGACCGCCTCGCCGTTCGCGTTGGCGATTTCGAGCACGCTGTCGCCGACGGCCGCGAACGACAGCCGGGGCTTCAGCGCCGCCAGATCGCGTTGCGCGCGCGGAATGCCCGCGTTCAGGTTCTGCGCGTAGCCGACGGCCCACGCCTTGTTCGTCACGGAATGCGTGTCGTAGAGGTGACGGCGGCGCGGGACGATGTAGCTGTCCCACAGATCGGCGATGCCTTGATCGTGCGTCAAGGGGCCCGACCAGCAGTACGTCGGCGATTCGGTCCAGAACGTGCCGCTGCCGCTCGCCGTCGCCTTGTCCGCGCGCCACTTCGCGTAGTCGAGCGCCGCGCACGCCCGCGTCGCGTTCGTGACGGCGACGACGTAATCGCGCCAGAACGGCGTCTCCTCCTTCGGCGTGCCGGGCGCCTTGAGCTGCTCGTCCATGAGCGTCCGCAGCCGCCGCAGATAGAGGCGGCGGAACTTCGTCGACTGCCAGATCGCCTCGATCGCCCAGTTCTCGCTGCCGGGGTGCGAAACCGACCCGTTGGCGTAATGGCAGATCACGCGCCGCCCGCCGAAGAACGGATGCGCCTTGTGGTCGTCCCTGTCGGCGTAGACGATGGATTTCGCGCCGCCGTACTGGCCGTAGTAGATGTGGCCCCACGACTGGTTCATGTCGTAGCCGAGCGGCATCCACGTGTCCGTGCCGCGCCTGTCCCAGTACGTCGAAAGGTTGGCCCACGTATCGTCGCACTCCATCGTGATGCGCGATTCGGCGAGGTAGTTGAGCCACGCCGGGAGGTCGAACGTCTCGACGACCTTCTTCGTGACCGCCGCCTGGTCGTCGACGTTCGGCTGCATCCCGGCGTTGAAAGACTGCACCCAGCGCTTCAGCTCCGTCAAATCGCCTTCGTCGCCGTCGTCGGGCGTCTTCTTCTCGCACGCGACCCAGTTGACGAGCCGGCTCCCGTCCCAGTGCAGGCAGCCGGAGTTCTTGTAGCCGTAGCCCTTCTTGTCGAGCCCGTAGTGGTCTTCGATCAGCTTGTCGCTGAAGCGGTCCGAATGGAACGCGAGCTGGTAGAACGCGCCGTTCAGGTTGAGCCGCACGGGATAGTCGAACGGCACGCGGCACCCCGCCGCGCGGAACGTGTAGAACGCGAGCGACTGGCGGATGTAGGCGGGATCGCAGTATTCGGCGATGAACGACGTCTTGCGCGTCTCGATCGTCGCGCCGTCGAACGGGTTGGTGCAGACGAGCTCGTGGCACTTGGCGAACCGGAGGCCGTGCGACTTCTTGCGGAAGCCGCCCGACGTGTTGCCGCGCAGGTCGATCCGCACGTTGTCGTAGAAGTGGCCGGTCTGCGCGTCGAAGACGGCGCAGCGCGCGTTGTAGGGCACAAGGCTCTTGTCCTGCGCATCGGCATCGACATCCATCTGCTCGAGGTTGTCCCCCTCGGCGAACAGATGGAACGTCTGCATCTGCGGATGCGGATCGTCGAGATCCCCGCCCGCGACGACGGTGCCGAAATACTGGAAGCCGTCGTCGGGATTGCGGAAGGACGGGCTGCGCCAGTCGGTCGCGTTCCCCGCCTCCCGGATCGTGACGTAGTAGCGGAGCATCTGGCCCGGCGCCGGAATGTCCGCCGCGGGAATCGTCGCCGTCCACCACTGGCCCGCGCCCTTCGCGTCGTTCGTGCCCTTCGCCATCGCCACGGTCTTTTCGTGCGCCGTGTCGAAGCCGCCGTGGTAGTGGAGCGTGACGGATTCGATCTCCGGCCCGAGGTAGGGATTGACCGGCAGCTTCACCTCGTACGGTTCGCCGGCCACGGGGCGCGGCAGCGGATCGAAGACGCTCAGCGAATGCTTGATCCCGAAGAGCGGCCCCGCGTTCGGCCCGTAGGCGATGGCGTCCGTCGTGTCGTTCGCCGCGCCCTTCGTCGGATGCGGCAGGATCGTCCGGCCGCAGTACGAATAACCCGGCACGAGATCGACGGGAACGTACTCCGTCTGCACGACCTCCTCGCCCTTCAGGAGGCGCACGATCGGAAACTTCTTCGGATTCACCTTGAACGGCGCGACGACGAATCCGTTGCCGTACGTCGCGACCGTGAAGCCGTCGCCGCCCTCGTCCTCGGAATTGGGATATTCGTCGCTCGTGTAGACGACAAAGCGCCCGCCCGCCGCCAGGCTGACGTGCGGCAGCCGCGCATACTTGCCCGCGCTCGCCTTCTTGCCGAGATTGAAACGCTGGAGCTCGTAGTCGGCCAGATCGACCGCCGCGTCCCCGTCGTTGTACAGCTCGACCCAGCCGGACTCCAGGCCGTTCGCGTCGTAGACCTCCGCCGTCTTCGGGCAGATTTCCGTGATGCGCAGCTCCGCGCCGGCGGGCGCGGCCAGACCCAGCGCCAGCGACGCCGCCAGGGCGTTTCGGATCGACCGGGCGAACGCGCCCGCGTTTCGTGTCGTCGTGTTCATGGCGTCATCAGTTTATCAAAACGGTCCGGCGGCGGCCATCCCCCTTTCGGCGGGACGGGCGCGCGCGGGCCGCGGGTCAGTCGAACTTGTACGTCTGGCCGGGCAGCGGCGCGACGGCGTTGCGGATGCCCATGTCCTTCAGGATCTGCTCCATCGCGG
This sequence comes from Verrucomicrobia bacterium UBA7008, assembly GCA_002449695.1. Taxonomy (GTDB): domain Bacteria; phylum Verrucomicrobiota; class Kiritimatiellia; order RFP12; family UBA1067; genus UBA1067. The sequence goes on along the minus strand of DJXI01000055.1, from coordinate 5,080 downwards.
CGACCTTCTCCGGCTCGCCGTGCACCGCGAACGCGTGGCGCACGTTGTCCTTCACCTCGCCGATCCAGTCCATCAGGCCCGCGCGGTCGGCGTGCGCCGAGAGGGCGTTGATCACCTCGACGCGCGCGTTGAGCGGAATCTCCTCGCCGAGGATCCGGAGCGGATTGCGCTTCTCGACGATGCGCCGCCCGAGCGTGTTCTCCGCCTGGAAGCCGACGATGAGAACGATGTTGTCGGGGTCCTGGACGCCGTGCTTGAGGTGGTGCAGGATGCGGCCGCCCTCGCACATGCCCGAGGCGGCGATGATGATCATGGGGCCGGGCATGTCGTTGAGCGCCATCGACTCCTCCGGCGTGCCGACGAACTGCATGCCCGGGAATTCGAGCGGATTGCGGCCGGCCTCGATCATTTTGCGCGTCTCGTCGTTGTAGACCTCGCGGTGGTTCGCGTAGATGCGCGTCGCCTTCTGCGAGAGGGGCGAGTCGATGAAGACCTTCACCTCGCGCGGCACCTTGTTGCGGTCCTTGAGGCGGTTGAGGTAGTAGATGATCTGCTGCGTGCGGCCGACCGAGAACGCGGGGATGATCAGCTTCGAGTTGTGGCGGTCGATGTACTTGAGGTAGCTTTCGAGCCGCAGCTCCACGTCGTCGGCGCTCGGGTGGTAGCGGTCGGCGTACGTCGATTCGACGAGCAGGATGTCCGCGCCCGCCGGGTATTCGTAGTGGCGGATGATCGGCTGGTTCGGCTGGCCGAGGTCGCCCGAGAAGAGCAGGCGGTGGTTGTGGCCGTGGTCGCTCCGGATGTCGAGCTGGACGAGCGCGCTGCCGAGGATGTGGCCCGCGTTGAAGAACTCGAGCGTGAGGCCGCGCGCGATCTCGCGCGGCTCGTGCATGTGCGTCGGCACGAAGAGCTGCATGAGCGCGTTGATGTCGCTTTCGTCGTAGAGCGGCTCGAAGAGCTTCTTGCCCTCGCGGCGGCGCGACTTGTTGATGTAGTCGAGGTCGCGCTTCTGGAGGAAGCACGAGTCGCGCAGCATGATGTCGCACAGCTCGCACGTGGACTGGCGCGCGAAGACGCGCCCGCGGAAGCCCTGGCGCACGAGCTGCGGCAGGTTGCCCGAGTGGTCGATGTGCGCGTGCGAGAGAATGACGTAGTTGATCGTCCTGGGGTCGACCGGCAGCGTGCGGTTCTTTTCGAACGCCTCCTTGCGGTGGCCCTGGTAAAGGCCGCAGTCCAGCAAGATGCGCTTGCCGTTCGCCTCGACGAGATGCATCGATCCCGTCGTGGTCTGAGCCGCTCCGTAGAAAGTGATTCTCATGCCAACAGTATATCACATCCCGCCCCGCCGCGCAACAACCGCACGGCGGCGGAATATTCCCAGTTTGGAAAACGCTGCCGAGCCCTTGGAGCGGCCGCGCGCTAGTTCTCCACCGTGACGAGCGCCATCTTGTGGACGTGCGTCTTGTAGACGATCTTGACGACGTTCATGACCGTGCCGTAGTCGAGCCGCTCGTCGCCGCGCACCAGCACCGGCACATCGGGATCGGCGTTCACCATCTGGATGAGCGTCGCCTCCAGCTCCTCCAGCGTCGTCGGCTTGTCATTGAGGAAGAGCCCCGTCGGATAGGCGACCGAAATGACGTTCGCCTTCGAGTCCTTCGTCGGCAGCACGTCCGTCTTCGCCTGCGGCAGCATGATCGAAATCCCCTGCTCCAGCGCGGGCAGGGTGACGATGAACGTGACGAGCAGCAGGAAGGTCAGGTCGATGAGCGAGGTCATGTCGACCGCGGCCTTCGGCTTCTCGCCGTGCTGATGGCGCCGCCGCCGGAGCGACATCAGATGCCCCTCCCCTGGTATTCGCACGCGATGCGGCCGTTCAGCTCGTCCGCGAAGCCCTCCATGTCGATGTGGATGTCGCGGATCTTCGCGTTCATCGCGTTGAAGGCGATGACGCCGGGGATGGCGATGATCAGGCCGACGACCGTCGTCACGAGCGCGGCCGAGATCGACGGCGCGATCGTCGCGAGGTTGGCGCTGCCGGCCGTGCCCATGTCCGCGAACGCGTCCAGCACGCCCCACACCGTGCCCAGCAGCCCCAGCATCGGCGAAAGTGCCACGACTGTCGCGATGAGCGGCATCCCCGCCTCGACGGACGTCTCCTCCTCGTCCAGCGCGTGTTCGCAGCTCGACTTGATCAGCTCGATCTCGCGGCTCGTGAGCGCCGCCGCGCCGTTGCCGTCCGTGCCGCGCCCGACGAGGAGCGAGCGCGTGTCCGGCGCGAGCAGCTTCAGAAGGCGCTCGCACGTCTCCTTGTAGATGAGCTCGATGCCCGAGACGACCGTGGGGCGGCGGTTGAGGTAGTATTCCAGCACGTCCGAACCCGTCGCGAAGTCGCGCAGGAAGCGCCGCGTCGCCGACGCGACGAACTTCAGCTCGCGCCACTTGCCGATGATGGCCGCGACCATTCCGACCGACAGGCACAGCTGGATGATGACGATGCCGCGCCCGACGGCGTTGGAGCCGACGAAGCCATCGACCAGAGAGTTAGCCAGTAAAATATCCATGGTGTGTAGTATATCATAAGTGGCGGGCGAAGAAAACGCCCCACAGTTCGCGCAATCGTCTGGTAGGGGCGATTGCCCTCAATTGGTAGGGGCGATTGTCCTCAATCG
>DJXI01000055.1:1921-2297 GCA_002449695.1 Verrucomicrobia bacterium UBA7008 | reverse complement strand
ACAAGCAGCCCTACCATCCTCTGCGCTCTCTGCGTCTCTGCGTTAAAACACAACCGAGGTGCGGATACGCATATTCAGAAACGCGAAGACGCGTGTTCAGAAATGTGAACACGCGTCCTCAGGACGGACGGGGACAGGCCCCGCCCGGCTAGCACCGCCCGCTTAGCGGGTGACCTTGAAGAATGCACCGCCCGCCTTCGCCGGCGTGACGATCGTGATCTCCTCCGCGCCCGTCGCCGCGCGCTCCGCCTCCGGCGCCTCCGTCAGCGCGTCCGGCGTGTCGCCCGAAACGAGGCCGTAGCCAAGATACGGCGCGCCCTTCACCGTCACGTAGACGTAGCCCGCCTCGACCTTGATGCCCGTGATCTCCGGCTTC
>DJXI01000055.1:0-1754 GCA_002449695.1 Verrucomicrobia bacterium UBA7008 | reverse complement strand
GCTGCCGACCGAAACCGTGCCGACCTGGCCCGCCGTGTTCACCGCGTCCGCCGCGCCCGCGAGGGACGCCGTGCCATCCGCCGCGAATTTGCGCGTGTCGAGCAGATAGACGGCCCACGTGCCGCCCGCGAAGTTCTTCGCGTAGTCCGCGTCGACCTCGAAGACCGTCGTCGGGCAGCGCCCCTTCTTCGCAAGCGGCGCCTTCAGGACGACCGTGCCGCCCTCGGCGGTGCCGTCGCCCTTGATCGCGAACTGCGAGAAGTCCTTCGACCAGCACAGCGCGTAGCGCTCGCCGTCGAGGACCTTCACGCCGTCGGCGTACGTGTCCGGGCCGGGCGTCGAGAACGTGATCAGCACGTCGTTCGCCGCCGCCAGCGCCGCACCGGCGGCCATCGCCGCCACAACTAAAAGCACCTGTTTCTTCATTGTTATGTTCCTTTCTTTGTTGTTAAAGTCTGGTAGGGGCGATTGTCCCCAATCGCCCGCGATTCGTCGGCACGGCTGCTTGAGGACAAGCAGCCCTACCAAGTCTGTGCCCCAGCGTTGACAATTACACCCTCCTCTTGCGGCGGAGAGCGAGGCCCGCGAGGCCGAACAGCATCAGCAGCCCGCTCGTCGGCTCAGGAACGACCTGAGTAAGCGAATAAGCGCCGTTGGCTGGCGTTTTGCCATACGCATCCGTGATGAAGTTCTTCAAATCGGCGTATGTCGCCGAAAGGTACCCGACAGGATTCGACGAATCGGCGTCAGCCCACAGTTCGAACATGAACGTCGAGGCCTGGTCTGACGCATCTACGACACCCCAATACAACGACTCACCTGCATTGTCCGAACGCAGGGAGTCCGTCACGGCCGTTGCGCTGGGATAACCTGCGTACCAATTCAGATAATTATCCCCCTGCTTGACCTTGGCGTAATCCCATGCGACCGCCGAGTTGTTCTGCTGGTAGGTCACATTTTCGCCAACCATCCAGTAAAGATAGCTGTCGACCGCCTTGGCCATGTTTGCCGCAAGAAGTGTCGCGAACAGAGCCGTAACCATTTTCAGTTTCATCTTGTTTCTCCTTGTTGTATATTATCTTTTGGCATATCGCCTGACGCACCACCGTGACGCGCCAGGCCTTGCTCTTTGCTTACAGGCTGATATTCTTGTCAGAGTCGCTGACATACCAGAAGCCCGTGCCCGCAGGTATCGTGATGCCCTCGGTCTCGAACTTCAGCACCCAGTGCCCAGACTCGTCCTGTTCCGCCGTGTTGTAACCCCACTCGCCGTTCTTGTACTTGAGTTCGGCCGGCGCGCCGCCGTTCGCGGACGGCACGACAATCCTGTCGGTCGCGGCAGCCACAATGTTAAGGCTGTTAAGATCCTTGACATCCACCGTCGGCGCGACGAGGTTCCAACCCGTTTCAAGGGCGACCGTTGCCGGAGCATCAGCATAACTGGCATTGAGCCTGATAGGAGCGGCCTTGCTTTCCTTAGTCATGCGCAGCACCCAGACGGCCTGGCCGGCCTTGAGAACCTTGTCCGCTTCGGTCGGATAGACTGGCTGAGCATCATCCTGATCCTGACGTCCAACGCCCGTCCAGACCTTCTCCGAAGAAAGCTTCCAAGTATTGAACTTGCCCGTCTTCGAATCGTAAGCCTGAATCTGATCGTCCGCGTAACGATTCGAGAGATCGATAAGGGTGTCAATCGAGGTGCAGCCCTGCGGCACGGCAACCAGCGTCTTGTCGGCTTCGGACTCGACTTCGAT
>DJXI01000067.1 GCA_002449695.1 Verrucomicrobia bacterium UBA7008 | reverse complement strand
GCAAACAGCACCCCCGCCGCGCAACTCAGCGCGGCGGCTGCAAGCAACAAAACTATCAGTGATCTCGTCATCGTTTGACCTTCCGTAGTATATCAAATCTCAATTGTGCGCGGCAGTCGGAATCTGTCCAGCCCCGGCGACATTTTGCACCGCATGGGCGGCGAAAGTCAGAAAGACGAGAGACGACAGGGGTTTTGTTTTAACGCAGAGGCGCAGAGGTTGTCGGGGGCTGGGGGCTTGGTCCCCAGTTCGAAATCCTCTCTGCGCCCTCTGCGACTCGCGGCCCCTTGCGGCCCTTCGGGTTCGCTTCGCTCAGGCGACCCGATGCCTTCGGCACGGGCGCATCTCGACTCTGCGTTAAAATCCAACCGAGGCGGGGGCAGTCACAGGACGTGAGGCGTGAGACGAGAGACGCGAGACGCGAAGCGGAGGCGGGAGGGCCGCGCGCAGCCCTCTCGTCCTTCACACGTCAATCTTGATGATTTTGCGGATGATCAGCCAGCCGACGATGATCAGCACGATCATCGCCGCGACCGCGCACAGGCCGTTCCAGCTCATCAGGAACGGGACCATCATGTTCGGCTTGAGCGCCAGCATCGCCAGCCCCAGCACGAACGGCATCGCCGAGACGATGATGCCCTGCAGCCGCCCCTGCGCCGTCAGCGTGCGCACCTTGCGCTCGATCTTCATGCGGCCGCGGATCGTCTCCGAGATCTTGTCGAAGATTTCCGTCACGTTGCCGCCCGTGCGGCGGCTGATGAGAATCGCGGTCGTCACGAGCGTCAGGTCGTCGGAGCCGACGCGCCCCGACATCGATTCGAGCGCGTCCTCGAAGCTCATGCCGATCCGCAGCTGCTGCTGGAGGATGGCGAACTCCTCGCACATGGGCTTTTCGCCCTGCTCGACGACGGAATCGAACGCCTGCGAGATCGAAAAGCCGGCCCGGAGCGCGTTCGACATCGTCGCCAGCGCCTCCGGCAGCTGGTCGTTGAACTTGCGCCGCCGCCGCTCGTCGAGCCAGCGGGCGAGCGGGCTTTCGCCGTTCTGCCAGCCCGACTTGATCCGCACGCCGGCGCAGCCATACCACGCGAGGCCGCCGACCGACACCGCGAAAAGAGCCGTTATTGCCCAGATCACCATAGAATGAGTAGTATAGTATATTTCCCGCACCGGGTCAAGCGGCCGCCGCCCTGGAGTTTACCCATTTTTCATGCGCTGGCGGGGCGAGAGGGGGCGGCGCGCGGCGGAGACGAGAAAAACGCGGCCCTCCCCGCGAATTCCGCCGCTTGAAAAACAGACGACCCTGCGGCGGGCGCAGGGTCGTCGGTCGGAATCTGAACGGGCGGATTACTTCTGCTCGCCCTTCTCCTCGTCTTCGTCGAAGTCGGGGCGCTTGCCCTTGTACCACCAGAACATCACCGGCGTCGCGATGAAGATCGACGAGTAGGTGCCCGCGAGGATGCCGAGGAGCATCATCAGCGCGAAGTCGAAGATCGTGCCGTCGCCGAAGCAGAAGAGCGCGAGCACCGCGAAGAACGTCGTCACCGAGGTGATGACCGTGCGGCCGAGGCAGGCGTTGATCGCCGTGTTGCAGATGTCCTTGAAGCTGCTGCGCGCGTCGCGCGTCAGCTGCTCGCGGATGCGGTCGAAGACGACGACGGTATCGTTGATCGAGTAGCCGATGATCGTCAGGAGCGCCGTCACCACGATCAGCGAGACCTGGCGGCCGCAGAGCGAGAAGAGGCCGAGCGAGATGAGCGCGTCGTGCGCGAGCGCCACGAGGCCGCCGAGACCGAAGCCGAACTTGAAGCGGAAGCCGACGTAGACGAGGATCGCGATGAGCGAGAAGATCACGGCGTTGCGGCCCGACTTCTTCAGGTCGTCGCCGATCATCGAACCGACCTCCTCGACGCTCGCCTCGGTGAGCGACGCCTCAGGGAACTTCTCGGTCAGGAGCGAGGTCACGTACGCGCCGACGTTGCGGTCGGGGAGCGTGCGGCCCTTCGCGGTCTCGGCCGATTCGCCCGTCTTGACGAGGAGCGTCGTGTTGCCGACGCCGCGCTGGTACTGGATGACCGTCGCGTTGTCGAACGCGTCCAGCGCGGCGCGGATGTCGCCGACCGCCGGCTGCTTCGCCTCGTCCTGCGTGAGGTCGTAGACGATCGAGGTGCCGCCCGTCAGGTCCACCGCCAGCACGGACGCCGGGTTGACGATCGCGCGGCCGAAGAAGATCGCGAGCGAGACGACGATGATGATCGCCGACGCGAGCAGCGTCTTGTTGCCGTACCGCATGAAGTCGAACTTCGGCGCCTTGAAGAACTGGAGCATCTTGAAGGGCTCGGCGCGCTCGGGCTTGACGAGGTGCTCGAAGACGAGGCGCGTGACGACGACCGCCGTGAACATCGAGATGAGCACGCCCGCCGTCAGCATGATCGCGAAGCCGCGCACGGGGCCCGTGCCGACGACGAAGAGGATGATGCCCGTGAGGATGGTCGTCAGGTTCGAGTCGAGAATCGCGGTGAACGCGCGGCCGTAGCCGTTCCTGATCGCGTCGCCCGCCTTGCGGCCCGCGGCGAACTCCTCGCGGATGCGCTCGAAGATGAGCACGTTCGCGTCGACCGCCATGCCGAGCGTCAGCACGAGACCCGCGATGCCGGGCATCGTCAGGACCGGCAGCTGCACCGAGCCGCCGCCGCCCATCGAGGGATCCTGCGCGAACACGCCGAGGATGTTGGCGACGATGACGAGCGCGGTCGGCAGCAGCGCCACGTCGAGGAAGAGCGCGATGTTGGCGACGAGGCCCGCGTACCAGTAGTAGATGAACATGAAGATCGCCACGAGCGCGAAGCCGATGGCCGCCGCCCAGGTGCCCGACTTGATCGCGTCGTCGCCCACCGTCGGCGCGACCGAGCTTTCGGCGAGGATCTTCAGCGGCGCGGGCAGCGCGCCCGCGTTCAGGTCGGCGGCGAGCTGCTTGGCCTCCTGCAGCGTGAAGCGGCCCGTGATCACGCCCTCGGAGCCGATCTCCGACTGGATGCGCGGCGCGGAAATGAGCGTGTCGTCGAGGATGATCGCCAGGCACCGGCCTTCGCCCGTCTTGTTCTTGGGGCCGCCCGCCTTGTAGTTGCGCGTGAGCGTGGAGAACTTGCGCCCGCCCTCCGCATCGAGGCGGAACTTGACCTCGAAGCCGCCCTTGAGGCTGTCGCGCTCCCATGCGGCGGACTCGAGGTTGTCGCCCGTCAGCTCGACCTGGCGCGAGACGAAGTGCGGCGAGTAGGTGCCGTCCTTGTTGTCCTCGAGCATGAAGCGGTAGCGGTCGTCGGTCGTGCCGAACGCGGCGAGGCGCGCGGCGTAGCCGGGCGTCGCGGCGACCTGGGCGTAGTCGGCGGCGCGCGCGTAGCCGGAGCCCTTCTTCTCATACCCTTCGGGGCACGCGTCCTTCGCGAGGAGCTTGTCGACGAGCTGGTAGTCCTTCGGGTGCGTCAGGCGAAACTCGAGGTAGGCCATCGACTGCAGGCGCGCCTTCGCCTCCCGGCGGAGCTTCTCGTCCGCGCCCGGCAGCTGCACGATGAGCTGGTGCTTCTTGGGCAGCGACTGGATGACCGGCTCGTTGGTGCCCATGTTGTCGACGCGCTTGCGGATGACGCCCGTGATGCGCTCGTCGCAGTCCTTGAGCACCTTGTCGATCTCGGCCTGGACGCGCTCGGGATCGTTGGTGTAGGCGGGATTCGCGGCGAGAATCGTCTCCGCAAGCTTCTCCTCGTCCACGCCGAGCGTGAAGGACGTGCCGCCGCTCAGGTCGAGACCGCGGCGGATCTTTTCCTTCGGCGGGAAGGTCACATGCACCGAGACCGCCGCGAGGAGCAGCAGCACGAGCCATTTCCAGATATTGTTGCGCACAACCGATTCTTTGGCCATTTTGTTTTCTTTCTTCCTTGGACAAATTTAGAATATTATATCAAATCTGAATTTCACGCGTCAACTGTCATATCCGCCCCGGACCTGCGACGGAAGGTCGCAACCCCGCCGGTCAGATGAAAAGGATGGTGAGAAGGCCGGCGGCCAGGCAGTACGGACCGAAAATCCAGAACCACTTCCCCTTCAGCGCCTTGACGAGCAGCGCGAGCGAAAAATACCCCACCACCGCCGCCACCGCCGCGCCGACGGCGAGCGCCCCCCAGCCGAGCGCCTCGGCGGCGGGCTCGCCGCCGCCGCGCCACGCCTTCACGAGCTCCAGAAACATTCCGCCCAGGATGAGCGGCGCCGACATGAGGAACGAAAACTCCGCGCTCTTCTCGGGATCGACCCGGCCGGCGCGCGCGGACGCGAGCGTCATGCCGCTGCGCGAGACGCCCGGCAGGAGCGCCAGCGCCTGGCCGAGACCCATCAGGAGCGCGCGGCCGAACCCGACCTCGCGCGCGCCGCGCGGCATGAAGCGCGTGCCGATCAGGACCGCGCCCGTGAACATCAACAGCGCGCCGACCATCCGCGCGTTGTCGAACATGCCGTCGATGAAGCCCTTGAAGCCGGCGTAGACCGCGACCGCCGGCAGCGCGCTGACGACGATCTTGAGGACGTAGGCCCATTCGCAGTTGACGAGGATGCGGCCGATGACCCGGCGGTAGAAGACGACAATGCTCAGGAGCGTGCCGAAATGCAGACACAGGTCGAGCCGCATCCCCGGCTCGTTCACGCCCAGCAGGTGCTGGCCGATGACGAGATGGCCCGAGCTGGAGATCGGCAGAAACTCCGCCACGCCCTGCAAAACCGACAACACGATGACTTCAAACATACCTGCGTCTTTCCTGTTTCAATCGGATTCCCGCTTTCCCGGCTCAACGGTTCTTCCAGAACTTCTTCCATTCGTTGACGAACAGCTTCAGGCGGTCCGGGCGCGCGAACGCCGCGCGCGTCGCCTCGCGCATGTCGCGCGTCCTGAGCAGCGCGTCGAGATAGTCGCGCTTCAGATCCTTGAACGGCTGGAAGCGGATCTCCGGCGCGCCCTTCTCAAGGAAGTAGACGATCGTCAGCGCGAGGCGGTACTTGAGCCGCCGCGCCTCGTCGGTGCCGTCGTAGAACTGCGCGTAGTCCATCATCATCAGTTCGGGCAGCCGGTCCGCGAGCGGCCCGAGATCCGCCGGATCGACGAACGCGGGCCCCTCCGGACCCTCCTCGAAATACTGCGCATAGCCCTCGTTGAACCACGGCGAGGCCGCGATCATCGAGGCCGCGTACGACAGATACTGGTGGAACGCCTCGTGGCGGATCGTCTTCAGGAGCTCGCCGCCGCCGTCCGGGGGCAGGTAGGCGACGAGCTCGCGCCGTGACGGGCTCCAGTAGGCCGCGCTCCACTGCATGTCGTCGCCCACCGCGTCGAGATATTCGTTGCGGTCGGCGAAGATGCGCGCGACGCAGAGGACGTTCGAGCCGTCGAGCGGGCTCGGCACCGTGGCGGCGTAGGCCGCGCGCATCCGCTTGAGGTCGTTCGTCAGCGCCGTCATGAACGTCCCGCCCGCCGTCGGCAGATGGTCGAGGATCGTGAACTCGTCCGCGTCGGTCACGTGCCAGGACGCGTAGTTCGTCACGCTGTGGTGCGCGTCCGCGCGCAGGAGCGCCTTTTCGTCCGGCGCCGCCGCCTTCCGGCCGCGCCGCCGCGCCGGCTTGCCGCCGTCCGCCGCCGCGCGCTCGCTCGGCAGCTCCGCCGCGACGATCGCCTCCCATTCGCCGAGGAACTCGTTCTCGAACACCTCCTTCGAATAGTCGAAGTCGTCGCCCGCGACGAGCTCCCACACGGCGAGATACCACGCCGCCGCCTTCTCGGGCAGGAACGCGCAGACGATCGCCGACGTGTTCGTTCCCTGGAAATACAGCGTCTCCCTGAGGCCGCGGACCGGCTGGCGCGGGAGCGCGGGCTCCGCCGCCTTTTCGACGGGCGACAGCAGCGTGATCGCCCAGTCGCGCAGGTCGAGATCCTCCTTCGCGTCGATCGTCGCCGCCGAGGCGGTGTAGGTCGTGCGCGTCTCGGTCGTCTCGCTGAACTTCGGCGCGAGCACGTCGAGCTTCGCGAGCAGGAACGCGCGGCCGTCGTCATCCTCCCAGCGGCCCAGCACGGCGCGCGACGTCCACAGGTCGAGCGTGTTGAAGCGGTCTTCGAGCCGCTGCACGCCGTCCTCCTTGACAAGGTACGCCTCCGCGCGCGGCATGTCGAGCGGCGTCGGATGGGCGAACCACAGACTGGCGGCCAGCAGCAGCATCTACCGCACCTCCCCGCCGGGGGCGTCGAGCCGCAGGCTCACGGGGCCGTAAAGCCCGGCCTCGTGCTGCGGCCAGCCGCTCGCGTCGAACTTCTGGTAGTTGATGTCGACCATGTTGATGTCGGTGAAGATCTTCCAGTCGTACGGCTTTGTCGCATCGAGCCACCTGAGCCGGTTCGCGCCCGTCGACGTCACCTCCACGGCGATCTCGTTCGCACCCGGCTTCAGGAGCGCCGCATCGAACGCGACCGTCCACGGCGCGAGGATGACGCCGCCCGCAGAGACGCCGTTCACGTACACCTTCGCCGATTCGCGCACGCGCCCGAGGTCGAGCACGGCCGTTTCACCGCAGACGTCCGCGAGCGTCACCTTTGTCACGTACCGCATCGTGCCCGCAAACGCGCTTTCGGGAAAGGTCTCCTCCCGCCCCCACGCGAGCGGCAGCGGCCCCGTCTTCGCGTCCGGCAGCTCCGGCCCGCCCGCGACCGCCGTGCGCGTCCAGTCGCCGTCGAGCGCGATCCGCCGCGCCGGCGCGTCGCGGCGGGCAACCGGTTCCGCGCCCGTCGCGTCGCCCGTCACCGCGAGAATGACCGAATGGCCGATCGGCAGGTCGAGCGTCACCGCGCCGTCCGTCACGGCCACCGGCTCGATCGTGCCCGTCATCGGGTCCATCAGCCGCGCGCGCGTGCACGGGGCCGACGGCTTGAACGCGCCCGTCACGCCCGCGTTCCGGTACGGGTTGGCGATGAAGTAGTACGTCGTGCCGTCCTTCCGGTGGCGCGTGTACGCAAGGCCCGCCGCCTTGTTGAACGGCTCGCGGCGCGCGGGCGCGGCGTGGATCAGCTGCCCGAGGGGACCCGCCGCCACGTTCGCCGGCGGAGCCGCGACGCGCGCGGCCAGCTCCCGTTCGCCCGCCGCCACGTCCTTCAGGCCCGGCACCGTCGTCGGGAAGCCGTCCACGAAGAGGACGCGGTAGCCCGCCTCGGCGAGCGCGAAGAAGCGCGCGAGCGTCGCGACCTTCATGTGCACCGCGCCGGGCACCACGATCGTCGTGTAGCGCGTCGCGTCCGGCGCGCCGAGCGTCATGAGCTGCTTTTCGGAAATGAAGTCGAAGCTGTAGCCCTCGTCGTAGAGCGTGCGCGCCACGCGGCCGAGGGGCTGGCCGCCGAACCAGTCGCGCGCGTGCACCGTCATCTGCTTCTCGAAGCCCGCGGCGTCGTGCCAGAAATCGTGGATCGGCCAGTAGACGAGCACGTCGTTGTCGATGGCCGTCGTCTGCGCCACCGACTGCACGCGCGTGATGTACGCGTTGAGGATGTCCGCGTCGCGCCAGATCGGATTGAAGCGGTTCATCTCGCACGTCGCGTAGAACGTCCAGCCCGGCCACTTCGCGTCCGCCGGCGAATAGCACATGCCGTGATAGAACATGTGGTTCACGCCGGAAAGGAAGAGCCGGTCGATGAACGTCTTGACGGCGCCGAGCGTCTCGCAGAAGTGCTCGCACACCCACGTGCAGCTTTCCGCGCTCACGAGCGGATCGACGGCCGCGCCCGCGTGCTTGACGTGCGCGGCGGACGACGCGAATTTCGACACGACGATGTCGCGGTCGCCCGAATTCATGAAGCCCGCCTCGACCGCCGGCGTCTGGGCCCTGGCCTTGTCGCAGCTGAACATCTCCGTCTCGGGGATGTCCGCGAGCGCGTAGAAGTCGAGCCAGTTCGCGGGTGCGCCGTGCGCCTCGTTGCGCGTCGCGATGCCGCGCGCGGCGCACCAGTCCTGCCACTGCGCGAAGACATCCTCGATCATCATCTCCGACATCGTCTCGCGGTAGTCCGCCTTGACGCGCGCGACCGTCTCCGGGTCGCCGACGCCCGCGAGTTCGGCGTAGTGATCGGCGAGGTCGTAGCCGCGCCGCGCCTTGAACGCCGCCGGCAGCTCCCACGACCAGCCCGCCGAAAAGTATTCGTACGAATCGTGGTACATGTGCTCGGGCTTCGGCGCGCCGGGCGCGTCGTACGCGGCGGTGAACGGCTGGAGGAAGCTCGCCATCGCGCCCGCGGAAAGCGGATTCATCATCGGGCCGTGCGCGCCCGGGCCCGAGCGCTTCACCTTCTGGCCCGTCGGCCGCGCGGAAAGGACGACCGCCTTCCCGTCCGCATCCGTCCCGCGCCAGAGGACGGTGGACTTCTCGGGGCGCTTCGTGTTCAGTTCCAGCATCCAGCTGCCTTCCTCGGGCTTCAGCTGCGGCCCGCCGAAGCACCAGCCGCTGCCGGTCGTGAGGTCCACGCCCATCCCCTTTTCGTTCGCCCGGCGCACCGCGTCGCCGAACGCCTTCATCCACGCGGGCGAGAGGAGCGGCTTGTCGGCGGGATTGTCCTTGACGGAGTAGATCGGGATGACATGGAAGCCGCCCATGCCGACCTTGTCCATCTCGTCGACCTGCTTCTGGAGCCCGGCCGCGTCGACCGCCGAACCCATCCACCAGTTGTAGGCCCACGGCTTCATCTCCTTCGTGACCGCCGGCCAGCCCGTCGCCGCCGGCCGCCACGTGTCGGCCCACGCGATCTCGATCGTGCCGTCGCCGAACGTGACGGGCAGCCAGACATAGCGCCCGTCGATGGCGTTGTCCGGCTTCCAGATGTCGAAGAGCGCGAGCGCGCGGCCGCCCGTCGCCGCGTCCGGCGGCAGGATGAACGTGGACTGGCCGCCCCACGTCAGCTCCGGCCCCTTGCCGTTCGCCGGATTGACGCCCGTGCAGGGATTGCCCATCCGCTCCCACGGGCCCGTCACCGCCCGCGCGCGGTAGTAGCGCGCCGCGTTCGGCCGCCAGCCCGTGCAGCCCGAGCCGAGGAGGTAGTACCAGCCGCCGTGCTTGATGACGGCCGGCGCTTCCGTCCAGTCCTTCACCGCCAGCCGCCACCAGCGGCCCGTGTAGCCGAGGTAGTCGGCGGTCAGCTCGGCGAGGTGAAGCGTGGAGTTGTGCTCCGACGAGAAGATGTGGTAGGCCGTGCCGTCGTCGTCCTGGAAGAGCGTCATGTCGCGGCAGTGCTGGCCCTCGACGCTGTGCGCCGGCCACAGGTACGCCGCGCGCCCTTCGTCCGACGGGCCGTTCGACTTGACGCGCGCGGCCGCCGCGCGGGAGGCGGCGATCCGTTCCGCCGTCAGCGTCTCGCCCTGCGGCGCCTGGCCGCGGTTGGGCCGCTCCGAGCGGACGAACGTGAACGGGCCCTGCGGCCGGTCCGCGACGGCGATGCCCACGCGCGCGTCGTTGTAGCCGCGGTTCGCGCGCTCGAGGTGGAAGTACATGACGTAGCGGCCCGTCGACGGGCACTTGAGGACTTTCGGGCGCTCGAGAATGCAGCCCTTGGCGATGTCGCTGTCGGGCGACTCAGAGACGGCGAGCGCGATGCCCTCGTCGCGCCAGTCCAGAAGGTCGGCCGACGAGTAGACGTGCACGCCGACGTGCGCGCGGTTGCCCGCGCCGCCGGCGATCTTGTGCTCGCCGTACCACCAGTAGCGGCCGCCGTCCTTGAGGATGCCGCCGCCGTGCGCGTTGATGTGCACGCCGTTCGCATCCGGCCACAGCCCGCCGTTCGTGAAGTCCGCCGCGCGGCCGCACGCCGCCAGCAGAAGTCCCGCCGCCAATGCCGTCGAAATCTTCATGGTCTGTCCTTTCGTCAGAACCAACAGTATATCAAACCTTCGCCCGCGCCTCAATCGGCTTTTGGTCGCGGCGCGGGGCGGGGCGGCGAAGGCGCCGGCGGCCTACGGCTTCAGCTCGCCGGCGCGCTCGCCGTCCAGAAGGCGGCCGTCGCCGCGGCGCATCTTGAGCCCAAAGAGCCCGCCGACCCAGCTCGTCGACGCATGTCCCCGGAACTCGACCCGGACCGTCTTGCGGCCGTTCGTCTTCGCCGCCGGCAGCCTGTAGACGACATCGGTGAAGCGCGACCGGTCGCCGCCCGCGAACGCGAGCGCGACCGTGCCGAGACGTTCGCCGTCGATGAACAGATCGAAGCTCCGGCCGCCGTCGCCGCCGAAATACGTCACGACGAGCTCCATGTCGGCCCGGGGATCGACGTCCATCGTGTAGCCGATCCGCCCGGCGGCCCCGGCCGCGTGGCGGTACTTCCGGTCCTTGAAGTCGCCGACGCTGCTGTGCTCGCCGGCGTAGGCGTGGTTGACCTCGCTCTGCTGGAAGCCCGGCTCGACGGTGTCCGTCACGCGCGCGGCCATCTGCGCCTTGAACTTCTCCGCCGCCGCGAGCTTCTCCTTTTCAGCCGCCCATTCCTTCACGGTCATCACCGGGAAGTACACGGTGTAGTGCTCCTCGTAGACGCGGTGGAACGGCAGGAGCGTCAGATCGCCGGGCTGGAGCAGGCCGTGCGTGCGCCAGCGGAGCGCGCCCTTCTCCCGGACGACCCGCGCCGTGACGTCGCCGCCGTCCGACACGATCACCTTCGCGTTCTCCTCCGTTCCGCCGGGCGAGGCGAGGTGGTTGTCCCAGCGCTCCTTCGCGAGGTCCTTCCCGTCCGCCGGCGCGGGATTGACGCCGACGAGCACCATCGGCCCGTACATGAACGCGGCGAATCGGCCGTCGGAATGCGGCAGCGTCTCCAGGTGCAGCGCCATCGGCAGATCGACCGTCAGCTCGTCGCCGTCCCGCCACGTCCGGTCGATCGCGAGGTAGCCGTCCCTGTCCGGCACACCCGTGAACGACGTCTTCAGGCCGGCGCACCAGTACGGCCGGCGCAGCTTCAGCCGGAAGCGGACGGGCCGGCCGTCGGCGGTGCGGACGGTGAAGCGGACCGTCTCCTCTTCCGGGAAGCGTGTCTCCTGCACGAGGACGACGCCCTTTTCCGCCCACCGGACTCGGGAGGCCATGTAGAGGTTGACCCAGAGCGTGTCGTCATCGTAGTAGTAGTAAATCTGCTCGGTGTAGCGCACGGGATTCTCCATGCCCGTCCCGACGCAGCACCACCAGGCGCCCGTCGGCGTGGACCAGGTCTTGAACGCGACCGGCTTCTGGCTCAGGAAGTAGCCGAACTCGCCGGGCCGGCGGCCGATCTGGACCAGCAGCTGGTTGATGATCGCGCGCTCCACGAAGTCCATCCGGCGCGCATCGGGCCGCCAGGAGAACATGTGTCCCGTGAGCCGGATCATGTTGTTGATGTTGCACGTCTCGGAGTTGTCCTTGCCGAGCTTCTGCGGCGTGAGCGCGACGTTGTAGAAGTGTTCGGCATCGCTGTGTCCGCCGTTCGCGAAGGAGCGCTCGTTCACGACCGAGTTCCAGAACGTGTCGATGGCAAGATGCGTCTTTTCGTCCCCGGTCATCTCGTAGATCGTCGCAAGACCCGTCACTTTCGGCACCTGCGTGTTCGCGTGAAGTCCGTCGAGCCTGTCCTCGCCGCGGCGGAGCGGATCGAACACGCGCCGGTCGTCGAACCAGACGGTCGCGAGGAGCATGTACTTCGCGTCGCCCGTATCCTGCGCCAGCTGCGCGAACACCTCGTTGAGGCCGCCCCATTCGGAGACGAGCAGCTTCTGGCGCTCCGCGTCGTCCAGATCCCTGACGGCCTCGAAATAGAAGTCCGCCATGGCGCGCTCGACCGCCAGCGCCTTCCGGTTGCCGGCGATACGGTACGCGTCGCGCAGGCCCGCGAGAATCTTGTGCAGCGTGTAGTTCGGCACCCAGCACTTGGAGATGTCGAAGCCGCCCGTGGTGAACGTGTGGTTTCGGATCGACTCGTAGATCGCGCGGCGGCAGGTGTGCAGATAGCCGTCGCCGTTCGCGGCCTGGCACGCGGCGAGCTCGTCCACGATGTAGTCAATGCGCGCCTTCGCCAGTGCCTTCGCGTCGTCCGTCTCCTGCGCGTACAGGAGCGAAAGCGCCGTGAGATAGTGCCCGAGCGAGTGGCCCGTGATCTCCGCGCCCTCCCAGCCCGTGTAGCGGTCCGCCTTCTTCGACAGCTTCGCCTCTTCGCGGAATCCGGCGAGCAGACGGTCCGGCTCCACCGTCTCCAGCAGAAACGTGCGGTTGACCTCGTAGGCGCGAAGGAACGGGCCCTCGCCCAGCCGGACGTCCTGCGGCGCGAACGGCCGCGCCCGGAACGCCACCTCGGAAGCCCCGGCGTGCGACGCGGCGGCGCAGAGCAGCGCGGTCAGAACGGCGGGGCGCATCGGACGGCAGATTGTCATACGTGTGTTCCTCTTCGTGTTTTCCTTCGGACGGCCGGCGGATCAGAAGACCCAGACGAACCCGTCGTCGCGTGTGAGCGAAACCGGGCGCGTGCCGGCGCCGCAGAAGCCGAGATCGAGCTGAAGCGTCACGCCTTCGCGCGCGACGCCGGCCACGTACCAGCGCGTCCCGTGACGGCGCGCGAGGACCGCGTACCTCCCCGGATACCCGGCCACGAAGCGCGTCTCGTCCCACGTGGTCGGCACCGCGCGCAGAAACGCCAGCTCCCGGTCGAAGCCCTCGTGCAGGTTGTTCGGGCAGAGACCGAAGTTCTGCACGGGATTCTGGTAGATCACCGACGTCGCGAGCTCGAAGTTCTCGGTCGTGACGCGGCGCGAACCGGACGTGTTGTCCTTGCGCAGGAACCGGTTCAGGAACACCGGCCCGAACTCGGCGCCGGCCACGGCGTTGCGGCAGAACGGATGCAGCGACGCCCACTGGGAATGGCTGTCCATCGCGCCCTGGGAGAACTTCAGGTTCTCGCTCGCGAGCAGCGCCTCCGCGCCGACGAAGTTGGGGAACATGCGCTCCCAGCCGCGCGGCAGCGTGCAGCCGTGCACGAAGACCTCGATGCCGTGGCGGTTCGCGCTCTCGAAGAGCGCGCAGTAGCGCTTCATCACGAACTGCTTGTCGCCGCCCCAGAAATCGACCTTGACGCCCCGGACGCCGTTCGCTTCGAGCCACGCCATCTCGCGTTCGGTCGATTCCGGCGTGTTGAAGCGGTCCTTCGGTGTCTGCGGCGCGTCGTTCCAGTCGCCGTTCGAATTGTACCAGAGGTAGACGGCGACGCCCTTCGCCTTCGCGTACGCGAAAAAGTCCTTGAGCGCCGGCTCGCCGAAGCGGTCCCAGAACGCGTCGACCAGGATGTGGTCCCACTTCATCGCGGCGGCGAGATCGACGAACGCGCGCTGATCGGCGGGGTTCATCGAGGCGTCGTCCCACACGATCCAGCTCCAGCTGCCCTTGCCGAAGGCGTACGGCCGCGCCGGCGGCGCGTACGCGGGCCGGACCACATCCCACGCCACGGTCGTCTCCACGATCGGCGCGAGCGAATCGCCCACCGTGAGCGTGCGCCACGGCGTGGACGAGCCGGCCGCGCACACGGGCTCGACGTCGCCCCGGCCGCGCGCCTCGCCCGCCATCGGGAAGGCGATGCGCAGCGCGCCGTCCGCGTAGTCCGCCAGCCGGCAGCCGCAGTAGTTGCCGTCCGTCCCCGTTTCGGAGACGAGCGCCCAGAGATCGCGGCCGTGCGCCGCGCCCGCCGCGTGCGCCAGCAGCGGGAAGGTCCAGCCCTCGCCGTAGCCGGAGCGGGTCGCGACCGGCGCGTCGAAGACATACGTCTCCTCGTAGCTCGGCTTCGTCTGCGCGAAACCGATCATCGGCTTCGACTGCGGCGTCGCGAACATCGTCGTCGACGGCGCGAACGCGAAGGCGGTCGCCTCGCGGCGGACACGCTGCGCGCCGTCCGCCTTCGCGAACGTATACCGGAAGGCGAGATCGTGGCGGCCGACGCGCGCCTCGAACCCGAGACGGCGGCCGGCGGCGTCGACGAACGCCGTCTGAAGCGTGTTCATCTCGACCGTGACATGGCTTTTCTTGATCGTCGGCACGCGGTAGTCGTCCGTGAAGACGCCGTGCCGCACGGGCCCCGCCGTCACCCCGCGCGTGAAATCGGCCGTGTCGGTCGCCAGGCCGAGCGCGGACCAGTCCACCACGTCGACGCCGTCATACGACGCCTTCCAGACCGGCGCGCCGTCCTTCACGTCGACGAAAAACGCGAGGCGGCCGCCGGGCCCCTTCACGGAGGCCGGTTCGGCGAAGACGGTCGCGGCGGCGGCCGCGGCCAGCGCCAGAAGAAGCGGACGAGAGAGGATCGTATGCACGTTCAGGAACCTTTCGTTTTTCCCATCAGTATATCACACGCGCCGCCGCGCAGTCCATCGCCCGTTTGGGGCAGAAGGGAAAAGACGCCGCCCGCGCCGCTCATGGCAGGGCGCGTTGTCCGCGACGCGCCGCGCGGCGGTTTGGGGACAAACCGCCCGACCAGCACCGTCTGCGCACTTGAACGTGCGCATCGCCTCGCCGGGCTTGCCGACGCGGGAAAAGCGTGCGTTTATCTTGCCGCCCTGATATGACATACCAAGTGACGATGCAACATCCCCACTGAAAATATCAGGGTGCAGAGGTTGCGCTGTTTCAATCCTGAGCATAAATCTCCGGAACATCCCCACGCTCGTGGGGAAAACCCATGCTCCGCGACATAGCAAGCGGCCTCGGCCGGAACATCCCCACGCTCGTGGGGAAAACCTCCCGCCGAATTGGGATCAGCTTATACAGAAGGGTCGCAGGAGCGTCCGTTGAAATTTGTCCGCGTTTCACCGTGAATATCGCCGCCGCGAATGAAATGTTTATCCATGCCGGGAACGGTGTATATGGAATCGCGGTCGTGGATTGTGTTGAAGTCCCATTGCAGAATGATATTGTCCGGCTTCTCGGAAATCACCTCAAAGTCGTCCGGGCCGGACGGCACGATTGGCAAACCGGGCTCGCCGCAACCGATGATCGCAACGCCGGTTTCTATAGTCCAGTTCTCCGCGCCAGCGACCACATCCGACTGGGCATGCAAAGCAGCCCCCGCTGCAACAATCGCGGCGAGAAGAAAGGCTCGAAGCCGACTCTGGCGGCTGCAGATCATTCCCCTGGGCTCTCCTGTGGCAATTCATCCAGTCCAAACGCTTTGAAGAACCGCACGCCTTGCGTCTGGGCAGGGAAAAGCAAGTCAAAATCCAAATACTGGTTAAGTGAGGCAATGATACCGGCCGTCGCATTTGTAGCAAGCATCTGCTTGTCGTCAGCAATCTCCGTAAACGAGTCAATGGACATCAGTTCGCTCAGATTGGCGGCCGATACAACTTTAATTGTTTTATTGTAGTCTTTCGCAAACGTTGATGCGTTGCCAGCAGAGAAAGTGACATGAAAAGACATTCTCAGTCCCATGTTGGCATCCAATTTAATCCCCGTTATAGAAACAGCCTCGAATGCAGTCTGCGGATCGCCAAGTCCATCGGAAGGACGGAATCGATAGACAAGATGCAAGGTGGATTCCTTTTGGATGTTGTAGTCTGCGAGCGTTCGCCCGTCCTCCAACTGCTTCCCTGCAAATATGAGCCTCTGCTGGTCGGGCGGGATGCCTTCCTTTTCCTGAATCTTCTGCTTGATGTTCTCAATCGTGTCGCTTGACTCGACCTCAAGCGTGACCGTCTTGCCGGTCAGCGTCCTTACGAAAATCTGCATGGCAAAAGCCTCCGCCCCCACGCAGAGGGTGACAATCATGACCACGGCTCTCACAATCTTCGGCATTTGGAGTCGCTCCCTTCGACTTGATCTTCTATAAATCGTGCGAGATACTGATCCGTCAGACGTCCTTTCGACACAAGACCTCCGTAGGCAAACCCGGCCTTCAGAGCCGCCTCAAGCGCGCCTCTGTCCGCCCCGG
>DJXI01000074.1:839-33610 GCA_002449695.1 Verrucomicrobia bacterium UBA7008 | reverse complement strand
TATTCAAGGTCGATGCCATCGGGATGGTCGTCGAAGGCGATCTGCATGAACGCCTCCTCGTCATCGTCGTGCATGAGAATCAGCCAGTTGCCGCGTCTCGCGTCATCCGCCATCAATTCGCGGATGAGCTCCGCGCTCGCCTCGGTCTCCTTGACGTTCTCTGTTTCAATCTTCACTGACATTCCTTTCTTCCGTTGCTGTTTAATATGTGCTTTTGATCATATTTTTCGGGCGTAAGGCACTTGAGATTCCGCTCAGGGCAATCAAGCGGACACAGGACGCAATCATCAGTTCCTTCATTTGCCTATCCCAACCTTTCCTGGATAAACTTTAAATCTGCAACCGACGGAATTGCAGACATTCGTCAGCGCATCCCAGGCCGTAGTTGTTGCCCCTATACCGCCGCAGAGAATCAAGGCAGTTTTCTGTTTCGGTTTTTCCGGCCCAGTCTTCGCGGCAACAGAATCCGCGCAGACGAACGTTATTCCTCGGCTCTCAAGCGGAATGTCTGGGCTGTCGAAGTCTTTTGTCGCCCGACTCATATACTCGACGAAATCCTTCATCGTGGCAGGGGCATAAAAGTACACTTCTGGCATCGTGATCGCCTTCAGACGGCGAACCGTTTCCGCATGCCTCCAGTTCCACGGACGCGGCCATTCCCGCTGAAAGCGCCCGTCGTCACCCTCGTCGCCGGTCCTGTCGAACAGGCGACCGTCTGGACCATATACAAGGACGGCCGCCCCCGACGCGAGGAACCGGCAAGGCCTTAAAACAACCAACGTGTAATTCGTCCCGTCGCAATCGTAATCCAGCGTGGCCGTAATGTCGTCCTTCTCCGCAACCATCAACGCCTTCATGTCTGAATAAGAACAGTAACGGCGGAAACGCTTGCCTCCTGGGATGTCGAGTACAATGCTTAATGCCGCCAGCAAAGCAAACACAACAAAAGCCCCTGCCGCGCATCCAAGCGCTTTCATAAATTTCTTCATCGCCTATCCTCTTCTCTTGCGTTGTTTTAGAATATTCAGCTGCTAATTATATCATACAACCTTATCTTGCAACCAGACGGCAGAAATAAGGACCAGATTTCTACCATCCGCCCTCGTGCGCCAGCAGCGACGCCTTGTTTCCCAACCCGCCGCCGTAGCCGGTGAGACTGCCGTCCGCGCCGATGACGCGGTGGCACGGAATGACAATGCAGATCGGATTCCATCCGACCGCGCCGCCGACGGCCTGCGCCGGAACTCCACGCCGCGCTGCGAATGTACCCGATAACCAACAGAAATGATAACGTCGAGGTTGTACAAGTCCACTATCTGCGTCCGCGTCTTTCCTGGGATGGCACCGTGCGGAGTGACCTGTGCAAATTTTGCACAACTCACTTTGGGGTCGATTTCGCCCTCTTCTATTGCGTTTTGAATATGACGCAATATCACTGTCCTATCCTTTTCAAACAGTTCTGCCATCTGCATGCGGGTGAGCCACACAGTCTCCTCGTTCAGCTGAACTGGCAAGGAGACCTTGCCGTCCTTCGCCTCGAAAGGCACAATTTCGTTTTTCATTTCCGTTCGCTCCTTTTGTTCGCATTGAAATTGCCAAGACCTGCCATTTCGCGCCGCAAGAGCCGATAGCAGGCGACGTGTTTGTTGTAGAGAAACACGGAATCGGGATACGATGGCGACACGACGGCCCGCCATCCTCTCCGATCCTCGATCTCATCGCTCTCCCACACGCACTTGAAACTTTGGTCGAAGACATAGACCTGCGACCCGTTGTGATATGTGCGCGGCGCCTTCACGACCACCAGACGCTCGTCCTCGCCGCTCCCAAACGACGCCGCGCACGGCAGTATGTAACCCCAACCGGCGCGATGGCGTCCAAGGATTTCCGTAGTCTTGAACATCGAGTCGGCAATCTGTATGTAGTCGCCCTCGCTCGTTGCCGCAACCGCCACGCAGACCGTATTCGTGCCGAAACGAATAGGCGACGATTCAGTGGCCATCGTCGTTCCGTCACGCAGCTTGTATCGCCGCCGTTCCCGCTCCTCATACGGAACATTGTCGTTCCAAACGCGCCCATCCCGGCTCGCGCCCTCTTCGACAAGCCGCGCAATCTCGGCGGTTGTCGCGGCGTCACACGGCTCAAGCGTCCAGTGTTCAAGATCTATTCTGCTCACACAACCCGCCGCGAACGCGAGGGATGAGACGAGGATCCCCCTACGCAGAGCGGCGAAGGACAACTTGATTCGTGCAAATGGTTTCATGGGTTGCTCCTTTCGGTTGGGGTTAATAGGGCAAGAAGTATCTGAAGAAGCGCATGTTGTTCATTTCGTGGATGATAAGCGAGCACTGCGGCGTTTTGCCCTCAGGCACTTTGAAATGCGCTCCGAGAACAGTTCCAAACGTACCCGGCTTGTTTACATGTATCGAGAGGGACGTCGGCGGGAAACATTCGACGTTCAGCCATTGCCCGATTATCCCGACTCCGGATATGAACTCGTCAAGTGACAATTTCGGCGGATCGACCGCCGCGACCTTGCGCACGTGCCCCTCCATGTCACCTTGCCGCTCAAGCCGCAAAACGCCGTTGGAAAGGACGAATAACGAGCCGGGGTCGTCGGCGTGGCCTTTGATCTCGAAGCGAATTAGCGCGTTTGCGTTCACG
This sequence comes from Verrucomicrobia bacterium UBA7008, assembly GCA_002449695.1. Lineage (GTDB taxonomy): Bacteria > Verrucomicrobiota > Kiritimatiellia > RFP12 > UBA1067 > UBA1067. The sequence goes on along the minus strand of DJXI01000074.1, from coordinate 30,946 downwards.
GTATCGCGCTGGAACGCACTGCCGAACCACTTGCGATGCTGTCCAAACTTGTACAGCCCGTCGCTCATATGGAAAACGAACGGCATGTTGTCCGGCCCAAGCCTGTATTCCACCGCATCGAAAAATAGGCTTGTCTCTGATTTCAGATGAGTTTCTCGCGCCGTCCCTGACAATGGAGCGACATGCGTGTACCCGCACCCCGCCGCTGCGAGCGAGAGGAATGAGACGAGGATCAGCCTACGCAGAGCGACAGAGGGCAAGTTGATTCGTGCAAATGGTTTCATGGGTTGCTCCTTTCGATTGTTGTGCCGGAGCCAACTGCTTGATTTAAGGTAAATGTCACTATCGTTTTATCTGGATACACAGCAAGTATATTCTGTCCATCATAAAACCACCTCACCTCATATATTTCAAACGGTGAAAATCGTGTACTTGTAACGATGAAATATATTGATTTCCCGAATACGGATATCCCATCTGGGCAGTCTCTATAATCATTGTCAATCATTGCTTGTGCAACATATCGTTTGTTCTTCTCTGGTTCCAGCGAGAAATCCAACTCGGCGTAGTCGCCAGCTACGGTAATTTTGGATCCACTAACGTCTGCCATGTAAACCCCATCAGGAATGACAATATTTTTACAACCCGATAGCACAAGCAAAACTGTTGCAACAATCAGCAAACCTACTGTAAACATCATCTTCTTCATGGCATTTCTCTTTCACGACTTCAAGTTAGCGGTTCGCACCTAACACGCCAAGGGCTACAAACCAAGCAGCGGCACTCACCGCAGCCAACAAAGACAACGTTGCCTTCAACCACCAGTGGTGCGCGAATTGATAAACTACCGCCGCTAGACATCCAACATATGTGACCGCAAGTGCCATAAGGAAGGACGTCCCAGACCAAGGCCAACCCGATATCAAGAAATACATTGCCAAGTGACATAATGGGGCAACATACCAATGCTCAAAATACGGCTTTATGAAATTCTTCATCTCATTCCTTTCTTTGTGGCCTTTGCGTTCTTTGTGGCTTAATCTCTCCCTCCTCGCGCGAGGGATGAGACGAGGATCCCCCTACGCAGAGCGGCGGAGGACAAGTTGATTCGTGCAAAATGTTTCATGGGTTGATCCTTTCGATTATCATCCCCTTAAGTGCCGCCAGTATCGTTCAGGCGACTCAAGGATGCCTTTGGTTATCTGATAGTGCTGGGTTTCTTCAAGTGTGATTTCATGTATATCGCCGCCGTCGAGTGAAAGAATCGTCGCGCCGGGGAAGGTCATGAGAATCGGCGAATGCGTCGCAATGACGAACTGCGTATCGCGATCTTCAACCATATCGTATATCAGTGTGAGAAGTGTAAGTTGCTTCTGCGGGGAAAGTGCGCTTTCGGGCTCGTCCATGAAAAGTATCCCCGGATACATCCATGCCCTCATCATGTGGAGAAACGCCTCGCCGTGCGACCGCTCGTGGAGGGATCTACCGCCATAGCGCGAATACGGGTCGCCGATAAAGTCCCGGTCATCACGGCGACTGTCCTGCAGCGACGCAAAACGCTCCTCGAATTCCGCGCGAAAGAAGAATCCATGCCCCGGACGCTGCGTCCACCCAGATCGCAAATACGGCGCGAGTTCGCTTTCTCCGCCATGATCCGCAAGTTCGTTCTTCCCTCCACCCCGCACGGGAAGCCCTGCGATGTCAACCAGCGCTTCAAGAAGCGTCGATTTCCCAGACCCGTTTTCGCCCACCAAAAACGTGACAGGTGTCGTGATGCGCAAGTCGAGATTCTTCACAAATGGAAGCGTAAGCGGGAACTTGTCCCATTCTGCATCCTTCGGTATCTCGCTTCTGACATTTGTCAGATATATTTGTACGTCTCTCATTGGTTATTGGATTTGGTTATTGGCAACACTCTTCACGCCAGCACATAGTGCGTCGAGCGGCCCTGGCCTTCACGACGGAGGATGTTTTTGGCGACAAGCGCGTTGATTGCGCGCGAGGCTGTGTCTTGCGAAACGTTGCAGATCTTCGCCCACTTGGAAGACGTGAGATTCCCCTTGAACCCGTCGAAGAGCCTGTTCAGCATCGCGCGCTGATTCGCCGTCAGCTCGTCCGCTGTGTGCGCGTTCCAGAATTCAGCCTTGGCCAGAATCGACTTGAGACGCACCTCCGCCGCGTCGACGGCGCGGCGGTGGCAGCCGAGAAACCACCTGATCCATCGCGTCACGTCAAGCGTTCCGCGCTGGGCGCGTTCGATTTCATCGTAATAGGCATCCTTCTCCGTCTGCATCTCCGCAGAGAGCGAATAGAAGCGCATCGCCGAACGCTCACCCTTCGCAAGCAAATATTCTGTGAGCGCGTTTATCCGCTTCATTGATTTTGCTTAGTTGCTGGACCATTCGGCGTAAAGCGTCTTTGCGGCGACATCATAGAAAAACGAATAGCCGCCGCATGTGGCATAGCGGTAATTGTATGCCAGGAAATCCTTTGGATACGGAATGTCGCCATTGTATTTTCTCCAGACCTGATGGACGAAATCGCAATCGCCGCAGCCGTTCGCGCAAAAGTTGCGCGTCAGCGACTCCGCCTGAAACTCGTAGCCGCGTGCCTTGGCGAATGCAAGCAGATCGTCCTTCTCGACTTTGCAGCGCAGTTCCGCCGAACCGCCAAGCCCCAGCAAGGCCGGCGGCAGATAGCTGAACGCAATCTCCTTCGCGTCCCATGGGATCATATTCGGCGCAATCGGAGAGTTTCTGAATCGCCACGCGTTCCATGCGTCCGCGCGCATCTCTATCCTGCCGCTCTCGCGATCCACGTTCCGGAACGGCGCAATCGTCCGCGTCACCCAGAACACCGGGACAAACACGAAGAAAAGCAGGAACGCCAGCACAATCCACGCGTCATAACGCACGTCTCTATCGCGCTTGACGCCATCCGTATAGATGCGCGGTTTGACCAGGCCCCAGACGAACGCAGCAATCGGAATCGCCACCATCAGCCAGAAGTGGCATTGTCCGGGCAAAAAGCGGATGTCGTTGAAACCGATCCCCGCATATGCGACAATGCAGAAGGCAATCTCGACCGCCCATGCGAGCGTCGCCCTCTTCGCCGCCGAGTAGAGTCCGTCCGACCACGGAGGCGCGCTTTCGCCCTTGGCGACTCTGCCGTCATTGCGCGTATCAACAAGCCGATAGACGAGCATGATCACGCCAATCGGCAGGGCGATCAGCAAGGCCAGCGACACGAGCACGATCAAGAAGTTCATCTCGGCCTCCTTTCATTTGACGGCGCTACATCATATTTGCGGAAGCGGCGGCAACGGGTAGGCAAGGGTAAAAGCGCGTCTGACGCCTTTCACCTTCACCTTTGCGCTGAACGCCAGATTGCACCCGTCATTTGCGCTTCCCGGCACCGTAAAGCCAAAACTTCCCGCGCCAGGGACCATCGACTGTGCATGACGGCTGCAACTCTGCGACGAAACCGTGATCTGACGGTGATGCTTGCCCGAGCCCACCGTCTTCTTGCGCTCAAGGGCTATCTCAAGCGATTCAATCTCCTCTGGATTTTCGAGCGACCAATCAATCTGCGCCGGGGCGCCATATTTCCACATCGCGCACGACAGCGACAGCACGAGGCGCGGCGCGCGGCGCGCGCGGACAATACTGAAGATTAACAGACCGACAAGGAACAGCCCCGCCAATGGGAATATCGCCAGGAAAAGCAACCTCGGATCAAATCGCCTGACCTGCTCTTCGCCAACGAATACCAGCACGAACGACCACGAGAACACATTCCAGACGAAGGCAAACAGACACAAGACCCAGAGTTCGGCATAAGAACGCTTCAAGAACCGCCGCTCGAAAGAAAGCGCCGCGCCATTGCTCCCGCGCAGAAGCGAAAGCAGCATCCACAGCCCGCCGACCATGATCGCGAAACCAACCACGCCGAACAGTCCCATAAAGCCCATCACTCCGATGTCGCCAAGCCCGCCGGGTTTCTCAAGAACGCTCTTCCTCGGATCGTCCGGTGAAACGTACGCCGTGACCGCATCGCCCTTCTTGTATTTGTCAGCCAAATGTCGATGATGGTCGTAGTTGTTGGATGAAACCTGCGAGATCGCCAAACGGTCGCCTTCATATTTCTTTCCGTCAACGGCGTATTCGTATCCAACGCACACGCTATACACCGTATGCGGATGGCGTCCGCCCGCTATGGACGAATACATGCCAGAATAGAGGACTTTCGCCTGAACAGGCACATACGACTTTGACTCAGACCGTTCGCACACATGCCGCACAAGGCCAAGGGAGCCGACAGTCAGGAACGGACTGCCGAACAAGACAAGCCCCATGCCGACAAGCAGTTTCTTCATGCGCGGCGGCGTTCCAAGCCGTCGGACGGACGGGAACGCAGACGCGATCATGAATACGCCAACGGAAAGAAACAACACCAGAACCATCCCACCGACGATTGACCCAGTGTTGCCAGGCAACGCATCCGGGTCTTCCGCCGGATTCTCCACGGCGAGAACCGCGTCAAATGGATTCTCCGGATTGACCAGGCATTCGTGTTCCGTTCCGGGCGCATACTTCTCAAGAAGCGGAAGGCGGCTCGCGAGGTGGCTGAACTCGAATTCATCTCGGTCGGGTCTGCAAAGAGAATTGGACTTGTAGGTTCTTCCATGGCGCTCGTAAGAGAACTCCGCGGTCAAGACGAATCGATTGACCTTCTCCATCTCGACGGACGACTTGACCATGCGGCAAGGAACCGTCTCGTAGCCCTTGAGCGACGGCGTCAAGAACACGTCGGACATGATCCACGCGAAGACGGATACGAACGCGACAAAGACGCATCCAAACACCATCCGCCCGAACTCAAAACCATTTTTCCTTTTCATCGTCATTTCCCCTTCTGTTTGCCTTTCTTTGCATTCGTCTGGCAATCATGTCCGCCAGACCAGCCGCCTCTACTTCTTAAAGTCGGACTTCATGCCATTTTCCTCCATTCTGCGGAAAGAAGACACACGAACCGTCCGGACGGCTCTTGAGGACGAGGCTCTTCCGGTCGGGCGCAACTTCGGTCTCGCGCGCGATAAACTCCGCTTCGCCCAGTCCAAGAAACGCCGCGATGCGCGCGATCTCCGCGTCCGAGACGCGCACGATTCCGTCTTTGATACGGCAGCACGCCCCGCACATCCGGCACTTGAACTCTCTCGGCTCCATTTCTTTGTTGGATTTTATCGTTCCTCAACTTCCCAGTGGCCGTTTTTGTCGGCGCCAACGCGGCGGATTTCGCCGGACGCCTGAAGGTCCTTCATCTTGCGGGCGATGCTGCTTTCGGATACCTGCAGAAGCTCTGCAAGCTCTACATATGTCATAAACGGGTCTGCCCTTAGATTCGATTTGATTTGCAGTGCAAGCGACCCGTTGGCCACATGATTTACACTGTCAGAAGAAGCAACTATCTTTAACAAATCATCAGAACGATCTCCAAATTCAAGAATTTCAGAGACTCGTTTCTGCAAGAAATCTTCAATTGCATGTAGACGATCGACTGGCAGATTGTAATACTTGTGATGTTTGAACCGAAATCCCCTCAAACGCTCAAGGCACGCACGCATCCTTACACTTACTCCGCCAGGGAACCCCAGCCACGTGTCGTACAAGGCTGGAGCTACCCGGTTGACAAACTTGCGCAGGTCATTGAACTCGTCATGTCTCTGACCAGGGCAAAACATGGCAAGCGAGAAAAGTCCGTAGCCGTTATCGAATATGGACGCGGCTCCGGCAATCTCGTTTGTCTCATTGTCGACGAGATAGCCAAAGTTGCCCATGTGCCGGTCCGTGTTGAAGATTACGGCATCGAAGAAGAAGATATCCGCAAACCGAGGGTCGGCTAGAGCCTCGTCGCGCGAGACGAGACGCCCAGCCGGCACGTAGCCGTACCTGTCGCTGGTGAAAAGCGGACAAGTGGAGCAGAGACGGCCTTTGAAACGTGAAAGCCCGTATGCAACGTGGTCGAGCCCCATTGCCTCGGCGATCTGCGCGGCATAGAATTCGGAATACGGCTCGAAACCGGTATTGGACGCTCCTTCCGTGCCCGACTTGTAGAGAAGAACCTTGCCGTCAATTCTCCTCCAGCATTTCGCGAGCATTCCGTTCGTGGTGAACTCAGGCGAAGTAGTATCCTCGTGCGCGGGATTGAACTCACCGCGGAAGCCACCGGTAAACGCCATCACGGCAAGCGTCTTGGAGAATGGATTATCGTAAAGGTTGAAGTCTTTCCACGCGCCGGAAAAGCTGTCGGGAACAACCCAGTAGACATCGTTCAGCGAAAGGCCCCTGCACATCTCGATTATGCCGCGGGTACCCTTCTGCAGGATGCCGAGATTGCCAAGCATCATCTGTATGTAGTGCCGGTGTTTCGGCACCGTGCGCCGCGTGAGCCAGGTCCAGAGCGTCTCGTCGTTCGCGACGCCGTGCATTTCAAGCGGGAGAAACCGGCGCTCCGCCTCGTTGACGGAGACGACGCGAACACCCTGCGGCTCAACCCATTCAAACCGCAGAAGTTCCCGATCTCTATGCCTGAGAATCATCGTCTAAACCTTTATGCGAACATTATAGCATTTCCGCTTTCCTCGGTGCAACTGCCTTTCCGCCGTTATCTTCATCGCGCCGCCTCCAGAAGTAAACGCGCTTTTATCGTTCGTTTACCCTCCGTAAAGATTGGCTATTGTTGATGGTGAAGGTAAATTCCTCACTCCCTCCCCGGGGAGGGGGCGTGCGTTTACTTTTGACAGTGGCGCCACACGGACAACATTCATTCGTACGGATCCTGCGTCATGCCGCACAGCACAGCACAATGATGAAAATCACGAGCGCGATCATCTGCAAGAGGCAGCCGATATTCGATGCCTTCTCCGCCTTTCCCAAGGCGCGACCGGCCGCTTCCAGATCGCCGCGCGCCAATGCTTCACGAGCCGATTGGCGATAGGACATTGAAAAGATGCTGTCCGTATTCCAGAAATGGTCGGACTCGCCCTGCGACTCGATTTTGCAGATCATGCGCAGCCGCTCGTTTTCCTTCTCAAGCCGTGCCAGCCGTTCGTCAACTGTTTCCGCCTGCGAAGTCTTGACAGCGGCGATCTCCGCGCCGCAGAAGGGACACGAAAAGCACTCTTCGCCGTTGTCGAAGAGCTCTTTGCCGCAAGATGGACAGTTCATTGTTCCTGCTCCTTTCACGTTCCCGGCCCGTCCGCGCCCTTACAGGCCGTCCTGCTTGCGCGGCAGAATCACGCCGGCGGCAAGCGCCAGCAACAGCGGCAGGAGCGCAAAATCAACCGCCAGCGCGCGCGCCGTCTCGGCGGGCTCCACGCACTCGCCGTTCGCCAGGTGCTCCAGCGGCGTCAGCGACCCGAAGGGGCTCGTCACCTTCTCCACGAAGCGCGTCAGCTCCAGGCCGATGCGGTCCTTCGCATCCGTCTCCAGCGAGTCGGGATACTGCTCGATCACGCTCGGGCTGATCTCCGTCACGAGCAGCATCGCCATCGTCGTGAAGATCGCCACGCTCCGCCCCAGCGCGGCGGAGAGGAACATCGCGAACGCCACCGCGAGCGCCAGCATCGCCACCAGCTCCAGATAGGCGAAGAACACGTTCAGCGCGAACGCCGACGTCCCCGACGTGTACAGCAGATTGATGTCGCGCCGCGGCCGCAGCATCAGCGTGTTCGTGCCGCGGTTGGAAAAAACGAGCTCGTCGCGCGCCCCGCGCGCCGCGTCCGCGCCCGCTTCGTCCGCCGCGCCGTCAACACCCGCGCCGTCCGCCGCCCGCGCCAGCGGCACCACCACGACCGCGCGCGTGATGTTCGAGACGACGCCCGTCAGCTCCCCGCACCGGAACGCGCCGCGCACGTCTTCGCGCGTGTCGAAATCGTTGGTGAACCGGAGGCGCACCGCCACGTCGCCGCGTCCGGCGGCGTCCGGCACGTTGAACCGCCAGCCGACCGTCTCGCCCGCCGCCACCGTCTGGTAGTTGTCCCACGCGCGCTGCGTCAGGAGCCGGAGAACCGTCGCCTTCGGCGCCTTCCGAACCTCCTCCGGCGTCTCGGGATCGTTCATGTAGATGTCGAACATCTTTTCCGCCTCGGCGCGCGGCGACTCCATCACGGGCGCGAGCACATGGTAGCAGCGCCGCCCCGGTTCGGCCGTGCCGATCAGCACGGCGGCGGCGAGCGCGAGCGTCAGCGCGCCGGCCGCCGTGAGCGCGAACGCGCGGGCGAGCGCCACGGTGAAGTAGCGCACGGGCCGCACCGTCGTCAGCTGCAGCCGCTTGGCCGCACGGTCCTTCGCGAGCGAGCCGGCCGCCGTCGCCGCGAGCGCGACGAGCACGAGCGCGAACGCGCCGCCCAGCGCATAGTGGATGTAAAGCTCGCGCGCACCCTCGGGCGTGCCGTCCGACGTGACGAGGTGCGGAAACGCGAACATCCAGCCGACCGCCGCGAGCGCGAGCAGGAGGAGCGCGCGCGACCGGACGAGCGCGCGGAACTCCAGCGCAAAGATGGACCCGAACGACCTCATCCCTTCAGAAACGGCGCGACCTCGAACGTGCGGCCCTCGCCGACCTTGGCGAGGAAGAAATCCTGGAGCGACGTCGTCATCTCGGCGACGGTGCCCTCGGCGACCTTCGCACCGTCCTTGACGATGGCGAAGCGGTCGCAGACGTCCTCGGCGTCCGCCAGCAGGTGCGACGTCATCAGAACCGTCATGCCGCCCGCCGCAAGCGTCTTGACGAGCGTCTTCACCTCGTTCGTCGAGACGGGATCGAGCCCCGATGTCGGCTCGTCGAGGATCAGCAGCTCCGGCCGCCCGATGAGCGCGCTCGCGAGCGCGAGCCGCCGCGCCATGCCCTTCGAAAAGCCGCCGACGGGCCGCGCGGCGACATCGGCGAGGCCGACCATCTCCAGCAGCTCGGCCGTGCGCGCGCGCGCGACGGCGCGCGGCAGGTTGCAGAGCCCCGCGTAGTAGCCGAGCGTCTCCTTCGCCGTCAGGAACGGATGCAGGTAGCTCAGCTCCGGCAGGTAGCCGAGACGCGCGCGCGCGGCCCGGGCGCGCGGCGGCAGCCCGAAGAGCGAGATCGTGCCCGCGCTCGGCGCGAGGAGCCCGAGGATCATCTTGATGGTCGTCGACTTGCCGCTGCCGTTCGGGCCGAGAAGCCCGAAGACCTCCCCTTTCGCGACGGCGAGGTCGAGGCCGTTCACCGCCTGGACCGTCGGCCGCAGCCAGAAGTCGCGGAAGGTCTTGCCGACGCCGCTCAGTTCAATGACGTTCATGCGTAGTCCCGATCCTTGAAAAGCCGGATGCCCAGAAGCGCGAACGCCGCGACGAGCGGCAGGGCGCACAGCGCGGCGAGACCGACATAGGTCAACGGCACCGCGCCGCCGCGCGAGAGCGCATCCGACAGGTAGTAGTCGCCGAGGTTCGGCAGCGAGACGGCGAAGAGAAGCCCCGCGAGCGCCGTCGCCGCGTTCGCCGGCCAGCGGACCGCGAACGCCGCGGACGCCGCCATGAAGACCGCCGCCGGAAAGACCAGAAGGAGCGCGGCGCCGAGCACGCGCGCGGCGAGGCGCGGCGAGAAGAACACGCATGCGCCCGCGACCGACAGCGCGAGCGCGAGCAGCACGGCGGCCGGCACGAAGCGGACGCGCAGAAAGCGGTTGAGTGCGGCGGCGGCGACCGGCGGCAGGACGATCGCCGCGAGCGCGAGCGCGAGCGAGGGGCCGTACATCTTCGCGACGTCGCCCGTCTGCGCGGCGAGCGCGCCGCCGCGCTCCGCGCCGGTCACGGCGGTCAGCATGACGCCCGCCACCGTCACGGCGAAGACGAGGTAGGCGAGAAAGACGCCCGCGAGCTTGGCGAGAAAGAAGCCGGCGCGCGAAACGGAGGCGGCGAGCGCCATCTGCAGCGTGCCGGACTCGATCTCGCGGCGGTACGCCTTGACGGTGCAGAACACGGCATGGCAGAGCCCGACGATCAGCAGCGCCGACAGCCCCGCGTCGCGCGCCATCCGCGACGGATCGCCGAACTGGTGGAAATGAAGGGAGGGAAGAATCGCCGCGCAGCCGAGCGCGGTCAGCGTCAGCAAGAACGCCAACGGCTCGGAGCAGACCTCCAGAGCCGTTGTCCTGACGATGGCGAGGTGTCGCCTCAAGGCTGGAGGCCGCCGCAGAACATCGGCAGCTGCGTGTCCTGATAGAGGCACCAGCCGAGGAAGGCGATCGCCGCGCAGGCCGCGATCTGGACGATGAGACCGAGGATCGCGACGCCGGTCGGCACGTCGGCGGGATTGCCGTCGTTGTTCGCCGCAGGCGCGTGCGCCGGGACGACGGCCGACACTTCGGGAATGTCCGCGATGTCGGGGATGTCCGCGACCGCGTCGCCGCCGGCCGGCTTCGCGGCGGGCGCGGCGCCCGGCTTCTTGAGGCCGGACCGGACACCGCCGGGGCGTGAAATCTTGAGCGTCTTGCGCTGGGTGATCGACGTGGGATCCGGCGCGACCGTCGCGGCCGTCGGGGCCTCCTCCGTCGCGGCCGGCGCGGGTTCGGCCAGCTTCGCCACGGCCGGCGGTTCGCTGCCCGGCGGCGGCTGGAGATCGATGGGCCGCTTGATGCGGATCGTCTTCATCGGCTTCTGCTCGGTGACGGGCGCGACGCCGATCGCGTCCGCGAGCGAAATGCGCGCCGTGCGCGACTTCGACGCCTGCTTCTGCGCCTCGGTCAGCGCCTGGTCGGCGATGATGCCGGTCTTGTGCAGGATCGCCTGCGCGGGAATCTCCTGGGTGATGCCCTTGAGCTTCTGCGTCACGTTCTTGAGGTGGTCGACGGCGGCGGGCGCGGCCGGTGCGGCGGCGGGCGCGGCGGCCGGAGCCGCGGCGACCGGCGTCAGTCCCGGCGCGGCGGAGGTCTTGAGCCCGGGGCGGATGATGGCCTTCGCCGGGCCCGCCGCGCCGCCCAGCGGCTTGCGGATGACGGGCTTGAGCTTCAGCGTCGTCGCGTGCGCCGATGCCGGCTGCGCGGGCGATATCGGATTCGTGACCGGCGGCTTGGCCGCGCTGATCGGACTCGCGTTCTCTTCTGCCATGGCTGTTCCTCCGTACGTTGCGTTGAAATCGCGGCGGCGGTCAGACCGCCATCACCTCGGCCTCCTTGGCCTTCAGCTCGGCGTCGATCCGGGCGATGCCGTCGTCGGTCGCCTTCTGGATCTTGTCGAGCGCGGCCTTGAGGTCGTCCTCGGAAATCTTCTTGTCCTTCTCGAGCTTCTTGGCGGCGTCGTTCGCGTCGCGGCGCACGTTGCGCATCGCGACCTTCTGCGCCTCGGCCTGGGTCTTCGCGACCTTGACGATCTCCTTGCGGCGCGCCTCGTTCAGCTCGGGCACCGTGATGCGCAGCACCTTGCCGTCGTTCTGCGGCGTCACGCCGAGGTTCGCCGCGAGGATCGCCTTGTTCATCTCGGCGAGCACCGTCGGGTCGAACGGCGTGATCTTGATCTGGCGCGGCTCCGGCGTCGAGATCGTGCCGAGGTTCTTGATCGGCGTCGGGCAGCCGTAGTACTCGACCTTGATCTGGTCGACCATCGCGGGATTCGCCTTGCCGGTCCTCAGGCCCGCGAACTGCGCCTTGAGCGCCTCGAAGCTCTTCTGGATCTTCGCGGTCGCGTCGTTCAGAACATCCTGTGTCGTATTCATCGTGTCTGTCTGCCTTTCGTTAAGTTCACTTGCCGCTGACGAGCGTGCCGACGTTCTCGCCCTTCACGACGCGCTCGAGCGCGTCGCCGTCGAAGAAGTCGAAGACGACGATCGGAATGCCGTTGTCCATGCACAGCGCGAACGCCGCCGAATCCATCACCTTCAGCCGCTTGGCGAGCGCGGTCTCGTAGTCGAGCGAGCCGTACTTCTTCGCCTTCGGGTCCTTCTTCGGATCGGCGGTGTAGACGCCGTCGACCTTCGTCGCCTTGAGGAGCGCCTCCGCGCCGATCTCGCTGGCCCTCAGCGCCGCCGCCGAATCGGTCGAGAAGTACGGGTTGCCCGTGCCGCCCGCGAAGATGACGACGCGCCCCTTCTCGAAGTGGCGCAGCGCCTTGCGCTGGATGAACGGCTCGGCGAGCTTGTCGATGGAGATCGCCGTCATGACGCGCGTGGGCACGCCGATCGACTCGAGCGCGTTCATCATCGCAAGCGCGTTGATGACCGTCGCGAGCATCCCCATCGAGTCGCCCGTCACGCGGTTGACGCCCTTGCCCGCGCCCGTCAGGCCGCGGAAGATGTTGCCGCCGCCGAGCACGATGCCGACCTCGACGCCCATCTTGTGGATCTTCTTGACCCGCTCGGCCATGAACGCCAGATGCTGCGGGTCGATGCACTCGCCCGTCGTGCGGTTGCCCAGCACTTCGCCGGACAGCTTGAGCAGGATCCGGCGGTACTTGATTTTCTGAGAAACTTTTTTCACGGCGAAAATTATATCATTTTGCGCGCGCGATGGCAAGCGCGGCGGCGGCGAGTTCGTCGCGCCCGTGTCCGGCCGAGACGGCGACGCGCAGCCGCGCAGCGCCGCGCGCGACCGTCGGATAGCGGATGGCCGAGATGAGAAAGCCCGCCGCGGCCAGCGCGTCGGCGCGCGCGAGCGCCTGCCGCTCGTCGCCGACGAGGATCGGCACGATCGCCGAGCCGCCCGTCCCGGCCGGCACGTCCACGCCGGCCCGCGCCAGCTCCGCGAGGAAGAAGCGCACGTTCTCCTGCAGCCGCGCGACGCGCGCGGGCTCCTGTTCGAGGATCGTCAGCGCCGCGTCCGCGCCCGCCATCGCCGCCGCGTTCGGCGCGGTGTTGAAGATGAACGGCCGCGACGTCTGGCGCAGGAGCTCCACCAGCGGCGCGCGGCCGCAGATGTAGCCGCCCTGCGCGCCGAGCGCCTTCGAGAGCGTGCCCATCAGCACGTCGGGGTGCGCCGACGCGAACGTCTCGCACAGCCCCCGCCCCGTCCGGCCCACGACGCCGAGCGCGTGCGCCTCGTCGATCATCGAGAACGCGTCGTACCGCCGGCAGACGTCGAGGAAGCGCGGCAGGTCCAGCAGATCGCCGTCCATCGAAAAGACCGCGTCCGACACGACGAGCCGCCGCCGGTACCCGCCCGCCTGCGCGAGCGCGCGCGCGAGGTCGTCCATGTCGAGGTGGCGGTAGACCCGGACCGTCGCGCCGCTCATCCGGCAGCCGTCGATGATCGAGGCGTGGTTGAGCGCGTCCGAGAAGACGATGTCGCCGCGCCGGACGAGCGCGGTGATCGCGCCGACGTTCGCCATGTAGCCGGTCGAGTAGACGAGCGCCGCCTCCGTCCCCTTGAACGCCGCGAGATGCGCCTCCAGCGCGAGATGCGGCCGCTGCGTGCCCGTCACGAGACGCGACGCCCCGCTCCCCGCGCCGTAGCGGCGCGCCGCCTCCGCCGCGGCCGCCGTGACGCGCGGATCGTTCGCCAGCGCGAGATAGTCGTTCGACGAGAGGTTCACGAGCCCGGCGGGCGCGACGCGGCACGTGCGCCAGAGCCCCTGCGCCTTCAGCGCGTCCAGCTCCGCCGCGAGCGCGGCGTCGCGCGATGCCGCGGCCGGAGGAGCGTCCGGCCGCGGCGCGACGCCGTCGACGAGGACCGGTTCGCGTTCGAGGTAGCGGATCGTCTCGGCGACCGCGTCGCGCGGCCCGCGGTAGAGGAAGATGCGCCCGCCGGACGGATCGCCCGGCTCCTTCAGCCGCGTGATGCGCCGGTAGCCGAACGCCCGCGTGGCGACATACCCCGTCACGTAGCCGGGATCGTCGGACATGCAGATTTCGCCGACGATGTGCGGCGCGCTCAGCACCTTGGTCGCCAGCACGACGGCCTCGCGGTAGTGGTTCTTCACGCCGGCGTCCCCGCCCGCCGGACCGGTCGCGTCCATGTATGTCGCGCGCACGCCGCGCGCGCGGTCCGGTTCGAGCCGTTCGAGCGTATCCGCGTCGAGCAGCATCGCCCCGCGCAGCGCGTACGTCTCGCGGAAGCGCGCGCGAATCTCGTCCGTGCGCGCGAAACCCGCCGCCCGGAGGATCTCGTCGACCCGGCGCCAGCCGGCGGCGGGCGAATCGACGGGCTCGGTCGCGACCGGCAGCGCCGTCAGGTGCGCCGGTTCCGCCGCGAGCGATTCGACCTTGATGTTGATGGCATCGGGGCAGCCGCGCTCGTGCCCGGCGGCGCGGCGGTAGAGCGCGGCGATCACGGACGGCACGTCCGCCGCCGGCACGATCCGTTCCGCGCCGGAGACGTGCACGCCGCCAAGCGACGCGCGCATCTTGACGCAGCTGAGCGACCCGGCCATGCTAGTTCTTGAACGAGTGGATCGGCGCGGGGATGCGGCCCGTGCGGTTGATCATCGCGGCGCAGGAGAACGGGTTGACCGCCATCACCGGCGCGTGGCCCAGGAGCCCGCCGAACTCCACCGTGTCGCCGACCTTCTTTCCCGCGACCGGGATGACGCGCACAGCCGTCGTCTTCTGGTTGACCATGCCGATCGCCGCCTCGTCCGCGATGAGGCCCGCGATCGACGTCGCCGGCGTGTCGCCGGGGATCGCGATCATGTCGAGCCCGACGGAGCAGACGCACGTCATCGCCTCGAGCTTCTCGATCGTGAGCGCGCCCGCGTTGACCGCGTCGATCATGCCCTGGTCCTCGCTGACGGGGATGAACGCGCCCGAGAGGCCGCCCACGTAGCTCGACGCCATCACGCCGCCCTTCTTCACCTGGTCGTTCAGGAGCGCGAGCGCCGCCGTCGTGCCGGGCGCGCCCGGATGGTCGAGGCCGATCTCGCGGAGGATGTCCGCCACCGAATCGCCCACCGCCGGCGTCGGCGCGAGCGAGAGGTCGATGATGCCGAAGGGAATGCCGAGGCGCTTCGACGCCTCCTGCGCGACGAGCTGGCCGACGCGCGTGATCTTGAACGCCGTCTTCTTGATCGTCTCGCACAGCGTCTCGAAGTCCGCGCCGCGGATCGTCTTCAGCACCGCGTGCACGACGCCCGGGCCGCTCACGCCCACGTTGATGACCGCGTCGCCCTCGCTCACGCCGTGGAACGCGCCGGCCATGAACGGGTTGTCGTCGGGCGCGTTGCAGAGGATCACCAGCTTCGCGCAGCCGATCGAGCCGCGGTCCTTCGTGCGCGCGGCCGTCTCCTTGACGATCTCGCCCATCAGCCGCACCGCGTCCATGTCGATGCCCGTCTTGGTCGAGCCGACGTTCACGCTCGCGCAGAGCCGCTCCGTGACCGCCATCGCCTCGGGGATCGAGCGGATCAGCAGCTCGTCGGCGGGCGTCATCCCCTTCGAGACGACGGCCGAGTAGCCGCCGACGAAGTTGACGCCGAGCTTCTTCGCCGCGCGGTCGAGCGTCTTGGCGATCCGGACGAAATCGGCCGGCCGGCGGCAGCACGCCGCGCCGACGAGCGCGATCGGCGTCACCGAGATGCGCTTGTTGACGACGGGCACGCCGAATTCGCGGCCGATGTCGTCGCCGACCTTGACGAGGTCCTTCGCGAGGCGCGTCAGCTTCGCGTAGATGTTGTCGCACGTCGTCTTGAGCGCGCGGTCGGCGCAGTCGAGGAGCGAGATGCCGATCGTGATGGTGCGCACGTCGAGCGTCTGCTCGCTCACCATCTTGTTCGTTTCGAGAACTTCGGAGATGTCGATCATGGCGCGCCTCAGATGCGGTGCATCTTCTCGAAGATCTCGCTCTTCTGGCAGTGGATCCGCAGCCCCATCGTCAGGCCGAGCTTCGTGAGGTCGGCGCTCATGCGGTCGAACGTCTTCCGGCACTTCGCGCCGTCGACGATCATCATCATGTTGAAGTAGTCCTGCACGACGGTCTGCGAGATGTCGAGGATGTTGATGTTCTCCTTGGCGAGATAGGCGGCCGTCTTGGCGATGATGCCGACGGTGTCCTTGCCGACAACGGTAATGATCACTTTTTTCATGGTCGGGAAAGTATATCACATCCGCGCCGCGCGCGTCACCCGTATTTTACGCGGGAGAGGCGCGGCCGGACGGGGCGTCAGGGCCGCGCGAGGAAAAAGACGTGCCGGCGTATGCGCGCGGGGAAGAGCGGCCGGCCGTCGTTCCGCGAGCAGACGACCTTGCCGTCAAACGAAAGTCGCTCGCCTGGCGTCCACAGATAAAGCCCCTCGGCATTGTAGCGCAGCGGCGCGCCATCGTATGGATCGCGAGGAATCTCCGGCAGAAACTCAGGCACGAGCGCATCGAGTGTTTCGGGGAACGCGCCATATTTCGCTCTGTGCGACTGGCAGGCGAGCGCAGCGATACGAGCACACACGTCGAACCTGCGCCTGAACATCATCAGGTATGTCGCGCCATAGTACGACATCCCCATCACTTTTTCGCCTAGCCAGTTGCGGTGGAACGGATTGAATTCATCATCGTAAAGGGTCGTCCTGCCGAAATCAAGCGCGCGCACGTAGTCGATGTCATACGGCTCCTCAACCTTTCGGCAGAAACGAGCGCACTCCATTCGGTGTTCGTCCAGACGGCGGTTGGGCTGAAACGCATAGCCGGTATAGCCCGGGACGGCGGCCAGCAGCAAAGCCGTGAATTTGCGCTCCAGCGCGTCCCATTTCAGGCGACGGGTGCCGACATCCAGTCCAAGCGTCTGCTTCAGGAGTTGATCGAACGGACTGCGCCCCACACGACAAATGAATCCCAGAACCTCTTCACGGTTCGTTGCGCAACTCTCCCAGACATACCGCCAGACTTCGTCAATCGGACGGGATGCCGCGCGTCGGGCGTATTCCGCGTCATGGGCAATCAGACGGCGGCAGCGCGCGCGCAGACTTTCGCGCCATGCGTCGTCGCCATTCACGAACAAAGGATCTGCCGCCCTGTCCAGCGCAAGCACGGCCGCACCGTAGCCGACTTCTTGATAGAGTCCGACAGAATACGATTCATTGTCCATCGCCATCAAACCTATCTTAAACACATCCATCAGCGTCTGACGGCCTTGGACGACATCGCCCTGCGAGGCCTCGGAGACAGCCTTCACGGCACTGATGTTCGCGATGCGCATCAGCGGCGAAATGGGGAGGTCGCCCTGCCGAGGGACATCCAGCACCTTGCAGCCGAGAAGTCGGGCCGCGCAGGCGAGCGTGTTTGATTCAGCCGCGAGATAGTCCCGCGCCGCATCTGTGAATTCAAGGCGGTTGGTCGTGCCGTTCAGATAGGCGGTCCGAAGGCGGTGGTCTGTAGAGAGCAGCGTCGTATTGGTCGGCATGTTGTCGTTCAGCCACTTCAGGTGCGTCAGCATGTTTTCTTCCGGCTTCAGCGCGCGTATGCGATCGAAATAGTCGCTATCGGGCGAATATTCACAGAAGCAGTCGCCCTGCGAATCGCGTCCGGCGAGGAGGAAGTAGACCGACAGCGCCGCCCACGCGAACACGGGAAGCGCACAGACGAAGAGGACGGCTTGAATCGTTTTTTTCATGGTCTCATCCCTCACGTTGCCAGTGTGAGCACAAAGAACATCGCGGCCAGCGCATCCCACGCAATGAGCGCGAGATACCCGAGCCAGACCAGGACGAACTGCCGGCGCCGCCAGCAGATCGCGAACAGCAGCGCCAGCGCCGGCGGCGCGACGATGCCGGCGAACGCAAAGACCGCCGCACTGCCCCAGGCGGTCCATCCATGTCCGCAGGCAACCAGTCCCAGAAGCGCGAGATTGCCAAACGGCATCATCACGCACAGGAAGAACACGCACCGGCCCAGGCTCTGGACGAACCCGTCACAGCAGAGAATCGGAAGCGTCACGGCGCACAGCCACGGCAGGACGATCGCCGCGACCTTCACCATGTTCCAGCTCCTGTCCGTCATCGCACATCGCGCCATCTTCACGCCCCTTTCGTTGCGTCCGTGCGGCACCTTGAAGTCTGAAGTCAAAAGTCTGAAGTCCAAAATGGGACCCCGCAAATCACATGCAAGTTTCATTTTTCTCCTTTATCTTATCATTTATCTTCGTTTGCTGTCAAGCGCGCCGACGCCGCGCCACGGCGGAAGAAGGCCCTATCGCCCCCTTCAACCGTAATAAACGAAAATCGCGCGAAAAGATTTCAGAGACGGCCTCAACCTTGAGGTCTGAAGTCCGAAGTCTGAAGTCCAAAATGAGAGAGCCCCCACACACAAAAACGGCGGCTCCGGGGGACCGGAGCCGCGGGGTTTGCCACCAGTTGCCGTGAACGGAATTAGAAGCTGACCGTCACGCTGAGGCCGCCGACAAAGTTGTACGAACGGTCGTACGCATGGCCCCATTCCGCGTTGTAGGCGCGCGCCGCGTCACGCATGTTGGAATCGAACCAGTAGTCGCTGTACGCGATGTACGCGCCGAGCGCCACGTTCTCGCAGAGCGTCCACTCGAACTCGCCCTTGATGGTCGTGTCCATCAGGCCGCTGTGGCTGAAGCCCTCGGTCGTGTCGCTGAAGTAGCCCTTCGTGCGCAGCGAGTTGCCGAAGCCCTGGCCGACCGACGGACGGAACGTGAGCGTCGGATCCTCCTCGTCGCCGACGAGCGCGAAGGTGTGGCCGAGCGAGAAGTTCACGTACGTGCCCTCGTCCGCCATCAGGTCGCGCTCGATCGCGAGCGTCGGCTCCAGCCACAGGTCGCCGAGCGACAGCTCGAGGTTGAGATACTGCGTATCGCCCACCTCGCCGTGGTAGCGCGGCAGGTACTCGTAGATGTAGTTGAAGTCGACCGACAGCGCGCCCAGATCCTCGTTCAGGTCGAAGTCGTGCGCCAGACCGACGATGGAATCGAGCGTCGTGTACTTGAACGCGCGGTTGCCGTAGCCGCCCTTGCGGCCCTGCGCCTTGGAGGTGTCGAAGATCGCCTCGACGCCGAAGTAGACCCAGTCGAAGAACGTGATCGACGCGCTCGGCGTGAGGATCGGGTCCTTGCCGTCGATGACGCCGTACGTCATGTAGCGTGAATCGAACGCGAGGCCGAACTCCGCCGACACGATCGGCGTCTCTTCGGTTTCGCCCTTTTCCGCCTCGGCCACGACCTCGTCGGCCGCCGTCGCCGCGGTGATGCCGCCGCAGACCGCGGCCGCGCACAGGATTGTCTTGATGTTCATTTTTCTGTTTTTCTTTTCTGGTTTGGGAAGGTTGATTGCAGTTGATTGGGCTTATTCAGTGGCAGCAGCCGCACGATTTCCCGCCGCACATCTTGCGGCTTCCGCCGCATTCGCACGGCGCGCCCTTCTTCAGCACCCTCTTCACGGCGAGCGCGAAGAGGATGCCGATCACGGCGAGAATGACAATGGATGCGATGTTCATGGGCCGCTTCCTTTACCGGGCCTTCGGCGCGGGGCGGAAGACCGCCCACAGGCAGAAGAGGTCCAGGAGGATCGCGATCACGGTCCAGAAGCCGAAGCCACAGCCCATCGCGAGCAGACCGAGCTGGTAGATCGACAGGGCGAGGACGTAGCCGACGAACAGCTGGAAGCCGACGGCGAGCCAGCCCCACGCCTTCGAGCCCATCTCGCGGAACGTGACGGCGATCGCCACCATGCACGGCGGGATGAACAGGTTGAAGACCATGAACGACATCGCGATGAGCTTCGCGACCGCGCCCTTCGAGGCCGCCGGCACGCACGCCGGGACGAACGACGCGAAGAGGTTCGTCACGTGCGCCGCCGTGGACGCGCCGTCCATGTTCGCGGCGACGAGACCGAGCGTCGCCGTGGCCTGCTCCTTCGCGATCTCGGCCGAGACCGAGGCCGCCGCGCCCTGCCACGTGCCGAAGCCGAGCGGCGCCAGGAGCCACGCAATCCAACCGCCCATCGTCGCGAGCATGGACTGGTCGATGCCCTCCTCGCCGACGAGGTTGAAGCGGAAGTCGAAGTTCATGATGAACCAGAGGAAGACGCACGCGGGGAAGATGATGAGGCCGGCCTTGAGCATGTAGCCCTTGAGGCGGATCCACGTGTGGCGCCAGATGCCGCTGACCGTCGGCAGGTGGTACGCGGGCAGCTCCATCACGAACGGCGCGGCCTCGCCCGCGAACGCCCGGGACTTCTTGAGCGCGATGCCGCCGAGGACGATGATCGCGATGCCGATGACGTCCATGAGCGGCGCGACATACCACATGTCCCGGAAGAACAGCGCCGCGAACATCGCGATGATGACCGTCTTCGCGCCGCACGGGATGAACGTCGCGAGGATGACCGTCATGCGGTGGTCGCGCTCGTTCTCGATCGTGCGCGCCGCCATGACCGCCGGCACGCCGCAGCCCTTGCCGACGATCATCGGGATGAACGACTTGCCGGAGAGGCCGAACTTGCGGAAAAGCCGGTCCATGATGAACGCGACGCGCGCCATGTAGCCGCAGTCCTCGAGGAACGCGAGGAAGAGGAACACGACGAAGATGACAGGCACGAAGCCGAGCACCGTCGCGACGCCGCCCCACGCGCCGTCGTTGACGAGGCTCGCGACCGTCTCGCTCACGCCGAGCTTCTCGAGCGCGCCGCCGATCAGCGCGCCGATGCCGGGCACCCACACGCCGAACTGCGACGGATCGGGCTCCTCCCATTCGCACGCCGCCTTGTACGCCGCGTAGTCGACGTTCCAGAGGTCGGGCTCGCCGCATCCGCAGCCGCAGCCCTCGCACGCTTCGCCCGCCTCGGCCTTCGCCGCGCACGTCTCGCAGTCGCACTCCTTGGCGACGGGCTCGCCCGTCTCCTCGTCCTCGACGAACACATCCTTGGCGACGACTGAAGCGGCAACCGCCTCGTCGATCTCCTCGGGCATCTCCTCGACCTTGTCGTCGTCGCCCTTGCCTTCATTGATCTTTTCGAGATAGGCTTCCTCCCAGGCCGTCTTCGAAGCATCCTGCTTGGCGAACTCGCCCTGCGCGTCCTCGAATTCCATGCCTTTGTACTTGCCTTCGGCGGTGCACGCGTGCGTCGTGAACGGCAGGTGCCAGCCGTCGCCGAGGAAGCCGTCGTTCGCCCAGTCGGTGAGAACCGTGCCGGGTCCGCCGTCGGCGACCGCGAGCCACCACATCACGCAGAGCGACAGGATGAAGATCGGCAGCGCGAGGATCCGGTTCGTGACGATCCGGTCGATCTTGTCCGAGAGCGTCGCCTTGTTCTTGCGGATCTCGCTCTTCGTGAGCGCCTTGGACATGAGGTTCTGGATGAACTCGTAGCGCTGGTTGGTGATGATCGACTCCGCGTCGTCGTCCAGCTCCTTCTCGCAGTCGCGGATGTGGTCCTCGATGTGCTTCAGCACGCCCACGCCCAGGTTGAGATTCTGGATGATCTCGCGGTCGCGTTCGAAGATCTTGATCGCGTACCAGCGGATCGCGGACTTCTTCACGAGGCCCTGGATCGACTCCTCGATGTGCGCGATCGCGTGCTCGACGGAGCCGGTGAAGACGTGCGGAACCTCGCCCGGCTTCTTCGCCTGCGCCGCGGCCCCGGCGAGCTCGACGGCCTTCTTCGCCGCCTCGACGCCGCCTTCGCCCTTGAGCGCGCTGATGCCGACGACTTCGCAGCGGAGCGCCCTGGCGATCTTCGCGAAGTCGATCCGGTCGCCGTTCTTCTTCACGACGTCCATCATGTTGACGGCCATCACCATCGGCAGCCCCAGCTCCGCGAGCTGCGTGGAGAGGTAGAGGTTGCGCTCGATGTTCGTGCCGTCGACGATGTTGAGGATCGCGTCGGGATTCTCCTCGACGAGGAATTTGCGCGACACCTTCTCCTCCAGCGAGTAGGGCGAGAGCGAATAGATGCCGGGGAGGTCCTGGATGACGACGTCCGGCGCGCCCTTCAGCACACCGTCCTTCTTCTCCACCGTCACGCCCGGCCAGTTGCCGACGTACTGGTTCGACCCGGTCAGCGCGTTGAAGAGCGTCGTCTTGCCCGAGTTCGGGTTGCCCGCGAGGGCGATCTTGATCTTGTCTGCCATGGTGTTCCCTTTCAGCTCCTGATCATGCGCGACTGTCCACTTCCACCTTCGCCGCCTCGTCCCTGCGGATCGACAGCTCGTATCCGCGGATCGTCAGCTCGATCGGATCGCCGAGCGGCGCCACCTTGCAGACGGTCACCGCGGTGCCCTTGGTGAGTCCCATGTCCATGATGCGGCGCTTGACCGCGCCCTCCCCGTGCAGCCGGGCGACGGTTGCGCTTTCGCCGACCTTCAGTTGATCCAGTGTCTTCATGTCTGTTCGTTGTCCTTTCGTGAAATCGTCACGCCGGCTGCACCATCACGCGCGCGGCCACGTCGGGGTTGATGGCGATGCGGCTGTCGTGCACGCCGACGATCATGCTCCCGTCGGTGACCTGCACCACCGCGACGACCGCGCCCGCGATCAGGCCCAGCGATCCCAGATGCTTGCGCACCGCGTCCGTGCCCGTGACGGCCATCACGCGCACCCTGTCTCCCACCTTCATCAGTCTCAACGGCATCATGACTCTTGCCCTTTTCTCACTTTCTTCGCCGAGACAAATTCCGTTAGTCCCGGCTAACAGGCGCGTATGATATCATATTTGCGCCCGGTTGGGCAAGGGGAAAGTTAGAGAAATTTAATCTTTTTTCAGTCGCGGGCCGGGGCCTCGGCGGGCAGCCGCGGCGGGGGCGGCAGGCGCCCGTGCCGGACGAGGTCGCTGACGATCATCTTGACCTCCGTGTCGAAGTCGCCCCGGAGGATCCACCGCAGGAACGGCAGATCGCTGACGAGCAGCGACTTGAGCGACTTGCCCTTGTTCTTGCCGAAATTGATCAGCAGCTCGCCCCGGTCCCAGCGCAGCTTGCCGTCGCGGTCCGCGTTGCGCGGGTCGCGCGGCACGAGATAGACGTCGAGCGCGTCCACGTCCTTCGGCAGCGACGGGTACTTCTCCATCTGCGCCTTGAGGACGTCGAGCGTCGCGCGCGCGTCCGCCTCCGCGCCGTGCGCGCCGGCGTGGTCGCGCCCGAGATAGAAGCGGACGGCGGCCGAGAGGTCGCGCGGCTCCATGCGGTGGTAGATGCGCTGCACGTCGATGCGGCGGCGCGCGGCGAGGCCGAAGTTCCGCCCGACGCGCGCGAACTCCTCCTCCAGGCACGGGATGTCGTAGCGGTCGGCGTTGAAGCCCGACAGGTCGCAGCCGTCGAAGAACGCGAAGATCTCGTCGGCGTTGTCGCGGAAGGTCGGGCAGTCCTTCACCATCTCGTCGGTGATGCCGTGGATCTTCGTCGTTTCGGCGGGGATCGGCACGGTGGGGTTCATCAGCCAGCACTTCTCGATCTCGGTGCCGTCGGGCATCACCTTGATGCAGGCGAGCTCGATGATGCGGTCGCGGCGCGGGAAGAGTCCGGTCGATTCGATGTCGAAGACGATGAGCGGTCGGGTGAGGTCAAGCATAGGTCAGAAGGTCGTTGCGGTAGAGCGCGCGCACGGCGTCGCAGTCGAGCGTATGGCCCGCGCGGTACGAGACCACCGTGCCGATGAAGCGGTGCGGGCCGGTCAGCGCGAGCGCCGCCATCAGGTCGAGCGTCGCGCGGTGCCAGACCGGCTCCAGGAACTTGCCGCCGAGCGGAAAGCGCGGCTCGGTGTAGAAGCGCGTGCGGCCGTGGATGAGGATGTTGCGTTCGTTGTAGCCCCAGTTGCGCGTGGCCGCGAACAGCTTGCCGACGGTCTTCGCGAGCAGATACTGCTTGCGCGTCGCGTTCGTGCGCGCGAGCGCGGCGTAGCGGAACGTCTCGGGCGTCACGTCGAAGAGGACGCGCTGCGAACCGATGACCGTGTTCCAGCTGATCGCGCAGTCGATGCGCAGGTTGCGTTCGCCGGGCGCCGCCGGCAGGAAGAGGAGGAAGTCGCCGCGCCGCCCGCCGAAGGCGACCGGCTCCTTCACCGTCACGTACGTCGCCGCGTCCGCCTTTTCGACGATCCGGCCGTGCTCGACCGCCTTGATGAGCGGCAGCGACGACTGGTCGAAGAGCGGCGGGTCGCCGGAGTTCACCTTCAGAACGACGTCGTCGAGGCCGATGCCGTTCTTGAGCGCGATGATGTGCTCGACCATGCGCAGGTAGTTGTGCTCGGAGCCCGAGCGCAGCACGAGGTTCTGCGCGCTCGTCCAGAGATTCGCGATGTCGACGAACGTGTCGAGCTGCTCGGGGTGGTCCATGCGGCGGATCCACCAGCCCGGCTTCGCGCTCGGCGCGAAGGTCAGCGTCTGCTTGCGGCTTCCCTCGAACGTGCCGACGCCGGCGACCGGCGCCTCCTGCGCGAGCGTGGTGCGCTTCGCGGAAAACGGCGACGTGCGCGCCGGCGCGAGGCGCGTCTCGTCGACGGGCTGCGCGCGGAACGATTCGCAGGCCGCCGCGATCGCCGCGGCGCTGCCGAAGACGATCCGGCCGATCTTGTAGTCTGGCATCTCCATGTCGGCGGGTATTATATCATATTTGCGCCGCCCGCAGAAAGCCGCGGCCTACCACGCGAGGGCGCCGAGCGCGTCGTTCAGGAGCCGCGCGGCGTGCGCGTCGCGCTCCTTGGCGCCCGCCGAGCCGACGACGACCACGATCGCGCGGTGGCCGTCGCGCGTGCCCGTCAGCACGATCGAGCTGCCGCCCGCGTCGATGTAGCCGGTCTTGAGCCCGTCCACGCCCGCGACCTTGACGCTCTTCTTCCAGAGGAGGTTGTTGTGGTTGTAGACCGTGAGCGGCTCGCCGCCCCGCCCGGGGATCGTCGCCTTTTCCATCTTCGTGAACGCGAGGATCTCCGGCTGCTCCTTCACGAGCGCCACGCCGAGCTTCGCGAGGTCGGCGGCGGTCGACCGGTCGAACCCGCGCTTCGAGCCCTTCGGCGGCGGCAGGCCGTTCGGCGAGACGAAATGCGTGTGCGTCATGCCGAGCGCGGCGGCCTCGTCGTTCATCATCTGCGCGAAGCCCTCGATGGAGCCGCCGAGCCGTTCGGCGACGATCACCGCCACGTCGTTCGCGCTCTTGAGCATGAGCGCCGTCATCGCGTTGCGCACGGAGATCGTCTCGCCGGGGAGGAGGTCGATCTTCGACGGCTGCTCCTGCGCCGAGCGCCGGCTTTGCACGAGCGGCTCGTCGGGCGCGATCGTGCCGTCGCGCACGGCCTTCAGCAGGAGGCGCGCCGTCATCAGCTTCGTGCAGGAGGCGGGGTAGCACTCGCGGTCGACGCGGTCGGCCACCAGGACGCGCCCCGTCTCCGCCTCGACCGCGATCGCGCCGACGTAGGGCGAGGCCCGGTGCGCGTTCGGCACGGGGCCGCGCACGACCGCGGCCGCCAGGACCGCCGCTAGCGCAAACGTTTTCACTTGACGGTGCGCCGGGTCGCCTTGACGATCACCTTCCAGAGGGCGGCGGGCGTCTCGGCGGCCACCGCGGCGGCGAAGTTCTCCTTGTTGGCGAAGGCCTGGCCGAGCGAGGCCATCAGCCGCAGATAGAACGCCGACACGGCGACGGGAATCGCCGAGAGGACGACGATGTGGACCTTCTGGCCCTCCCAGTCGATGCCGTCGCGGGAGCAGCCGATCGCCAGCGTCAGGCTGCCGCCCTCGACGCCGCGCACGTGCGGAAACGCCACGCCGCTGGGCATGGCCGTCGACAGGACCCCCTCGCGCGCGAGCGCCGCCGTGACGAGCGACTCCGCGTTGGAAATGAACTTGCCGGCCTCCATCGCCGCCGCGAGCGCGGCGATCGCGTCCGCCGGCGTCTTCGCCGCGAGGTCCGGAACCATCAGCTCCTCGGCGCTGAAGCGCGAGATCCCCGTCTTCGGGTCGTCGCCCGGCGCGGGCTTCTCGGTGATGTTGCGCGCCTCGTCCGCGTCGACGGCGTAGAGGATGCGCCCGCAGCTCGAACAGGTGACGAGATGCTGCGCGAGCCGGACCTGCTGGCTCTGCGCGATCGGCACCTGCATCCCGCAGCCCGAGCAGCAGCCGTTGCTCATCGCCGCCATCACGATGTGGCTCTTCTTGTAGAGACGCGAATAGATGCCCTGCACCTGCGGATCGAGCCTGTCCTGCATCTCGAAGATCGCGTCGTTGAGCGCGTCCAGACTGCTGCCGTCCCCCGTCTGCGTATGCTCGTCGCGGGTCAGGACGAGTTCCTGCAGCTGCCGCAGTTGATTGATCTGGCTTTTCATCTCCTTCTTCTCCCCCATTTATTCATCTCTTTTCGTTGTCGGTCTTTTCACGCACGGCCGTTCCGTTTTCACGGCCGCTCCGTAAACGTCCGAATCTTGTCCATCGTCTCCGCCGAGAGGATGTGCTCCATCATGCATGCGTCCTTGTCCGCCGTCTTCCGGCTGACGCCGAGCTTCATCAGGAACGACCGCAGCAGCGTATGGCGGTTCAGGACCGTATTCGCCACGCGCCGCCCCTTCGCGGTCAGTTCGATCGCGGAATACGGCTCCTGCGTCACCAGCTCCAGCTTCTTCAGCTCGTGGATCGCCTTGACGACGCTCGGCATCTTGACGTCGAGCGTCTTCGCCACGTCGCGGACGCACGCGAGCTTCTTCTCCTTGATCAGGATGTAGATCGCCTCCAGGTAGTCTTCCAGGCTCTGGGTCATCGCGTGCATCTCCGGTGTTCCTTTCGTTCCTGTTTTCATGATCCTCACTTCCCGAACGGACTCGTCTTCTTCATCAGCTGCGCGAACTTGACCGATTCGATCGAATCCTCCAGCTGCAGCGGGAACGGCGCGGCCGTGCGCACCGTGTCGTAGACATGCTTCCAGAACGCGCTCGGCCCGTGCGGCGTGCCCTTCGGCAGCGTGACCGGGATCGTCACCACCGGGAAGTCCTCGTGCAGATCGACGATCTCCGGCGTGCGGACGCTCGAGCGGCGGCGCGGGAACTTGAAATCGGGGTCGATGACCGTCAGCGTCCCCTCCGTCGCGCCCGGCTCCACGCGGAAGACGCCGCGCTCGGCGCGGATCTCGAACGACGGCGCGCGCGTCTCGGCGAGGCAGCCGCCGTTGAACTCGATGTCGGCGGAGACCTGCCCGCGCGTCTT
Source organism: Verrucomicrobia bacterium UBA7008 (assembly GCA_002449695.1). Lineage (GTDB taxonomy): Bacteria > Verrucomicrobiota > Kiritimatiellia > RFP12 > UBA1067 > UBA1067. The sequence goes on along the minus strand of DJXI01000074.1, from coordinate 3,860 downwards.
GAGATTGACGTGCACGTAGTCCTCGGCGTCGCCGAGCGAGGCGATGCGCTTGAGCTCGCTCCACATCTGGATCGGCGGCGAGGGCAGCAGCTTGAGCGCCTGCTGGATCAGGTCGGTCATCTGGTAGTACGACGCGCCGCCGCCGAGGCGTTTGACGGTCTGCCAGTCGTCGCGGCGGATGTAGTCCTCCTTGCGGATGCGGATCTGGTAGATTTCGCCGAGGCGCGGATCGCCCATCATCTGGCGCGTCAGCAGGAAGTCGGGCGCGAAGAGCCCGCGCTGGAGGATGAGCAGGCGGTTCTTCGCCTTCGCCGCCGCCCCGCGCATCACCTGCGCGTCGTCGATCGTCAGCGCCATCGGCGACTCGAGGAGCGTCCAGAAGCCGCGTTCGAGCGACGCCATCGCGTGCTCCATGTGGTCGACGGTGCACGTCGCGATGTCGACGATGTCGATGTCGCGCTCGTAGAGCATGTCGTGGAACTGGCGGAACATGCGGCAGTCGGGATAGTCCTGCGCCACGATGTCGCGCCGCTCCTTCGACAGGTCGCACGCCGCCACCACCTTGAAGAGCGCGGGATGCGCCTTAAACACGGGGTAATGGGTCGAGAACATCGCCCGGCCGAGACCCATCAGGGCGACCCTCACCGGCGGACGCTGGTAGTCAACGCTCATTTCTTCACGATCTCCGTTATGGCCTGCAGGAACTGCGCGACGTCGGTGAACTGACGGTACACGCTCGCAAAACGGATGTAGGCGACCTCGTCGGTGCGGTGCAGCTCGTCCATCACCAGCTGCGCGATCTTGTCCGCGCCGACCTCGCCGCCCTCCAGCTTGGCGACGACATGATCGATCATCGTGCGGATCTGGTCGTCGCTGATCGGGCGCTTGCCGCACGCGTGGCGGATCGCCTTGTCGAGCTTCTGGCGGTCGAACGGCTGGCGGGTGCCGTCGCGCTTGACGACGACCACCTCGTCGCGGTCGATCTCCTCGTAGGTCGTGAAGCGGTGCCCGCACGCGCAGCATTCGCGACGGCGACGGATGGCCGCGCCCTCGCGCGCGGCGCGCGAGTCCAGCACCTTGTCGTCATCCTGGCCGCATTTCGGGCACTTCATCTTTCAGATCTCCTTCCTTCTCTCTCTTTCTCCGTCCGTTCGCTCCGGTCACTTGCCGTTCGGGCACATCGTGCAGTGGCGGCAGTCGAGATTGACCGGCAGCGGCGGCGGCGCCCCGTGGCGGCGCGCGTTGACGGCGCCGATGTGGTTGATGAGCGCCAGCAGGAGCCCCAGCGTGATGAAGCCGCCCGCCGGCAGGATCGCCAGCGTGACCGGCCCCGGATTGAGGCCCTTGACGGCGAGATCGCCCCAGACGGTGAGCGTGCCCGCGCCGACGATCTCGCGCACCGACGCGATGAGCGCGAGCGACAGCGTGAAGCCGATGCCCGAGCCGAGGCCGTCCGCGAGCGAGGCGACGACGCCGTTCTTGGAGGCGAACGCCTCCGCGCGGCCGAGGATGATGCAGTTGACGACGATGAGCGGAATGAAGATGCCGAGGCTCGCCGAGAGGTCCGGCAGGTACGCCTGCATCAGGAGATCGATCGCCGTCACGAACGTCGCGATGATGACGATGTAGCACGGGATGTGGACGGCGCCGGGAATGACCTTGCGCAGCGCCGAGACGAGGCCGTTCGAGCAGATGAGGACGAACGTCGCCGCGAGCCCCATGCCGAGCGCGTTCTCGAGGCTGGTCGTCACCGCCAGCGTCGGGCACAGGCCGAGCACCAGACGGAAGATCGGGTTATTCTTGAAAATCCCGTACCAAAACGCCAGATAGGTTTTCATTTTTCCTTTCGTTCTTCGTTGTTGTGAATATTTGCCTTGCCCAACACTACCGACAGTATATCTTTTTTTTCGCACAAACGCAAGCGGAAACTGACGGCCCAAAAGAAGGGCGCGGCGAAACCGCCGCGCCCTTCCCCTGCGTCCTGCGTCACAAGCCCTTCAGGCTCATCGGCAGGCTGACCAGCCGTCCTGCGTCACAAGCCCTTCAGGCTCCTCGGCAGGCTGACCAGCCGTCCTGCGTCACAAGCCCTTCAGGCTTGTGACACCTCCACCTCAGCACACGCCCTGCGCCACCATCGCATCGGCCACCTTGGTGAAGCCGGCGATGTTCGCGCCCACGACGTAGTTGCCCTTCTTGCCGTACTTCGCGGCGGCTTCCCAGGCGTTGTCGTGGATGGCCTTCATGATGCCCTTGAGCTTCGCGTCGACCTCCTCGCGCGTCCAGCTCAGGCGCTCCGAGTTCTGCGACATTTCGAGGCCCGAGGTCGCCACGCCGCCGGCGTTCGACGCCTTGCCGGGCGAGTACATGATCTTCGCCTTGACGAAGGCCGCGATCGCGTCCGGGGTCGAGGGCATGTTCGCGCCTTCGCCGACGAGCGTGCAGCCGTGCTTGAGGAGGTACTCCGCGTCCTTGCCGTTCAGCTCGTTCTGGCGCGCGCACGGGAACGCCGCGTCGATCTTGTCGGCGAGCTGCCAGCTGTTGACGCCCTTGGCGAACTTCGCGCCCTTCCACTTGAGCTCGCTCAGCTCGCCGCGCTTGACGGTCTTGAGGTACATGACCTCCTGCACCTGCTCCTGGGTCATGCCGGCCGGGACGTAGATCGCGCCCGAGCGGTCCGAGAAGGTCACGACCTTCGCGCCGAGCTGGATCAGCTTCTCCGCCGCGTAGCTCGCGACGTTGCCCGCGCCCGAGATGACGCAGACCTTGCCCTCGAACGTCTCGCCGCGCTTGGCGAGCATGTTCTCGGCGAAGTAGACGTCGCCGTAGCCCGTCGCCTCGGGACGGATGAGCGAGCCGCCGAAGGAGAGGCCCTTGCCCGTCAGGACGCCCGTCCATTCGTTCGCGAGGCGCTTGTACTGGCCGAACATGTAGCCGATCTCGCGCCCGCCCACGTTCATGTCGCCCGCGGGCACGTCGGTGTCGGGGCCGATGTGGCGGTAGAGCTCGGTCATGAAGCTCTGG
>DJXI01000074.1:0-732 GCA_002449695.1 Verrucomicrobia bacterium UBA7008 | reverse complement strand
GCGTCGCTGCAGCGCTTGCCGGGGGTGTGCGGCGACTGCTTCGGATTGAAGTCGCTGCCGCCCTTGCCGCCGCCCATCGGCAGCGTCGTGAGCGAGTTCTTGAAGACCTGCTCGAAGGCGAGGAACTTGAGGACGGAGAGGTTGACCGACGGATCGAAGCGGAGGCCGCCCTTGTACGGGCCGATCGCGCTGTTCATCTGGATGCGGTAGCCGCGGTTCACGCGCACGATGCCCTTGTCGTCCACCCACGGGACGCGGAACATGATCACGCGCTCCGGCTCGACCATGCGCTCGAGGATGGCGTTCGCCTCATACTGCGGATTCGCCTTGATAACGGGATCGAGTGTCGTCAGCACTTCGTCCACCGCCTGGAGGAACTCCGGCTCGTTCGCGTTCTTGGCCTTCACGTCCTTCAGGACGCTCTCAACGTACTTGTTCATTTTTGTCCTTTTTGTTCGGTCTTTACCTTGTTCGATTTTATTTGCAAAATCCGTTTTTCCTTAAGCAATTGACATGCCAATTTAAGAAAAAGAGGATTTTCAGTCATTTTTGCGACTTTCAGAAATGCGGTTTTACATTTAATGTAATGCGATTTTTATGATTTTTACAATTTTTGTAAAAACCGCGGGGTCTGTCCCCAAACCACGGGGTCTGTCCCCAGAGCTTTCCAATGTTTTTAGACCTCTAGACCGCTCGCTACGCTCGCTGTTCTATTGCTCCGGCAATTAAAGG
>DJXI01000051.1 GCA_002449695.1 Verrucomicrobia bacterium UBA7008 | reverse complement strand
CCTCGGTGAAGGCGAGCGTCTACCGTAAGGACGGCGAATCGCTCATCGTCGTCTCCAACGTCTCCGCCGAAGAGGCCGTGACGGCCGAAATGTCGCTCCCCGCGACCGCCACGCGCGCAATCGACGCGCTCTCCGGCAAGGACCTGGCTGTCAGCGGCGGCAAGGCCCGCGTCGAACTCGCCCCGTTCCGATATGTGCTGATAAGTGTTCGCTAGACGGTTGATGCTTTCGACGGGCCCGCGAGAAACATCCCCGAATCACTTTGGTATCCGTGCTGCTTGACGAATTGGAACTCGAGAAACGCGAACGCTTGACGGCGGCGTCCGACCGTGCTATCATTTCCCCATGAAAGCACACATGGCCCGATTCTGGTTTTCCGCCGCAACTTTCTGCGGCGGTCTTTTTTCTGCATTTGCACAGAGCGCGCCGACGGCCTTGCAAACCGTCGCCTCCGAGCCGGAGGCCGCACAGACCAATCCGGGCGTGGCGGCATCGGTGGAAGCCACGAGCGACTGGCTGACGTCCTTCACCAATCTGGTGGACACGGTGGACGGCTGGGTGTGGGGCGTGCCGCTCATCGGCGCCGTGCTGGTGACTGGCCTGATCCTGACGTTCTGCCTGCGCCTGAGCCACGTGTTCAACCTCAAGCGCGCCTTCAAGTACATGTTCCACCAGGAGGAGGGCGATGGCGTCTCGGGCGAGGTGAGCTCGTTCGGCGCGCTTTGCACGGCCCTCTCGGCGACGATCGGCACGGGCAACATCGTGGGCGTGGCAACGGCCATCGGCACGGGCGGCCCGGGCGCGCTCTTCTGGATGGAGGTGGCGGCGTTCTTCGGCATGGCCACGAAGTACGCCGAGGGCCTGCTGGCGGTGAAGTACCGCGAGGTGGCGCCGGACGGGCGCGTGCTGGGCGGTCCGTTCTACTACATTGAGAAAGGTCTCGGACGCAAGTGGAAGCCGCTCGCGATTGCGTTCGCGTTCTTCGGTGCGCTTGCCGGCATCATGGGCATCGGCACCATCACCCAGATCCATGGCATCACCTCTGCCGTGCAAAGGTTCTTCGACCCGAAGTTCAACCCTGCCGACCTGGCGACGGGTGTGCAGCTCTTTGGCACAACCTACTCTCTGCCTGTGGTCATCGCGGGCCTGATCGTGACGGTCTGCGTGGGCCTCGTCGTGATCGGCGGCCTGAAGCGCATCGCGAAGGTCTCGACGGTGATCGTGCCGTTCATGGCCGTGTTCTACCTGGTGATCATCGTGTTCCTGCTGTTCGGCAACCTCTCGAAGGTGACGGCGGCGATCGAGCTGATCGTGCGCGCGGCCTTCAACCCGCAGGCGTTCACCGGCGGCGTGGTGGGAACTGTGTTCGTGGCGATGCAGAAGGGCATCGCGCGCGGCATCTTCTCGAACGAGGCCGGCCTCGGCTCCGCGCCCATCGCGGCGGCGGCGGCCAAGACGAACGAGCCCGCGCGCCAAGGCCTCGTCTGCATGACGGGCACCTTCATCGACACGATCATCATCTGCACCATGACGGGCCTCGCGATCGTCGTCACCGGCGCGTGGGAGCCGTCGCTTGGCCTCAAGGGCGTGGACATCACGATCGAGGCGTTCCGCCGCGGCCTCTCCTTCCTCGGTCCGAACTCCGGCCCGATCGCGAGCTTTTTCCTGATGACGGCGCTCACCTTCTTCGCGTTCACGACGATCCTCGGCTGGGACTACTACTCCGAGAAGTGCCTGGAGTATCTCGTGGGCACGCGCCGCAAGTGGATCGTGAAGGTCTACCGCCTCGCCTACGTCGCAGTCGTCTTCGTCGGGCCGTACCTGACGGTCTCCGTCGTGTGGGGCCTCGCCGACACGTTCAACGGGCTGATGGCGTTCCCCAACCTCGTCGCGCTCGTGCTGCTCTCGCCGGTCGTCTGGCGCGTGACGAAGGACTACTTCGACCGCCAGAGCCGCGCCTAGCGCGCGGCCCGCGCCATCCGGGCCAGCCGTGAACCGGCCGGATCAGGACGCGGTGAGCTCTTCGAGTTCGAGCGAAGCCGCCTCCCAGTCCGCCGTGTAGCGGTCGATCTCGAACTGGAGCGTGCGCACCTTCCGGTTCGCCTCCGCAAAATCCGTCGCCGGCGTCGGATTGAACAGCTCCGCGCTCGCCGCGTCCAGCGCCGCCTGCAGCTCGTCGATCTTCTTCTCCGCCGTCTCGATGCGCTTCTTCAGCTCCTTCACCTTCGGCGCGATCTTCGCCCGCTCCGCCGCGCGCTGCTGGCGCAGCTCCTTCTTGGACAGCGTCTGACCGGCGGCGTCCGGGTCGCCCGGCGCGGATCTGGCGCCCGGCGCGGAAGTTCGCTGCGCCTCCGCGTCTCGGCGCGCGACCGTCGCCGCCTCGGCCGCCTTCTTCTCGCAGTAGTAGTCGTAGCCACCGGGATAGGACCGGATGCCGTCGCGCGTGATCTCCAGGATGCTCGTCGCCGTCGCGCGCACGAAGTCGATGTCGTGCGAGACGAGCAGGATCGTGCCCTTGTACTTCTGCAGCGCGTCCTGCAGGAGCCGCCGCCCGTCGAGGTCGAGGTGCGTCGTCGGCTCGTCCAGCAGGAGGAAGTTCGGCGCGGTCAGGAAGAGGCGCAGGAACGCGAGGCGGATCTTTTCGCCGCCCGACAGCACGCCCGCGGGCTTCTCCACGTCGTTCTCGTCGAACCCGAACGCGCCGAGCTGGTTGCGGAAGACCTTCTCGGGCCCGCCGCCGTGCGCGTCCCACGCGTTCTTCGCGTTGCGGTAGACGCTGACGTCGGGAGGGATCGTCTCGGCGAACTCCTGCGAAAGGTAGCCCGGCACGACGTTGTGCCCGAGGACCGCCTTGCCCTCCGTCGGCTGCCGCGTGCCCGCGAGAATGCGCATCAGCGTCGTCTTGCCGAGGCCGTTGTAGCCGATGAGCGCCACCTTGTCGCCGCGCGAGATGTTGAAGTCGAGGCCGCGGAAGACGAACCGTTCGCCGTCGTAGCTGAAGCCCAGCTTCTCGCAGCGGAACATCTCGATGCCGCTCGGTGGCGGCTCGGCCAGCCGCAGCCGCCCCGACTGCGTGTAGCGCTTGGGCAGCACGATCCGCTCCTCGTCGAGCTTGTCGATGATCTTCTGGCGGCTCTGCGCCTGCGACGCCTTCGTCGCCTGCGCGCGGAAGCGGTCGACGAACCGCTGGAGCTGCTCGCGGTGGTGGTCCTGGTTCGCCTTCGCCGCCTTCAGGTGCTCGTAGCGCACCTCGCGCTCGGTCAGGTACCAGTCAAGGCCGCCCTCGTAGCGCGTCGCCGTGCCGGCGTCGACCTCGACGATGATGCTCGTGAGCGTCCGCAGCAGGTAGCGGTCGTGCGAGATGAGCAGGAGCGTGCCGTCGTACGCCTTCAGATACTTCTGGAGCCAGTCGACGGCCGGCAGGTCGAGGTAGTTGCTCGGCTCGTCCAGCAGCAGCAGGTCGGGCTTCGACGCAAGCACGCGCGACAGCTCCGCGCGCATCCGCCAGCCGCCCGAGAACGACGCGAACGGCTTGGAAAACTCCTCCACCGAAAAGCCGAGGCCGCCCAGCGCCACCTTCACGCGCGTTTCGATATCGTAGCCGCCCAGATGCTCGAACGTCGCCTGGAGCTCGCCGTAGCGCTTCATCTTCGCCGGATCCGCGAGGTCGCTTTCGAGCGCCTGCATCTCGGCCTCCATCTCGCTGAGGCCCGGGATGCCCCTCAGCGCGTACGCGAGGAGCGTCTCGTCCGGCGTGTCCGGCGCCGGGTTCTGGCGCGTCCAGCCGATGCGCGGCGACCCTTCGATGACGAGCTCGCCCGTGTCGGTGGAGAGTTCCCCGAGCACGATACGGAAAAGCGTCGACTTGCCGCTGCCGTTCGGGCCGACGATGCCGATGCGGTCGCCCTTGTTGACGCGGAACGTCACATTCGTCAGCACGTCCTGATGGCCGTAGTGGACCGATATGTTTCTGAAATCCAGCATGTTCTCACTCCTTCATCCGTCGCCGTTTTCCGCGTCGCGCCGCCGCCCTCACAGGCACAGGAGGACGATGCCGGCGAGGATCACGGCCAGCGCCAGCGCCTTGCGCGCCAGATTCGTCTCGTGGAAGAACCGCGCGCCGAGCACGAACGTGATGACGACGGAGAAGCGCCGCATCAGCGACGCGACCGAAATCGGCACGCCGGGGATCGCGAGCCCCTTGAAATACAGCCAGTCCGCCCCGGCGAGCAGCGCGCCGACGAGCGGGATCGTCCACCGCCACGTGAAGCGTGGGCACGTCTGCGGCGCAAAGCGGCGCTGGAGGACGAGGAGCAGCGCGTAGATCGCCACGAGCCCGACCTGGAAGACGAGCTGCGCCGCCTCGACGTTGACGCCGCGCACCTGGAAGATGTACTTGTCCCAGATCGACGAGACCGCCGAGCAGCACGCGCCCGCGATCGCGCACCAGACGGCGCGGTTGCGGAAGAAGTCGATCCCCTCGTACCGCCCCGCCCACGAGAAGACGAAGTAGCCGCCGAAGACCGCGAGCATCCCGACGGCCTGCACGGGCCCCGGCACCTCGCCGTAGAGGAGGAACGCCGCCACGAAGACGAGCGCCGGCGCGCTCGCGCGGATGGGCGTCGCGATCGAGAGGGGGAGCGTGCGCAGCGCCTGGAAGGTAAAGACCCACGACGTCGCGACGATGAGGCTCTTCGCCGCCGCGAGCGCGACGATTTCGCCGGTCAGCACCGTCCACGCACCGCCGCGGCCGGCCAGGCACAGCCCGGCCAGATACGCCGCGCACCCGCAGGCAGACGAGACGAGCAGCACCGGCAGGACGGCGTTCGCGCGGACGCTCGCCTTCTTCGCGAGGTCGTACAGCGCGAGCATGACCGCGCTCGCGAGGATCCAGCTCGTTCCGGCGAAGTCCGTTACTTCTCACCCAGCATGCACTTGACCTGGCAGTCGCAGACGAGCTCGCCGTTGACGTAGCCCTTCATCGCGAAGACGCCGAGCTTCGAGCCGACCTTCACGTTCTCGGCGATGGTCGTCATCTTGTCGCCCGGCCGCACCGGCTTGCGGAAGCGCGCGCTTTCGACGGCCGCAAGCACGAAGACGGGCTCCTTGCCGGGCGTCGCCGCGAGCGCCCCGCGCGCGACGATGCCCGCGCCCGCGACCTGCGCCATCGACTCGATCAGCACCACGCCGGGCACGATCGGGTTGCCGGGGAAGTGGCCCTTGAAGAAATCGTTCTTCTCTTCCGTGTAGGTGTACTCGCCGACCGCACCCGTCTCGTCGGCGGCGATAAGCGTGTCGACGAAGAGGAACGGCGAACGGTGCGGCAGCAGCTCGATGCCGGGCGTGTTGTAGACGTTCTTGAACTGCGGAATTTCCATCGCCATCGCCTTACGCCTTCTTGAAGACCAGGATGCCGTTGTGGCCGCCGAAGCCGAGCGAGGAGCTGACCGCCACGCGGATGTCGCGCGCGACGCCCACGTTCGGCGTGTAGTTCAGGTCGAGTTCGGGATCGGGGTTCTCGTAGTTGAGCGTCGCGGGCACGAAGCTCTCCTTGATCGCGAGCGCCGTCAGCGCCGCCTCGATGGCGCCCGTCGCGCCGAGGCAGTGGCCGTGGAACGGCTTGGTCGAGGAGATGTTGATCTTCTTCGCCTGCTCTTCGCCGAACACGCGCTTGAACGCCGTCGTCTCCATCTTGTCGTTGAGCGGCGTCGAGGTGCCGTGCGCGTTGATGTAGTCGACCGTCGTCTTGTCCGTGACGCCCGCGTCCTTCAGCGCGATCTCGATCGCCTTCACCGCGCCGTCGCCCGACGGGTCGGGGGCCGTGATGTGGTACGCGTCGCAGCTCGCGCCGTAGCCCGCCAGCTCCGCGTAGACCTGCGCGCCGCGCGCCCGCGCGTGCTCTTCCGATTCGAGGATCAGCACCGCCGCGCCCTCGCCCATCACGAAGCCGTCGCGGTCGACGTTGAACGGGCGGCACGCGCGCTCGGGCGTGTCGTTGAACCTGGTCGACAGCGCCTTCTCCTTCATGAAGCCGCCGATCGTGAACTCCATGATCGTCGCCTCCGCGCCGCCCGCGATCACCACGTCGGCACGGCCCGCGCGGATGAGGTCCAGCGCGACGCCGAGCGCGTCGGTCGAGCTCGCGCACGCCGTCGTCACGACCTGGCACGGTCCCTTCGCGCCGAGCGCGATGGCGACGTTGCCCGCGCCCTCGTTGGCGATGAGCTCCGGGATCGCCAGCGGCGAGAGGCGATCCGGCCCGCGCTCGAAGAGCGTCTTGAACGATTCGCCCGTCACCTCCAGGCCGCCGATGCCGACGCCGAGGATGGTGCCGACGCGGTCCATGTCCGGCCGGTTCGCCTCGGTGAAGCCCGCGTCCTTCCACGCCTCGTTCGCCGAGGCGACGGCGTACTGCGAGAAGCGCGCCATATGGCGCATCGCCTTCTTGTCGATGAGCCCCGACGCGAGCGCGTACTCGTCAAATCCCTTGACCTCGGCGGCGACCTGCGACGTGCAGCGCGACGGATCGAACGACGTGATCCGTCCCACGCCCGGCTTGCCCGCCTTGACGGACTCCCATGTCGCGGCCTTGCCGTTGCCGACGGCCGTGACCATCCCGATTCCCGTAATCAGTACTTTCTTCATTGTCTTTTCTCCTTGAAATCACAGTTCCGGCCACACGCAGTACGTGCCGCCGAACGTCAGCCCCGCGCCGAAGCCGACCATCACGATCTTCATGCCGTCGACGAGCTGACCCGCGCGCACGGCCTGGTCGAGCGAGATCGGAATCGACGCCGCCGACGTGTTGGCCGTCGTGTCGAGGTTGAGCCAGAACTTTTCGAGCGGCAGCTTCATGCGCCGCGCCGTCGCCTCGATGATGCGCGCGTTCGCCTGGTGCGCGAAGACGCGGTCGAGCTCCTCCGGCTTCGTGCCCAGCAGCTCGCACAGGTCGCGCGAGACCTTCGAGAGCGTGCGCACCGCGAACGCGAAGACGTCGTGGCCCTGAAGCGTCAGCTCGGGCAGGAGCGGCGTCCCCTTCATCGGCACGCCCGTGTCGGGGTTGATCGGCAGCGCGTCCTTCGTGCCGCCCGTGCGCGAGATGAAGCCGGCCCCCTTGCCGTCCGCGCACAGGAGCGTGTGCGCCTTCGTCTTGAGCGAGGCGACGCCCGGCGGCTCGTCGTTCGCGAGCACCACCGCGCCCGCGCCGTCGCCGAAGAGGATGCAGCTGGCGCGGTCGGACCAGTCGAGGATGCGCGTCAGCGACTCCGCGCCGATGACGAGCGCCTTCTTGTCGGGATAGAAATTGACGAAGCCGCGCGCCTGCTCCAGCGCGTAGATGAAGCCCGCGCACGCCGCCTGCAGGTCGAACGCGCCCGCGTTCGTGCAGCCGAGGATCCCCTGCACGACGCACGCCGTGGACGGGAACGGATTGTAGTCGGGCGTCGAGGTCGCCAGCACGATGAGGCCGATCTCCTCGGGCTTCACGCCGGCCGCGTCCATCGCGCGCTGGGCCGCCTTCGCCGCCATCGTCGAGGTGGATTCACCCGCCTCGGCCACGTGGCGCGAATGGATGCCGGTGTGCGAGAAGATCCACTCGTCGGTCGTATCCAGCGACTTGGCGATGTCGTCGTTCGTGACGACCTTCGGCGGCAGATAGCTCCCCGTTCCGATGATTCTGATTCCCATGGTGGTCCTCCCGTTCGTTCCCCGCTCAGTGAAGTAAAGGAGTATATTATAGCAAAAATCCGCGTCAAAGGGCCGAAAGAATCTTCACCGCCCATTCGCGCGCCCGGGCGAACTGCGTGAAGGAGTAGCTTTCGTTCGGGCTGTGGATGCGGTCCTCCGCCTGTCCCCAGCCGACGATGAGCGGCGCCGCGCCCGACGCCTCGCGCAGGACCGAGACGACCGGGATCGACGCGCCGTCCCACTGGAACACCGCGCCGCGCGGATCCATCTCGCCGAGGACCTCCGTCGCCAGGCGGAAGATCGGCGAGGCGAGCGGCAGGCGGAAGCCGCCCGCGCCCTCGTTCACCTCCTCGATCGACAGCTTCATGCCGCGCGGGCACTTGTCCTCCAGATGGCGCTTGACCGCCGCGAGCGCGGCGCGCGGCGTCTGGCCGGGCACGAGGCGCATCGACAGCTTCGCGAACGCCTCGGCGGGGATGACCGTCTTCGCCCCCGCGCCGCCGTAGCCCGCATGGATGCCGTTGACCTCGATCGTCGGCTCGAACGAGTTGCGCTGCGTGATCGTCTTGCCCTGCTGCCCGCCGACGGGTGCGCAGCCGATGTCGCTGTAGTACGCCTCTTCGCTCTGCGCGGCCGCCTCCGCCGCGCGCCGCTCGGCCTCGCTCGGCGGCTCGATGCCGTCGCGGAAGCCCGCGACCGCGATTGACCCGTCGGGATTGTGGAGGCTCGCGACGAGCTCCGCGATCGCCTGCGCCGCGTTCGGCGCGATGCCGCCGTATTCGCCCGAATGCAGGTCGCGGTTCGGCCCCGTCAGGCGCACGGTGAAGTGCGCGACGCCGCGCAGGCCCGCGACGATGGCGGGGCGCAGATCCGCCGCCGCCGAGGTGTCGCAGACGAGCAGCACGTCGGCCGCCAGCTTCTTGCGGAGCGTCGGCGCCAGCGCCATCAGCGCCGCGCTGCCCGACTCCTCCTGCCCTTCGAGGATGACCTTGAGATTGAGGCCGCGGTGCGTTTCGGCGCCCAGAAAATCCTTCACGCCGTTCAGGAACGCGAACGTCTGGCCCTTGTCGTCCTGCGCGCCACGGCAGTAGACGCGCTCGCCCACGACCGTCGGCTCGAAGGGCGGCGTCTTCCATTCCGCGAGCGGATCGGCCGGCTGCACGTCGTAGTGGCCGTAGACGAGCGCCGTCGGCGCACCCTCGTCGCCCGTGCGCTCCGCGAAGAGGATCGGCGGCGCGGCCTTGCCGTCCTTGATCTCCGGCATCAGCAGCTCGCCCGTGAAGCCGACCGCCTCCAGCCAGCGCTTGAGCCACAGCGCGCACTGCGACGTGTCGCGCAGCTTCGCGGGGTCGGCCCCCACCGACTCGAACTTCAGGAGCTCGAAGTATTCCTTCAGAACGGCGTCTTCCATCGTCTTACGCCTTTTTCATCTGCGGGAAGAGGACGACGTCGCGGATCGTGTCCGTGCCCGTCAGGAACATGACGAGGCGGTCGACGCCGAAGCCGAGCCCGCCCGTCGGCGGCATGCCGCACTCCAGCGCCGAGATGAAGTCCTCGTCGATCTTCTCGGTGTCTTCGCCCGCCTGGTGTTCGAGCGCCTTGCGCTGCTCCAGCGGGTCGTTCTGCTCGGTGTAGCCCGGGCAGAGCTCGCGGCCCGCGACGACGAACTCGAAGACGTCCACGAGCGACGGATCGTCCGTGCACGTCTTGGCGAGCGGCACGAATTCGTGCGGCAGGCGCGTGACGAACGTCGGCTGCATCAGGTTGCGCTCGATCAGCTTGTCGTAGACCTCGTGCGTCAGCATGAGCTCGGTCGTCACGCCGTCGAGCTCCAGGTTGGTGTCCGTCTCGGCGCCCTTCGCCTTGGCCTTGGCAAGCTGCGTCGCGAAGTCGAGCTCGAACCAGTCGTCGCCCATCAGCTCCTTGACGAGGTCCTTGTACGCGACGCGGCGGTAGGGCGGGTTGAAGTCGATGACGTCGCCCTTCTCGCCGTACGCGATCTGGCGCGTGCCGATCACGGTGTCGCAGAGGTGGGGGAGCAGCCCTTCCATGATCGCCTCCATCGACGTGCGGTCGCCGTACGCCTCGTAGATCTCGCAGACGGTGAACTCCGGGTTGTGCGTGCGGTCGATGCCCTCGTTGCGGAAATCCTTGCCAAGCTCGAACACCTTGTTCATGCCGCCGACGAGCAGGCGCTTGAGGTAGAGCTCCGGCGCGATGCGCATGACGCAGTCCTTGTCGAGCGCGTTGAAGTGCGAGACGAACGGCTTGGCGGCCGCGCCGCCGGCCTGGTCCTGGAGGATCGGCGTTTCGACTTCGACGAATCCCCGCGCCCAGAGGTACTTGCGCACTTCCATGATGAGCTTCGAGCGCGTGAAGAAGCGCGCGCGGCTCTCGTCGTTCGTCATCAGGTCGACGTAGCGGCGGCGGTAGCGCTCCTCCTGGTCGGCGAGACCGTGGAACTTCTCCGGCGGCTGCTCCAGCGCCTTGGCGAGCATCGTCCACTCCTTGACGACGACGGACTTCTCGCCCTTCTGCGTCGTGAAGAAGACGCCTTCCGCGCCGATGATGTCGCCGAGGTTGAGCTGCTTGAACGCCGCGAACGCCGTCTCGGACAGCTCGTCGCGCTTGAAGATGAGCTGGAAGCGGTCGGTGCCGTCGTTCAGCGTGCAGAAGTTCATCTTGCCCATGCGGCGGATCATCAGGAGGCGGCCGGCGACGCGCACCGCCCCGCCTTCCGTGAACGTTTCGCGCGCGACCTTCAGGTCCACGTGATCGTACTTGCAGCCGTAGGGCTCGTAGCCCATCTCCTTCAGCGTCCGCATCGAAGCGAGGCGCTGCTCGCGGTATTCGTTCGTTTCAGCCATGTCTTTCGTCTTTCCGTGTTCGTTGACCACGCGCGCGGGAACCGTCGCGGCCCCGGCGATCGCACGCCGCGCGGCGACCGGAAGGTCCGCGCGCGCCGCCCCTGTCGCCGGGCCGCTTACTCGGCGTCGCCGCCGAACGTGCAGTCGAGCGCGTCGGCGATCATGTCGACCGCCTCTTCGAGATCCTCTTCCTTCAGCACGAGCGGCGGCAGGAAGCGCACGACGTTGCCGCCCGCCGTGAGCGCCAGAAGGCCCTGCGCCTTCAGCGCCTCGACGACTTCCTTCGGGTCGCCGTCCACCACGAGCCCGAGCATCAGGCCCTTGCCGCGCACCTCCAGGAGCTGGTCGTACTGGTCGACGAAGCCCTGGAGCGCCTCGCGGAAGAGATTGCCCACCTCGGTCGCGCGCGCCAGAAGCCCTTCCTCCTCGATGATCTCGATCACCGCGAGCGCCGCCGCCGCCGCGACGGGGTTGCCGCCGAAGGTCGAGGCGTGCGAGCCGGGCGTGAAGACGTCCGCGCACTTCGCGTTCGAGACCAAGGCGCCCATCGGAATGCCGTCCGCGAGCGACTTGGCGAGCGTGAAGAGATCAGGCTGGACGCTGTAGCCCTGCCACGCGAACCACGTGCCCGTGCGGCCCATGCCCGACTGCACCTCGTCGCAGATCATCAGCAGGTTCTTCTCGTCGCAGAGCGCGCGCACGCCCGCCATGAACTCCTCCGTCGCCGGCGTGACGCCGCCCTCGCCCTGCACGGGTTCGAGGAGGATCGCGACCGTCTTGTCGGTCACCGCCGCCTTGACGCTCGCGAGGTCGTTGAAGTCCGCGTAGGCGAAGCCGACGGGCAGCGGATCGTACCCTTCCTGGCACCACGCCTGCGCCGTCGCCGCGAGCGTCGCGAGCGTGCGGCCGTGGAAGCCCTGGCGCATCGTCACGACCTCGTAGCGCCCGCCGTTCGCCGCGCCCCACTTGCGCGCGAGCTTGATCGCCGCCTCGTTCGCCTCCGCGCCCGAGTTGCAGAAGAACACCTTGCCGCCGAGGCCCGAGAGCGCGACCAGCTTCGCGGCGAGCTTCGTCGCGGGCTCGTTCGCGTAGAGGTTCGACGCGTGCGTGAGCTTCGCCGCCTGCTGCTGGATCGCCTCGACCACCTTGTTGTGGCAGTGGCCGACGTTGTGCACGCCGATGCCCGAGGTGAAGTCGTACAGCGTCAGGCCGTCGGCGTCGCGCACCGTCACGCCCTTGCCGCTCGCCAGGACCACGCTCGGCGCGTACGTCGGCATCAGGGACTTCCCATAGGTTTCCAGTATGTCGGTTGTCTTGCTCATTCGGTTATCTCCGTTCCCACGCCTTCACGCGTGAATATTTCCAAAAGCAGCGAGTGCGCCATGCGGCCGTCCACCAGATGGACCTTCTTGACGCCGGCGCGGATGGCGTCGCAGCAGCTGTCGATCTTCGGGAGCATGCCGCCCGAGATGACGCCTTCCGCCTTCAGCCGGTCGACGGACGCGAGCTTCAGCGTCGACAGGAGCGTCGCGGGGTCGGCCGGATCGCGCAGCAGCCCCGGCACGTCCGAGACGAGCGCGAACTTGCGCACCTTCAGCTCCCGGGCGAGCGCCGCCGCCGCGATGTCGGCGTTGACGTTGTAGAGGTGGTGGTCCGTCTCGCCGGTGGCGAGCGGCGTCACGACGGGGATGATCCCCGCGTCCAGCATCTCGTTGACCGCGCGCGCGTCCACCGCCACGACCTCGCCGACGTAGCCGCGGTCGGGCCGGACGATCTTGCGCGCCGTGAACATCCAGTTGCCGTGGAGCGTGCGCGCGTTGACGCCCTTCGCGAGCAGGCGCTTGATGAGGTCGGTGTTGACGACGTTGTTCAGCGTCCTGCGCACGATCTCCATCGTCGGCTCGTCGGTGACGCGCTGGCCCTCGACGAACTGCGGCTCGTGGCCGGACGCCTGGATGGCCTTCGAGATCGCCTTGCCGCCGCCGTGCACGATCACGACCTTGATGCCGACCGCGCGCAGGAAGGCGATGTCGTCCATGAGCGAATCGAGATTCGCCTCGACCTCCATCACGCTGCCGCCGACTTTCACGAGGACGACCGACCCCTTGAAATCGATGATGTAGGGCAGGGCCGCGGTCAGAACCGCCGCCTTGGCCATTGCTGTGTCTACCTTCTCCATGAAGATAATATTATATCATAAATTTCATTCGATCGGCGCGGCATTCACTGAAGTCGATTCGCCGCGGCAACCGATTGCTATTGCGAAACGTGGTTGGCCGCGACGGCGAGGGAGCGCTCGCGAACCTCTTCGAGGGTGCGAAGCGTTCCGTTGCCCGAGACGAGGATCCTGTCGATGTTCGCGGCGACGTAGTTGACGGCTTCTTCGCTGGCGGCGCAGTGCGAGAGCGCGATGCGGATGAGATTGTCCACTTTCTTGGCGTTGCCCTCGCCGGCTATGGCGTAGGCGGTGACCGCGTTGGACTGGGCGCGCGGAAACGCCCTGGGCATGTACTCTTGCCGGCGCTCGGCGTCGAGCTCGGCCGCCTCGTCGCGTTCGGCCAGCGGGACCAAGAGGTCGTGGATATCCTTGTCGCCGAAGGCCGTCTTGTCGAACGGACCCTCGAACGGTCTGACGCCATCGCCTT
>DJXI01000061.1:48232-48363 GCA_002449695.1 Verrucomicrobia bacterium UBA7008 | reverse complement strand
CGCCGACGGCTTCAGCCCCATCTCGATCAGATGCCGCCCCATCAGGATCGGCTTCGGCGCCGCGTCCGCGATCCGCAGCCGCTCCGCCGCCGCCGCCAGCCACGCGAGCGGCTCCGGCTGCGGCGGGAACG
>DJXI01000061.1:47800-48165 GCA_002449695.1 Verrucomicrobia bacterium UBA7008 | reverse complement strand
GGCGGGAACGGCGGCCGCCCCGCGTCGTCCGCCGCCGCCACGCGCAGCAGCCGGTCGATCCGCGTCACTTTCGCCGCGAGCCGCCGGATCGCCGCGTCCGAACTCTGCGCCTTCCACATCGCGAACGGCCGCATGTGGAGCTGCACGAGGGGCGGCACCTCCTTCAAGAGCCGCTCCTCGCTCGTCAGCCGTTCGAGAAACGCGACGGTCGGCGCGACGCCCGCCTCGTCGTGGCCCTTCGAGGTGATGCGCCGCTTGACGGGATCGTAGCACGACGTCGCCGGCTTGCCGAAATCGTGGCAGAGGACGGCGAGGCCGACGGTCAGATCCTCGTCCCGCTCGCCGAGGCGGTGCGCGGCGAACGC
>DJXI01000061.1:47463-47717 GCA_002449695.1 Verrucomicrobia bacterium UBA7008 | reverse complement strand
TCGAGGCAGCAGCACGTGTGGTTCCAGACGTCGCCTTCGGGATGCCATTCGGGCGCCTGCGCGCAGCCGATCAGCGCGGCGAGCTCGGGATAGTACCGCACCCATCCCGTCGCCCGCAGGAAGTCGAGCCCCTTCGAGATCGCCACGCCCTTCAGGAGCAGCTTCGACCACTCCTCGAACAGCCGCTCGCGCGCGAGCCCTTCCGGCGTCATCGTGCGGCAGACGGCGAGCGTCTCGTCGGCGGGCGTCAGACC
>DJXI01000061.1:47211-47373 GCA_002449695.1 Verrucomicrobia bacterium UBA7008 | reverse complement strand
GCGACGAACTGCATGCCCCGGAGCACCCGGAGGGGATCTTCGGCGAACGCGGGCGAGACGGGCCGCAGGATCTTCCGCGTCAGATCCGCCGCGCCGCCGTACGGATCCTCGAACGTCCCGTCGAGCGGATCGAGGTACATCGCGTTGATGGTGAAGTCGCGC
>DJXI01000061.1:0-47153 GCA_002449695.1 Verrucomicrobia bacterium UBA7008 | reverse complement strand
CATCGCGTTGATGGTGAAGTCGCGCCGGCGCGCGGCCTCCGCGACCGTCAGCGTCGGGTCGGACGCGATCTCGAACGCGCGGTGGCCGAGGCCGCTCTTCGATTCGCGGCGCGGCAGCGACACGTCGATCGGAAACTGCCGGAGCTTCAGGACGCCGAACGCGACGCCGCACGGATCGAAGGCGAACCGTTCGGCCAGCGCCGCCTTGAGCCGGTCGGGCGGCAGGCCGAAGACTTCGAGGTCGATGTCCTTGACTGCGCCGCCGAGCAGGAGGTCGCGCACCGCGCCGCCGACGATCCGCGCGCGCCCGCCCGCCGCGCGCACGAGGCGGGCGATGTCCAGCACGGCCGCGCGCAGGCGCTCGTCCAGCGCGGCGAGGTCTCGGCGCGGCGCGGACATCAGCCGATCAGGGAGAGGAACTCCTGGCGCACCTTCGCGTCGGAGCGGAACGAGCCGAGCATCGTCGAGGTCGTCATTTCCGAATTCTGCTTCTCGACGCCGCGCATCATCATGCACAGATGCTTCGCCCGGATGACGACGCCGACGCCCTCGGCGCCGACCTCGGCCATGACGGCGTGCGCGATCTCCTCCGTCAGGCGCTCCTGGATCTGGAGCCGCCGCGCGAACATGTCGACGATGCGCGCGAGCTTCGAGACGCCCAGCACCTTGCCCTGCGAGATGTAGCCGATCGCGCACTTGCCGTAGAACGGCAGCAGATGATGCTCGCACAGCGAATAGAGCTCGATGTCCTTGAGGATCACCATGTGGTTCGTGCCGCTCGCGAACGTCGCGCCGTTGACGACCGTCTTCACGTTCTGGCGGTAGCCGCGCGTGAGGAACGCGAGCGACTTCGCCACGCGCGCGGGCGTCTTCTTCAGCCCCTCGCGCGCGGGGTCCTCGCCCAGCTCGACCAGCAGCGCGCGCACGAGCGCGGCGATCTTCGCCTCGTCCGGCTCCCGGGCCGTCTTTTTCAGCTCTTTTGTCGTCTTCTTCATACGAGGTGATAGTATAACATATTTCCTAATGCGCGGGCCGGTGCGTTTTGCTATACTACGCGCCATGAAACGCCTGCTCGATGTCCTGCTCGTCCTCGCGACGCTGCCCCTGACGCTGCCGCTCGCCGCGGCGGTCGCGCTCGCCGTCGCCGCGTCGATGGGCCGGCCCGTCCTCTTCCGTCAGGAGCGCGCGGGCCGCGGCGGCCGCCCCTTCCGCCTCCTGAAGTTCCGCACGATGCGCGCGGGCGACGGCTCCGACATGGAGCGCACCACGCGCCTCGGCCGCCTCCTGCGCGCGACGTCGCTCGACGAGCTGCCGCAGCTCCTCCACGTCCTCTCCGGCCGGATGGCGCTCGTCGGCCCGCGCCCGCTGCCGACCGCGTACCTGCCGCGCTACTCGCCCGCGCAGGCGCGCCGCCACGAGGTCCGCCCCGGCCTCACCGGCTGGGCGCAGGTCCACGGGCGCAACGCGATCACGTGGGAGGAGAAGTTCGCGTACGACGTCTGGTACGTCGACCACCGCTCGCTCGCGCTCGACGCGAAAATCCTTTTCCTGACCGTCGTCGCCGTCTTCCGCCGCGCGGGCATCAACGCGTCCGCGGGCGAGACGATGGGCGAATTCAGGGGGACAGGCCCCGTCAATTCACGGGGACAGACCCCGGAGGTGCGGGGACAGACCCCGGAGGTCCGGCGATGAACACCTTGATCACCGGCGCGAGTTCGGGCATCGGCGCGGCGCTCGCCGTCGCCTGCGCGCAGCGCGGCGACACGCTCTTTCTCTGCGGACGCGACCGCGCGCGGCTCGACGCCGTCGCCGACGACTGCCGCAGACGCGGCGCGACCGTCCGGGCCGACGTCGTGGACGTCGCCGACCGCGCGGCGGTCGAGGCATGGATGGACGCGTGCCACGCGTGCGCGCCGCTGGAGCGCGTCTTCTCCAACGCCGGCGTCGGCACCGGCATCGAGGACGAGGCGAACGTGCGCGCGACGTTCGCGATCAACGTGGGCGGCAACCTGAACGTCGTCCTGAAGGCGCTGGCGCTCTTCCGGCAGCCCGACGCGCGGCGCGCGGCGGACGGCGTGCGGCAGATCGTCCTCACCGCCTCGATCGCGGGCTACGGTCCTCTCAAAAGCTGCCCCGCCTACGCCGCGACGAAAAGCTGCCTCAAGACGTGGGGCCTGTCCCTGCGCGGGATGCTCGCGCCGGAAGGCATCCGCGTGTCGGTCGTCTGCCCCGGCTTCGTCCGCTCGCGCATCACCGACCGCAACACGTGCCCGATGCCGTTCTTCATGGAGGCCGACCGCGCCGCGCGGATCATCCTCGCGCGCACCGACCGCAACACGGGGCTGATCGCGTTCCCGTGGCCGATGCGCCTGGCGACGTGGCTGCTCGCGTCGCTGCCCTTCCGGGTGAACGAGTGGATCAACCGCCTCCTGCCCGACAAGATCGCGCCGCGCCGCGACTAGACGATCTCGGCCTCGAAATCGAAGCCGCATACCTTGACGAGCCGCACCGTGATGAACGCGCCGACGGCGGGATTGACGCCCGTATCGAGGAGGTACGTCACCCCGTCCACGTCGGGCGCCTGCGACGCGAGACGCGCCACGCCGGGCGCGACGACGAGCGCGGGAAACGTCTGGCCGATCATCCGCTTCGCCTTGACGCGCCACAGCGCGGCCGCGTCCGCCATGATCAGCTTCTCGCGCGCCTCGGCCGTCTTCTTCGCGGGGCGACCCGCCATCCGCGCGGCCGCCGTGCCCTGCTCGGGCGAATAGGCGAACGCGCCGAGGTGGTCGAACTGCATCCGCCGGAGGTCCGCGCGCAGCCGGCGGAAGCGCAGGTCCGTCTCGCCCGGAAAGCCCGTCATCACCGTCGTGCGCAGCGTGATCCCCGGCACGCACGCGCGCAGCGCCTCGGCCGCGACGAGCGTGGGCGTGACGGCCGCCTTGCGGTTCATCTTTACGAGGATTTCGGGAACGGTGTGCTGGAGCGGCACGTCCACGTACCGGACGGCGTGGCGCGCGGTGTTGAGCCAGTCGATGAATTCCTCCGTGATCTCGCTCGGGTAGGAGTAGAGGACGCGCACCCAGAAGTCGCCCGGCAGGCGGTCGATCTTCCACAGGAGGTCCGTGAGCGACAGGCGCGGCTTCAGGTCGACGCCGTAGAGCATCGGATCCTGCGCGACGATGTTCAGCTCGCGGCAGCCCGACTGGAGGAGCGCGCGCGCCTCGCGGAGGATCGCGCGGACGGGGCGCGAGCGGTACCTGCCGCGGATGGCGGGAATGGCGCAGTAGGCGCAGCGGTGCGCGCACCCTTCGGCGATCTTCAGGTAGGCGAACGCCCTGCCGGTGAAGCGCAGCTCGGGCAGCTTCGGTTCGATCCACGTTTCGGGCACGCCCTGCCAGACGTCGACGCCGGGGAACTTCGCGGCGGCCTTCGGGTAGCGCTTCGGGTAGCAGCCGGCGACGACGACCCTGCCGTAGTTGCCGTTCGCCTTGAGCTGGACGGCGCGGCGGATCTCGGCCTCGGCCTCCTCGCGCGCGGAGGCGATGAACGCGCACGTGTTGACGATGACGACATCGGCGCGGTCGGGATCGGGCGACAGCGTGCAGTTCTTGTCCTTCAGCAGGTTCCCCGCCATGACCTGGAGGTCGACGGCGTTCTTGGCGCAGCCGAGCGAAACGAGTGCCAGTGTAGTCTTTTTCTTCGTCATCGGCGGATAGTATATCACATCTTGCGCGGCGCGCGGGCGGGGGAAAAATGATATACTATGCGCCTGTATTCCAAACAGAAGGCACGATATGAGCGAATTCAAACTGACCGATCCCTTCGGCTCCGCACCGACGAAGCCGCCGTTCACGCAGAGCGTCTCGACCGGCGTCGCCTGGCACAACCTGCCCGTCACCCGCCCCTACACGCTCGGGCAGCTCCTCGACCAGACCGTCGCGCGCTGCGGCGAGAACGACGCCGTCGTCTACGCCGACCGCGACTTCCGCCTGACGTGGTACGAATTCGCCGAGGAGGTCGACCGCCTCGCGCGCGGCCTCATGGCGCTCGGCGTCAAGCGCGGCGAAAAGGTCGCGCTCTGGGCCACCAACGTGCCGCACTGGGTCGTCCTCATGTTCGCGACGGCCAAGATCGGCGCGATCCTCCTGCCGCTCAACATCAACTACAAGTCGGAGGAGATCGACTTCGCGCTCAAGCAGTCCGACGCCGAAAACCTCTTCCTCATCAACGGCTACCGCGACTGCAACTACATCGACGTCATCAACCGGCTCATCCCCGAGCTGAAGGAGTGCCCGCGCGGCGAACTCGCGTGCGCGCGCTACCCGCACCTCAAGCGCATCATGTTCCTCGGCGGCGAGAAGTACCGCGGCATCTATTCGCTGAACGAGGTCCTCTCGCTCGCCGTCCAGACGCCGTGGGCCGACTACCTGAAGCGCCAGGGCGAGTGCGACGTCCACGACGTCGTCAACATGCAGTACACCTCCGGCACGACGGGCTTCCCCAAGGGCGTGCAGCTGACGCACTGGAACATCGCCAACGACGGCTTCTGGATCGGCGCGTGCCAGAACCTGTCGAGCCGCGACCGCGTCTGCATCCCCGTGCCGCTCTTCCACTGCTTCGGCTGCGTGCTCGGCGTGATGAGCTGCGTCAACCACGGCGCGACGATGGTCTTCCTCGAGAAGTTCGATCCCGTGCAGGTGATGTCGTCGATCGAGAAGGAGAAGTGCACGGCAACGTACGGCGTGCCGACGATGTACATCGCGATGCTCGACCATCCGCTCTTCAACCGCTTCGACTTCCGCTCGCTCCGGACCGGCATCATGTCCGGCTCGGCGTGCCCCGTCCACCGCATGCAGCAGGCGCAGACGAAGATGTTCATGCGCGAGATCACGAACCCGTACGGCCTCACCGAATCCGGCCCCGTGATGACGATGACGCGCTACTTCGAGCCGTCCATCGAGCGCAAGTGCCAGACGATCGGCCAGGCGCTCCCCGGCGTCGAGGTCGCCATCATCGACCCCGAGACGGGCGAGCTCGCGCCGCTCGGCCAGGACGGCGAGATCTGCTGCCGCGGCTACGGCAACATGAAGGGCTACTACAAGATGCCCGAGCAGACGGCCAAGTGCATCGACGCGCGCGGCTGGCTCCACTCCGGCGACATCGGGCGCATGGACGAGCAGGGCTACTACTACATCACCGGCCGCCTCAAGGACCTCATCATCCGCGGCGGCGAGAACATCAGCCCGAAGGAGGTCGAGGACTTCCTCGGCACGATGCCGGGCGTCAAGGACGTGGCCGTCGTCGGCTGCCCCTCGAAGAAGTACGGCGAGCAGCCCGCCGCCTTCATCATCCCGTCCGACGGCGCGACGATCACGACCGAATCGGTGCAGGCGTTCTGCAAGGACCGCATCTCGTGGTTCAAGATCCCGAAGTACGTCCACGTGCTCGACATCTTCCCGATGACCGCGTCGCAGAAAATCCAGAAGTACAAGCTGCGCGAGATGGCGCACGAGCTGTGGCCGGACGCGTGACACCGCCGCGGGAGCTGACGTGCGCCGCGCTGAAGGCGCAGTTCGCCGAGGTCTTCGCGGACCTCGACGCGTGCCCGCGCCGCGTCGCGTTCGCGGTCTACGCCGAAGGCTTCACCCTCGATCTCTCGCATGGCGAGCCGGTCTTCGCGCGCGGCGCTTCCGCCGCGCCGGCGAATTTCCGCGGCCGCTGGCTCGCCGAACATCCCGTGCCGCTCACGCTCAGGCGGAAGGCGACCTTCACGCTCGTGCCCACGACGGGCAACCGCGTCAAGGTGCGCATCCGCCAAGGACTCCTGCCATGATCGAAACGCTCGCCGCCTCCCTGGACCAGATCGCCGCGCTCGCGCCCACGTGGGGGCTCGTCTTCATCTTCGTCTTCATGGCGGTGGAGTCGAGCTTCATCCCCTTCCCGAGCGAAGTCGTGATGATCCCCGCCGGCTTCCTCGCCGCGCGCGGGGAGCTGACGGGCGCGCCGGCGACGGCGCTCGTCCTCGCGATCGCGGTCGGGATCCTCGGCTCGCTCGCGGGCGCGTACGTCAACTACTTCCTCGCGCTGTGGGTGGGGCGGCCGTTCCTCGAACGCTACGGCAGGTGGCTCTTCATCAAACCCGAACCGCTCGCGCGCGCCTGCGAGGTCTTCAACCGCTACGGCGCGGCGACGACGTTCGTCTGCCGCCTCGTGCCCGTCATCCGCCAGCTGATCTCCATCCCCGCCGGGATCGCGCGCATGAAGCTCGGCTCCTTCACGCTCTTCACGGGGCTCGGCGCCGGCATCTGGACGGCGATCCTCGCGCTCGTCGGCTTCGGCCTCGGCCGCACGGCGGGCGACATCACCTACCTCGAGCTTGTCACGCGCGGCAAGGCGCTCGCGACCGCGCATCTGCCGTGGGTCATCCTCGGCGCGCTCGTCCTCGTCGGCGCGTACGTCGCCGCGTCCCGGCTCGTCATGCGGCGGGGGAAATAAGATGCTCCTGACGGTCCAACATCTGCGTGTGGCCTTTCATCTCGGCGGCGGGAAGCGCTCCGTCCCCGTGCGCGACGTGTCGTTCGAAATCCCGGAGAACGGCCGCGTCGCGCTCGTCGGCGAATCGGGCTGCGGCAAGTCGCTGACGGCGCTCACGCTCGGCGGCCTCGTCGACCGCGCCGAGATCACCGGCACGATCACGGGCGCGCCGCGCCTCGCGTACATCTTCCAGAATCCGATGCAGTCGCTCAATCCCGTCATGCGCGTCGGCCGCCAGATCGAAGAGGCGCGGCCGGGCGCAGCCCGGCCCTCTCCACGTGCCGCTCTTCGTGGAGAGGGTCAGGCTGTGCCTGACCTGCTCCGCTCCGTCGGGCTGCCGGCCGACGCCGCGCGCAAGTATCCGTGCGAACTTTCGGGCGGGCAGCAGCAGCGCGTGATGATCGCGATGGCGCTCGCGGCCGCGCCGGACCTGCTGATCGCCGACGAGCCGACGACGGCGCTCGACGTGACGACGCAGCGCGAGGTGCTCGACCTGATCGAACGCGTCGCCGATGCGCACAAGATGGCGGTCCTGCTCATCACCCACAACCTCGGGCTCGTCGCGCGCTATTCAACGTTCGTCAACGTGATGTACGCGGGCGAGATCGTCGAGCGCGGCGAGGTGAAGAAAGTCCTGCGCGCGCCGCGCCATCCGTACACGCAGGGGCTCCTGGCGGCCGTGCCGCGCCTCGATGCGCCGAAGGACGCGCCCTTAAGCGACATCCCCGGCACCGTGCCGCCGCCGACCGACTGGCCGTCGGGCTGTGCGTTCCATCCGCGCTGCCCGATCGCGACCGACGCCTGCCGCCTCTCCGCCGCCCGCTGCCAGGGTTAGTCTAGAAGTCTAGACTACTAGAATCCTAGAGGCCTAGACTCCTCGAACCTCACAAAAGCAAAAGCCAACCGTGCGTGAACACGGTTGGCCTTGCGTTTCATCGATCCTGCGCTCAGACCGCCGGGGCGGCCTCGTCGAGAATCGTGATCTTGCACTTGGCGGCCACGCCCTGTCCGAGGTCGATCTTCGCCTCGTACTCGCCGACCTCGCGCAGCGACTCGCCGATCGAGAACTGGCCGCGGTCGAGCTTGACGCCGCGCTGGGCCTCGATCGCCGCCAGCAGATCGGTCACGCTGACCGCACCGTACAGCTTCTTGCCGTCGACCGTCGCGGCCGAGACCGTCAGCTCGAGCTTGTCGAGCTTGCGGGCGACCTCGAGAGCCTCCTTCTTGAGCTCGGCGGCGCGGGCGGCGCGCTCGGCCTCGAGCTTCTTCAGGCGGCGCTTCGCGGCTTCCGTCGCGAGCGCGGCCAGACCCTGCGGGAAGAGGAAGTTGCGGGCGTAGCCGGGGGCGACCTTGACGATCTCGCCGGCCTTGCCGAGCTTCTTCACGCTGTCCATGAGCATCACTTCGATTGCCATCTTGTCAGCTCCTTCCTCAGGCCATCAGGCCCATGTTGCGGGCGCGCTTGACGCCCTGGCGGATCTGGCGCTGCTGGGCCGACGTGACGCCGGTGATGCGCGCGGGCAGGATCTTGCCGTAGTCGGTGATGTAGTACTTCAGCGTCTCGATGTCGTTGATGTCGATCTGGTCCTTGGGACCGAGCGGCGGACGCTTCCTCGCGGCGAATTCCTCGCCGGCCGAGCTGTTGGATTTCTTGAAAGCCATGGTTGGATTTCCTTTTTACGTGTTGTGTTTAGAACGGGAGCGCCTCTTCAGACTCGCTCATCTCGACCGGGCTGGGCGCGGGGAACTCGGCGCGCGGCCCCTGGGGAGCGAACCGCTCGCCCTTGGGCAGGAACTTGATGGTCGTTGCACGGACCTTCAGCTTCTGGTGGCGCACGCCGTCCTTCTCCCAGGTGTCCATCTGGAGACGCCCCTCGACGAGGACCGAACTGCCCTTGGCGAGGTACTGTCCGCAGAGCTCCGCCAGCTTGTCCCACGCATCGACGTCGATGAAGACGGGAAAGTCCTGCATCTGTCCGTTGCGGTCCCGGCGGCGCTCGTTGATGGCGAGCCCCAGACGCGCGACCTTCATGCCGCTCGCCCCCGTCATGCGGACGTCGGGGTCGCGGGTGAGGTTGCCCATCAGGATGACTTTGTTGAAGGAGGCCATGAGATTACTCCCGTATTGTCGTCTTAGGCTTCAGCCGTCTCCGCGGCGGCCTCTCCGGCGGCAGCTTCGGCGGCGGCCTGCTGCGCGGCGGCCTTGCGGGCGGCGCGCTCGGCGCGGGCCGTGCGCTCGGCGGCGATCTTCGCCTCGCGGCGCTCGTCCACGGCGAGGATCTGCACGCGGAACACCTCTTCGACGAGGCGGTAGCGGTTCACCAGCTCCTCGATGCGGTCGGCGGGAAGCTCCATGCGGACCTTCACGTAGACGCCCGATTCCTTCTTGCTCATCGCGCGCGCGAACGTGCGCTTGCCGAGCGATTCGGTCGAGAGCACCGTGCCGCCGATGCGGGTCACTTCCGCGAGCGCCTTCTCGAGGTTCGCGTTGAGGACATCGTCCTTCGTGACGCCGACGAAGATATAGATCGCATCATACTTCTTCATTATTTCGCCTCCTTCTTCGCAGCGGCGTCTTCCTTGCCCTTCTTGATCACTTCAGGCGTCTTCTCGCCGGCGGCGGCCTCCGCCGTCGCAGGGGCGTCTTCCGGCGCCTTGACGACCGCGACCGGGATCTCCGGACGCGTGGCGATCGTCTGCTTGTCGCCGAGCTGCAGGTCGCGCACGAAGAGCGTCTCGTCGACGTTGAGGTTCGTCACGTCGATCTCGAACTTCTCCGCGATGTCCGTCGGCAGGCAGAAGACGTCGATGGTGCGCAGCGTCTGTTCCAGCACGCCGCCGCCCAGCTTCACGCCGACCGCTTCGCCCACGAGATAGAGCGGCACCGTCACGCGCACCTTCTCGGTGAGCGAGACCTCGCTGAAGTCCACGTGGATGGGCGTGCCCGCGAGCACGTCGTTCTGCATCTCGCGCATGAGCGCGGGGACTTCGGTTCCGTTCATGTCCAGCGTGACCAGGAGCTGCTTGCTCGCGTGGCCGCGCATCGCCATCATGAAGTCGTGCGCCGGGAGCTTGATCAGCTCCGTGCCGCCCTTCTTCATCTTCATCACGCTGCCGGGGATCATGCCCGACTTGCGCAAACGGCGAACCGCGCCCGTACCCTGTTCGGTGCGGGGCTCCGCCTTGATTCTGATCTGATCCATTTCGGTCTTTCTTGTGTTTTGTGGTCGCATACTCTCGCGCACCCGCGCTACACTCTGCGACAAGCGGCCGGAAGTATATCAAAATTGCCCCATCCTGCGCAAGAGCGAATATTTTTGATATACTAGACATTATGCAACCTGTTGACTACATCGATCGCGTCACGTGCGAAAAAGTCGCCGAGTCCGTCATGGGCGACGGCGCGCTGCGCTTCGCCTACGAAACCGCGCTCGGCCGCACGCTCTGGCCCGTCCTCTTCGGCTCCAAGTTCCTCTCCGCGCTCATGGGCGTCTACTACGACTCGCGCCTCTCGCGCCGCGCCATCCGCGCGCTCGCCGCCATCCCCGGCTGCCGCGCCGACGAGGCCGAACAGCCGCTCGCCGCCTACCGCTCCTTCAACGATTTCTTCACGCGCCGCCTCAAGCCCGGCGCGCGGCCCCTCGGCGAGCAGATCGTCAGCCCCGCCGACGGCCGGCTGCGCCTCTACCTCGACGCGGCGGCGGACGACCCCTTCCCGCTCAAGGGCGCGACGAAGTCGCTGCGCGACATCTGCGGCGGCGACCTGCCGCCGGGCGCGGACGAAGATGCGCCCGCGCGCTACGACATCGCCGTCATCCGCCTCGCGCCCGTCGACTATCACCGCTTCCACTTCCCGTGCGACTGCGCGAAAGCCGCACCGACGAAAGTCATCCCCGGCCGGTACCACTCGGTCAATCCCATCGCGCTCGTGCGCTATCCCGACGTCTACGCCGACAACGAGCGCCACGTCACGCGCTACGACACCGTCTTCGGCGACCTGTGGATCATCGAGGTCGGCGCGTTCGGCGTCGGCACCATCGTGCAGACCGCGCCCGACGCGCCGGGCGAGAAGTATCAGATTCTGAACCGCAAGGGCGACGAGAAAGGCTACTTCAAATTCGGCGGCTCGACCGTCATCCTCGTCACGCCTGCGGAGAAAATCCGATATGACAAGGACCTCGTGCGCCATTCATCCGATGGCTACGAGGTCCGTGTCTTCTGCGGCGAGCGCATCGCCCGCCCGATCTTCCGGCGGCGGTTTCCCGCCGCCCCCGCCGAGATTACTTTGGCGGCAGCTTCAGGCCCGGCTTCAGAAGCGGCGGCTTTGGCGGCAGCTTCAGGCCCGGCTTCACCAGACCCGGCTTTGGCGGCAGCTTCAGACCCGGCTTGATGCCGCCTGGCGCCGTCGGCAGTTTCAGACCCGGCTTCAGGCCCGCCGGCATCGGCGGACGCGCACCCGGCTTGAGCGGGAGCGTCGGACGCTTCAGTTCGGCCGTCGCTTCCGTCGTCGGCGTCACGGGCGGCAGATCCGGCACATCGTCAACCGGCGCCGGTGCGGGTGCGGGCGCAGGAGCAGGAGCGGGCGCAGGAGCAGGAGCGGGCGCGGGGGCAGGAGCGGGCGCGGGGGCAGGAGCGGGCGCGGGGGCCGGTGCGGGCGCGGGTGCAGGCTCCGCCGGCTTCGACGCGTCGACCGCCGCTTCCGGCAGCTGCACCGTCGACGACTTCTCCTCGTCCACGAATTCGTCGACCGACATCTCGAAGCGGCCGAACTGCAGCTTGTCCTTGACCGCGAGCGCCGTCGCGCCCTCGATCTTGTCGGTGCCGCGGTAGGTGCCGTTGGTGCTGCCGAGGTCCTCGACATACCAGGTGCCGTCCTTGAAATAGATCTTCGCGTGATGGCGCGAAAGCCCTTCCGCCGCCATCGGCGCAATGGTCGAGCCGATTTCACGGCCGATGGTGATTTCGCGCTCCGAGCCGAAGCTCAAGCCGATGGGCGCGCCGTTGACGGCGGCGATGAGATTGATTTTCATGATTGGTTGCTGTCTCCGTTTCTTTCAACTGCCGTAAGTATATCACTTTATTTCAAAATGCGCTACTGCTTTCCGCACAAAAAAAGAGGCGCGGCAGAACTGCCGCGCCCGCTTTTCGGTTGTCCCGAACGTGTCTTACTTGACCTCGACTTCGGCGCCGGCCTTCTTGAGCTGCTCGGCGATCTTCTCGGCCTCGTCCTTGGCGATGGCTTCCTTGACCTTCTTCGGCGCGCCGTCGACCATGTCCTTGGCGTCCTTCAGGCCCAGGCCCGTGATCGCGCGGATCTCCTTGATGACCGCGATCTTGTTCGCACCGGCGGCCTTGAGGATGACGTCGAACTCCGTCTTCTCTTCGGCGGGCGCCGCGCCTGCGGCGGGACCGGCGACGGCGACGGCGGCAGCGGCGGAAACGCCCCACGCCTCTTCGAGCGCCTTGACGAGTTCGTTGATCTCGAGAACAGTCTTGCCCGAGAGTTCCTTGATGATTTCTTCGTTTGTCATTGTTGTTTTCCTTTTTAGTTCAACCTGCGGCGTGTTTCATCCGCAGGAAATTGTTGTTTACGCGGCCGGGGCTTCGGGCGCGGGAGCGGCCTCGCCACCTTCCTTCTTGGCCTTCTCGGACAGCACGCGCGCCAGACGCGTCGCCGGCTCCTTGAGGAGCATGAGGAGCGTCGCGCGCAGCTCGTTCTTGCCGGGCACCTTGGAGAGCGCCTCGACCATCGCGGCGTCGACGATCTTGTTGTCGTAGTCCGCGCCCTTGACGGCCGCCTTGCCGCCCGACGCCTTCACGAACTCCATGATCGCCTTCGCGACCGCCGTCGGCTCGCCGTGACCGGTCACGATCGCGGTGGTGCCGCTGAGCATCGCGTTCACGTCGTCCGACCAGCCCTTCTCCTTCGCGACCTTCGCGAGGTAGGTGTTCTTCACGACGAGGAGGCGGCTGTCGACCTTGCGCAGGTCGCTGCGCAGCTTCGCGAGCTGGGCGACGGTCACGCCGCCGTGGTTGACGATGAAGCAGTAGTCGGAGTCCTTGACGCGCTCGACCACTTCGTTCAGAATCGCAATCTTCTCAATTCTCATTGTGCGAACCTCCTTTACTCGGCATCCGCCGCGACGATCACGGGCACGCCGACGCCCATCGTGGAGGAGATGGTCACGGACTGGATGTACACGCCCTTGACCGTTGCCGGCTTCGCCGCGTTGACCGCGGAGACGACCGCCTTGATGTTCTCGACGAGCTTCTCCGCCTCGAACGAGCGCTTGCCCGCGACGACGGCGACGTTGCCCGTCTTGTCCATGCGGAAGTCGACCTTGCCGCCCTTCGCCTCCTTGACCGCCGTGGCGACATCGTCCGTCACCGTGCCGGTCTTCGGGTTCGGCATGAGTCCGCGCGGGCCGAGGATACGCGCGCACTTGCGCACTTCCTTCATCGCCTCGACGGTCGCGACCGCGACGTCGAAATCGCACCAGCCTTCCTTCGTGATCTTCTCGATCAGGTCCGCCAGGCCGACGAAATCGGCGCCCGCCGCCTTCGCGGCCTCCGCCTGCTCGCCGCCCGCGAACACCGCCACCTTGACGGTCTTGCCCGAGCCGTTGGGGAGCTTGACGACGCCGCGCACGGCGGTATCGCCCTTCGTGAGCCCCTTGCCGAGGCAGAAGTAGACGTCCACCGTCTCGTCGAACTTCGCGCCGGGGTTCGCCTTGACGAACTTGACGGCCTCTTCGATGCTGACGGGCTTCTTGGGCGCCTTCTTCAGCGCGTTGAAATACTTCTTGCCGTGCTTCATTCAACCACCTCGATTCCCATGTTGCGCGCGGTGCCGGCGATCATGCGCACGGCGGCCTCGGCGTCTTCGGTGTTGAGGTCGGCCTTCTTCATCTCCACGATCTTGAGGAGCTGGGCCTTCGTGACCTTGCCGACCTTGTTCTTGTTGGGAACGCCACTGCCCTTGGCGAGACCGGCTTCCTTCTTCAGGAGCACCGACGCCGGCGGCGACTTGAACTGCAGCGAGAAGCTGCGGTCCTGGTAGACCGTGATGATCACGGGGATGACGAGACCGGCGTCCTTCGCCGTCTTCGCGTTGAACTCCTTGCAGAACTGCATGATGTTGACACCAGCAGAACCCAAGGCCGGACCGACGGGCGGTGCGGGGTTCGCAGCGCCGGCCGGAATCTGGAGCTTCACGACTCCAGTGACTTTCTTAGCCATATCAGTGTTCGCTCAGTCGCTCGCTTCGCTTTGCTCCGCTCGCTTCCTCGCTCAACCTTTCTTCTTTACCGTGCGGCTCCTCCCGGGGATCCCTCCCGGTGATAACGGACCGCAAAACCTGCCGTCTACTTGGCTTCCTCGAAGATGTCCTGCACGGCCACCTTCTCGACCTGCCAGTATTCGACGTCGACCTGGACCTTGCGGTTGAAGATGTTGACCTCAACCTTGAGTTTGCCCTTGTCGGGATCCACCATTGAAACCTGGCCCGTCAAACCCATGAACGCGCCATCGGTAATCTTGACCGTCTCTTCGACGGCGAAATTGATCTTCGGACGCTCCACCGCCGGCGCACCCGCCGGACGGTCGTTGAGAATCGCGTCCACTTCGCTCTGCTTGAGCGGCATCGGGCGGTCGCTGCCGACGAACCCGATCACACCCGGCGTCTCGCGCAGGAACTGCCACGTGCGCTCGTAGATCGCCCGGCGGCCGTGCTCGTCCACGCCGCGCGCCTCGTCATAGAGCGCGAGCTCGCAGAGAAGATAGCCGGGGAACACACGCTTGGTGACGGTGCGCTTCTTGCCGTCCTTCTTTTCCGTCACCTTCTCGGTCGGAATCACGCACCGGCCGATATAGTCCTCCATCCGCTCGATCTTGACACGCGCCTCGATCGACTTGAAGGCCTTCGTCTCCTGGCCCGTGAGCGTGTGAAGGACAAACCACTGCTTTTCCATCGCCCGCTCCCTTAACCCTTGATCAGATTGAGGCAGAATTCGATCGCCTTGTCGCAGACGAGCGTGGTGACGGCCAGAATGAAAATGAACGAGATGACGACCAGCGTCGACTCCCAGAGCTCACGCTTGCCCGGCCAGGTCACGCGCTTCGCTTCCGCGCCCACGCCCGTCAGGTATTCCTTCGTCTTCTGTGCAATGTCCATCTTCTTCACTCCGTTGTTGGCAGGGTAGGAGGGAATCGAACCCCCATAGGCGGTTTTGGAGACCGCTGCACTGCCATTGTGCTACTACCCTAAAGGCGAGACTTACTTCGTCTCTTTATGTGTCGTACGCTTGCGGCAGCTCGGGCAGAACTTCACCTTCTCCAGACGCTCGGTCATCGTTTTCTTGTTCCGAGTCGAGGTGTAGTTCCGGCGCTTGCATTCACCGCAGGCCAAAATCGCAAGGTCACGCATTGTTTTCTACTCTTCTTCGTCCGTCTTTTGTTCGAGCCTCGCCCGCCGCCCCCGCCCGACCACTGGCAGGCCGGGGCTGACGGGCAGGCATCTCACAGAAGACTTTCAGTCTTTACTTGATGACGGTCGAGACCGTGCCGGCGCCGACGGTGCGGCCGCCTTCGCGGATCGCGAAACGCATCTTCTCTTCGAGCGCCACGGGAGCGATGAGCTTGACCGTGATCTCGACGTTGTCGCCCGGCATCACCATCTCGACGCCCTCGGGGAGCTGGATGTCGCCCGTCACGTCCGTCGTGCGGATGTAGAACTGGGGACGATAGCCCTTCATGAACGCCGTGTGGCGGCCGCCCTCTTCCTTCGTGAGGACGTAGACCTGGCCCTTGAACTCGGTGTGCGGGGTAATGGAACCCGGCTTCGCGAGCACCTGGCCGCGGCAGACGTCTTCCTTCTTGGTACCGCGCAGGAGCGTGCCGATGTTGTCGCCCGCCTGGCCCTGATCGAGGAGCTTGCGGAACATCTCGACGCCGGTGACCGCCGTCTTGGCCGTCGGCTTGAGACCGACGATCTCGACTTCGTCGCCCACCTTGACGATGCCGCGCTCGACGCGACCGGTCACGACCGTGCCGCGGCCTTCGATCGAGAAGATGTCCTCGATCGGCATGAGGAACGGCTTGTCAAGCTCGCGCTGCGGCTCGGGGATGTAGGTGTCCAGCGCATCCATGAGCTCGGTGATGCATTTGCACGCCGGATCGTCGGCGCTGGCGGCCTGGGTGGCGGGATACGCCGCACCGCGGATCACGGGCGCGTTGTCGCCATCGTAGTCGTACTTGGAAAGGAGCTCGCGCACTTCCATCTCGACGAGGTCAAGCATCTCGGCGTCATCGACGAGGTCGCACTTGTTGAGGAAGACGACGATCTTCGGCACGCCGACCTGACGGGCGAGCAGCACGTGCTCGCGGGTCTGCGGCATCGGGCCGTCGACGGCGGACACGACGAGGATCGCGCCATCCATCTGCGCGGCGCCGGTGATCATGTTCTTGACGTAGTCGGCGTGGCCGGGGCAGTCGACGTGCGCGTAGTGGCGGTTCGCCGTGGAATACTCGACGTGCGAGGAGGCGATCGTCAGAATCTTGGTCGCGTCACGACGGCCCGCGGACTCGGAAGCCTTCGCGACCTGGTCGTACTTGATCTCCTCGCAGAGGCCCTTGAGGCTCTGGACGTGGGTGATAGCGGCCGTCAGCGTGGTCTTGCCGTGGTCGACGTGGCCGATGGTGCCGACGTTCACGTGCGGCTTTCCGCCGCGATCGAATGTTTCTTTTGCCATTTTATGGACTCCTGTGAGTTGTTGTTCTTCTTCGTTTCCCGCCCCGTCTGGAGCCACCTAGCGGAATCGAACCGCCGACCTCATCCTTACCAAGGATGTGCTCTACCTACTGAGCTAAAGTGGCCTCTTCAAAGACGAAAACTTGCATAGTATACCAAATTATTGCCCAATCGCGCAAGTGGGTAAATTTTACATCTGTTCCGCGAGCGCATTGAAGTCGGCGGCGGCCTGTTCGTTCGTCACGAAGCGGATCGCGTGCCAGCCCGCCGCGCGCGCGCCCGCGCAGTTCGCCTCGACGTCGTCGAAGAAGCAGAGCGACGCGGCCGGGAGATCGATCCGTTCGCGCAGCAGGTCGTAGATCTCGCGCATCGGCTTGTAGAGCTTCGCCTCGCCGGAGATGACCATCGCGTCCGCCGTCGCCACGAAGTCCGCGAACGTCGCGCGGAACTTCTGTCCGAACACGCTCGACATGTTGGTGAGGATCCCGATCCGGAAGCCGCGCGCCTTCAGCTCGCGCATCCACGCGAGCGTGCGCTCGTTGCGGAAGAGGAAGCTCGCGAAGTCTTCCTCGATGATGCGCGCGCGCGCCGCGGGCGGCACGGTCACGCCGCCGTCGGCGAAGATGCGGTCGTACATCTCCTCCATCGTCATGAAGTCGCCGTCCATCAGGCGGCGGTACTTCGCGAAGCCGTCCTCCAGAATCCGCCAGTCGATGCCCAGCTCCTTCACGAGCGGCCGCACCCGGTCGGGCATCGCCGTGGAGGTCGTCATCACGCCGCCGAAGTCGAATACGCATCCCTGTATCTTCATGTCTGTCTCCCTGTTGTCAGAAATTCGTGCTGTTGTCAGAAATTCGTGCGTCGCGGGCCGCGCGCCGTCGGTCCGCAGGTCCAGCTCCTCCAGCCGCCGCCGCGCCTGGCGCGCGACGGCCGCCGACGGATCGATCACCTCCGCGCGTCCCGCCGCGATCTGTTCGATGACGGGCCGCAGGTGCGGGAAGTGCGTGCAGCCGAGCACGATCTTGTCCGCACCCGCCGCGAGGAGCGGCGCGAGGCGCTTCCTGACCGCCGCCGCGACGCGCCGCCCGGACGTCTCGCCGCGCTCGACGAACGTCACGAACTCGTCCGCGACCGTCGCGAGCACGGTGACGTCCTTCGCGAACTTCGCCTTCGTCTCGTTGTAGAGCCGCCCGCCGAACGTGCCCGCCGTCGCGAGCACGCCGACGACGCCCGTCTTCGACCGGAGCGCGGCCGGCTTGACGGCGGGCTCGATGCCGATGAACGGCACATCGGGATAGCGCGCGCGCAGATAGTCGATCGCCGCCGCCGTCGCGGTGTTGCAGGCGACGACGATCATCTTGCAGCCGCACTTCAGGAGGCGCTTCACGCAGGCATCGGAGAGGCGGATGATCTCCGCGGGCGGCCGGTTGCCGTAGGGGCAGTGCCGGCTGTCGGCGAGATAGACGGTCGACTCGTCCGGGCATTCGCGCCGGAAGGCGTCGCGGATGCACAGCCCCCCGCGCCCGGAATCGAAGAAGCCCACCGCGTGCGGATTCATAGGACCTTCATCACCTCGGCGAGCGACGTGATGCCCGCGGCGACCTTCGCGCGCGCATCGTCTTTCATCGTCGGGCGGTTTGCGTCGCCGCCCGGTTCGTACAGTTCGAAAATGCCGATGCGCCCCGCGTAGCCGCGCCCGCCGCACGACGGGCAGCCGACCGGCTCGTACCCGTTCGACCCCGGCCGCCGGCACGCGGGGCAGAGCCGCCGCACGAGCCGCTGGGCGACGGCGAGGCGCAGCGTCGCGGGCACGAGCGCGGGATCGAGCCCCATGTCGACGAGGCGCGTCACGGTCGCGCGCGCGTCGTTCGTGTGCAGCGTCGAGAGGACGAGATGGCCCGTGAGCGCCGCCTTGACGGCCGCGTCGAGCGAGGCCGCGTCGCGGATCTCGCCGATCATCACGACGTCGGGATCGTGGCGGAGGAGCGACTTGAGCGCCTTCGCGAAATTGACCTTGTCGGCCGAATCGACCTCCGCCTGCGCGACGCCGGGAATCTCGTATTCGATCGGGTCCTCGACCGTCAGGATGTTCTTCGGCTCGCCCTTGAGCAGCTCCTGGATCGCGGCGTAGAGCGTCGTCGTCTTGCCGCTGCCCGTCGGCCCGGTCAGCAGCACGAGGCCGTGCGGCCGCCGGATGACTGCGTCGAACGCCGCGCGGTCCGCGTCGCTCATCCCGAGCTCGTCGAGCGTCAGCCGCCGCCCGCCCGTTTCCAGAAGGCGCAGCGTCACGCGCTCGCCGTGGCGCACGGGCAGCGTCGCCATGCGGATGTCGAGCGCGGCCGCGGCCTGTCCCGCGCGCGCGCCGCCCGTCGGCAGCCGCCACGCGAAACCGCCGTCCTGCGGCGCGCGGCGCTCGGCGATGTCGAGGCCCGCGAGCACCTTGAGGCGACTCGTCACGGCGGCCTGCATCGCGGCGGGGATGTGCAGCACCTCCTCCAGCTCGCCGTCGATGCGGAAGCGCACGCGCGTGCCGTCGGCGGCCGGATCGAGATGGATGTCGCTCGCGTGCGTGAAGAGGCCCGCGCGCAGGATGCGGTCGACGAGCTGGACGCTGTCGGTCAGCGCCTCGGCATGTTCCAGTAGTCCGTTCGCAGGCAGCATCGCGTCTCTCCTTACAGCCACAGGGTGATCGTCCAGCGGCCCGCGCCCGCCGCGCGCATCTCCACGCGTTCGACGAGCACCGCGCGCTCTTCGGCGGCAAACGCATCGAGCGCGCGCCGCACGGCCGGGTACGCGCCGTCGAGCGTGTAGCGGCGGCCGATCGGCGCAGGGCAGACGCCGGTCGCGGCGAGCTTCTGCGCGAGCGCGCCCGCGTCGGTCACGACGTCGCTGCGGAGGATGCCCAGCCCCGCCGCGCGCAGGATGCGCAGGACCTCGCTTTCGCGTTCGGCGGCGGTCGCGGCCGCGTTGCCCTTCACCTTCAGGACCGGCGGCGGCAGCGCTTGCTCCGCCGCGAGTTCCGCGCGGGCGTCGGCGAGGCGGCGTTCGGCCTTCTTCATCTCGAACGGGAAATCGTCGGCGGTGACGAGCGCGGCACTTTCGTCGCGCGCGGCGCGGATCTGGCGCGCCGTGTCGATCCGCCAGAACCAGACGTAGGCGGCGACGAGCGCGAGCGGCACGGCGAGAAAGACGAAGAGCCTGTCCTGCGTGCGGATCTCGGTCACGGCTCACCTCCTTCGTAGGCGAGCGTGCAGGTGAATTCGGCGGTCGCGCCCTGCGCGCTCGTGGCGATGGGGCCGGGCGTGAGCGACCAATTCACCGCGGCCGCCGCGTGCGTGAGCGCGGACATCACGTGCGCCGCGTCCTCGGCCGATGCCGCGACGGCGCTCAGGCGGATCGTGTACGGCGCGGCTTCCGACGCGAAACTCCGGACGACGGTCTTGCCGCCGCACGTGGCGGCGATCACGCGCAGGATTTCGGGATAGGCGAGGCGCCGCGCGGCGACGTCGTCCTGGGCGCGCCGGGCGGCGGCGCGGGCCGTGCGCAGCCGCTCCGCTTCGGCGGCGATGGCGCGCGCGGAGGACTGGACGCGCTGGACGCGCGCATCGAGATCGCGCTGCGTCGCGAGACGGCGCGCGAGCGACGCGCGCTGGAGCGTCAGCCACGTGCCGTCGGCGGCGGCCGCGAGGAGGAGAAGCGCACCGACGAGCGCGGCGGGGCGAAGGAAGCGCGCGAGGCCGTCGGCGGTGGCGCCGCCGCGCGCGCCCGCGCGGCCGGCCTTGCGCACGGCGACGTCGTAGACCTTGATCGCGGGATCCGTCGACGGGAGTTCGCGCCAGGCGACGCCCGCCTCCGCGGCCGCGACGTGCGAAAACGGCTCCACCTCGTAGGCGAGCGCAAAGGCGAGCTCGGGTTCGTTCAGCGCGGCGACCTGCACCGCCGCCAGCCGGACCTGCTGCCGGAAGGCGCGCGCATCGCTCAACAGCGAATCTGGCAATCGTTCAGCCATGTTTCCGTTTTATCGTCATTCCTTCTTTCTAACGCCGCCGCGCGGGCGTCCGTTCACCGCCGGGCGGCGCGCGCGTTCGGACGACGAAGGGCCGCGGCAAACCCGCAGCCCCTCGCCTCCGCCGGGCGGCCGGGCGTGCGCCCCGCCGCCAACGCGTTTAGCGCAGATGGAGCACGAACGCGTTCGGACCGATGAACCACTGATCGGTATCGTCGCCCTCGCGCTGCGGACGCACGTTCCAGTTCTTCGGGAGGTCCGTCACCACGACATCGCAGGCGGCGTCGGCACCGACCGTCCAGCCGTGCGGCACGATCAGGCGGCCGACCGCCTTCGCACCGTCCGGGACCTGGATGAAGACACCCTTCGCCGTCTCGTCGCCCGTGAGCGTGAGGTTGCCCGCGGCCATCACGTAGGTCTGGCCCGCGACCGCCGGGACGGTGAGCGCGCCCGTCGCGGTCACGACGCCCGTCGCGGTCTTCAGCGCGCCGTTCCGGACCGTGCCCGCGCCGGCGAACGACTTGACCGTCTGCGTCATGCCGCCCAGATCGAGCGTTGTCCCCGCCTTCATCGTCACGTTGGCGGTCTTCGGCAGAATCTGATGATCCTCGGCGTCATCGCAGCCCCACTTCTGCATCAGGTAGGCTTCGGCCGCCGCGCGTTCTTCCAGCGAAAGGATCTTGGTGAAGCCCCACGCCTCCGCAACTGCCCCGTTGAACGAGGTGCCGATGTGGTCCTCGCGATTGGCGCTGGACACCATCCACTTGTCAATCGCCACGACAGACTTCTTCCCGACCGTGAACGCCGTCGAATGTGCGCCGTCCGAGAAGAGGGCCCAGGCATTTTGCGTTCCGTTGTTGTTCAGATACCACGACGCACCGTTAATGTAGAAATAGTCGATATTGCTATCCGACTTATAATAGCCCAGACATTCGTTGCCGGAAGCCGCCGTGTTCTTCTGATACACGAAAACAGACGAGCTCGAATAATGCTTGCTGGTCGGCGAATACTGACCCGACTGGAACTTGATGAACGGCTTGCCGTTAAAGTAATCGCTGTCGCTTTCCACATATTCCGCATACGTTCCGCTGTCCTTGTTCAACGCTTCACCGAAGGCGCCCTTCAACGTTGCGATCTGTGTCGTACTTCCGTTGACAAAGGAGAAATTACGGGTGTCGTCGGCCGCGAACTGATAACGGCAGCTGCTCTTGAGCGAATCAAAAATGCTGCCGAGTTTCAGCGTGCCGGCATCAATCGCCACGTCGCCCGTAAAGGTGTTCGGCCCCTGCAGTTCGAGTGTGCCGGCGCCCGCCTTCTTCAGGCCCATCGCGCCGGACAGCGTTCCGAAGAACGTGCTCGTCGCATCTTCATCGGCGATTGTCACCGTCTGGTCGGCAGAGGAGGCGATCGTACCCGCGCCCGCCAGCCATGTCACTTCCAGGTCCTCCGTCGCCGAAAGCTTTTCGGTGTAATACGGATGCGCGCTGATAATCGCGTATGTCGCCGACTGGGCGCTCATTTCGACCATGTTGACGCCGGAAAGACTCCCGTTCACCTCAAGCGCACCGGCACCGCTAACATAGAGTGTGCCGCCATTCGTCAACTTGAAGTCACCCAGCACCGTCAGGGTGTGATAGGCTTCGAAGGTGAAGGAATCGGAACCGTTGACCGTGACGGACTTGACCGTCATGTCTGCGACGATATTGAAGCCCGGCTTCCCGGTGTTGAACACGACATCGTCCAGCGCGGTCGGGTAATCGGTTGTCGACTCGTCGCTGACCGACCAGTTCGACGGCGTCGTCCACAGATAATCATCTGTACCGCCTTCATCCGTCGACGGTGTCGGGCCAACCCAGGTGAAGGTGCGCGAGCCGTTGCCGTAGATGATCGTCTCGTCGGAGCCCAGACTCTGGACACCGCTGTAGCCTTCCGGCGCGTTGTCCTGCAGCGTCACATTCGCCGCGTCGCCCGTGAACTTGCCCGAGCTGAAAGCCAGGGCGTTGTCAACCGCCGTCGACATGTCGACCTCGACTTTTGCGTCGCCCTCCAGCGTCAGCGACTCGAACTTCGTGCCGAACGGAACAACGAGTTTGCCCGCCGTGACAACCGTCGGGCCCTTGTAGAGCGGAACCGCCGTCAGCGTCAGCGTGCCCGCGCCCTTCTTCGTCAGACCGCCGACATTGGACGCGGCGACCTGCCCCGACCATTCGCAATTCACATCGCCGTCGTTAAAGACGATCGGTGCGGTCGAATTGACAAAGAGTCCCGCGTTGAGCGCCGTCACGCCCGTCGCAGACATCTCACCACCGGTTCCTGTGAACGAAATCGCAAGAAGCGAGGCGGTGTCAGTGAAATAATCCGCCGCGAGCGCAACAGAACCGCCGGCAATCTCCAAAGAGGCGATTTTTGTCTTGGAGTTGCTTGCCAACGTATAGTTGAGCGTCAGGAGATTGCCGCCAACCTTGCGGATCGTGTAGCCGTTGTAAGATGTATGGGCACGCGGATAGAGCGTACTTTCGATATCATCGCGCGCACCAATCTCGACCTTCGTTCCGCTGTTCATCCACATCGTACCCTGATACGCACCAAAATACTTGTACGCATTGTCGGTGGAGGGGAATACATTTTCCGTCGACTTGCTGTTGGATGCGTCTACTTTCCAGACCGCGCCGGCGCTGGACGACTTCGCAGAGGCGAGATAGGTCGCGTCACGATTGTTGTAGTTCGTCGATTCAAACGTGCCCGCGAACGCGGAGTTGTCGCCATAGAACGCCGCGCCGGTATTCTGAGAACCAGAATGATGCGCTTTCAGCGTGCCGCTGCCGGAAAGATTGCCGCGGATGTTGACACGATAGCCCGAATTGCAGGCGAGCCAGTTTTCCGTATCCGTCACGACTTCGACAGGGCTATAGACATCAAGGACGCGGCCCGTCGAGCCGATCCACGCACCCGCAAGGCGGAGCGTGCCGTTGCCGTCAATGACATAAGGCCGCAAATAGGCCGAATTGGACGCGCTCTTGAGCGTCACATCGGCATCCAGTGTCACGGTATTCGCATAGGCGTGGGTGGAGACCGTCAGCTCAACATCATTCGTGAAGACCACGTGGTCGATACAGGATGCGACCGGTGCCGTTGTCTCGGCGCCGTTTGAAAGCGCCCAGTTGGCATCCTCGTTCCATGCGCCGCGTTCGCCGCCGACCCAGTAGAGCGTACGTCCGGCAGCCGTGATGTAATAGCCGTCGGTGCGGAGTTCCGCCGTGCAGATATATTCGTCATCACCGACGAGAACCGTCGGCTGGGCGCAGAAGACATTGCGATGATAATCCGTCGTCGTGACAGTAAAGAGTTTGGTATCGACCGCGGGTGGCTCCGACAGAACAACCGCCCCCACATTCACACGGTCGTACGACAGCGCGGAAAGCTCACCCGTGTAGCCGTCAAGTTTATTGATATTGATTGTAATCGAACTGGCCGTATGTTCAAACGCAAGATTGCCGGTTCCCGTCAACCTGTCGATTGTGTAGACACTTCCTTGAGAACCATTGTCAATCGTGCAATCGCCGTCAAGCTGCCATGTGGCGGCGATCACGGTCGTGTCACCCAGCCAGTGCGAGCCGCCATTGCTCGTCAGGCCCTTGAATACAACCGTGGAATTGGCGTTGCCCATGCGCGCAGGCCAGACAGAAACACTCGCAGTCGCTTCATGCGCCGCCAGTTCGACCGTGCCCGTCCAAAGGGTCGAATCGCCGACATAGCCTGCGAACGCCGTCGTCGCATCCCACGGCGCGGCCATCTTGATGGTGCCGTCGCCAAAGAACTTGGTCAGCGTCCAGGCCGTGTTCCAGTTGAGCGACTTGCCGGCAGCGATGCGGATGCCGCCGGCGACAGTGCCGTTCGCGCTGTCTTCATCGCCATCGGCCGCCCAGCCCGGCGACGTGCCGGGTGCATCAAAACCAAGCCACACCGTCTTGCCCGTCAGATTGAAAACGCCCGTGAATTCGCTCCAGTCGGTTGTGACGATAAAGAGCGAGCCGCCAGTTCCGTTTGCCGTATAGGTACCCGAGCCTTTCAGCGTCGGCGTCGCAAAATACGCCTTTCCGTTCGGATTATAGGAGTAGCCGTTGTTGATGTTCGCGGCAAAGTCGTACGTATCGTTCTCTAGCTCCACGGCAAACGGAACAACGATATACGCCTGAGCAAAATAGCCGGTGAAGCCCGAAATGCGAAGCGTGGAAAGCGCATTGCCGAGCGCGGAGGGATTCCAAGCATTCTGCGTGAGGCCGCGCACCCACACCGTGCCCGTCCAGTTCGCGGAATCGGCCCAGCTCGTCAGCGCGTCCGGTTCAACGCCCGTGTAGCCGATGACGCCCGCGCCCGTGACGGTGGTCGCGCGAAGCGCGCCGGTTGCGAGGGTGGCGCCGGAGGCGAGCTGCACGGTTGTGCCGGCGGCGATCGTGAGGCGGCCGACGGTCAGCGTGCTGTCGCCGGCGATCGTCAGCGTGTAGGGCCCGCTCACGGAAAGCGCATCAAGCGTCGTGTCGCTGCCGATCGTCAGCATCGAATTGGCTGTCAGAACAAGCGAACCGCTGTCGACATCCGCCTCTGTCAGCGCAGCCTCCGGCAGACCGTAATAATATTCGACGCCATCCGTGACAGCGCGCGTCCGGGTATTCGTGCCCGCTGTGATCGTCGCGCCGGCCGGGAGGATGACCGAACCCGCGCCCTCGGCGACCGTGAGCGTGCCCGTGAAGACCGGCATGACGTTGAAGGTCAGCCTGCCCGTGCCCTTCTTGGTGAGCGAACCCGAGCCGGAGACCGGGTTGTTGAGCGACGTATTGAAATCGGTATCGATGATGCCGCCGTTTTCTTGCAGGGTGACGACCATCGTTGACGCGTCTGTCGCCTCGTTGTAGCTGATGATCCCGTAGCCGATGTCGCCGAGGACCTTGAGCGTGCCGCCGTTGAAATTAAGTGTGCTCTGACCGGCCGCTTCATGGCGGAAGTGCCAGAGCGCGAGCGTGCCGCCCGCATTGAGGTTGATGGTCGTCTTGCCGGTGCCGGCGGCGGGGAACTTGAGCCACTTGGAAACGGTCGCCGTGCCGCACGAGAGGGAGCCGCCGTTCGAGATGCTGATGGTCGTGGAGCTTGTATCGTCCGTATCCGCGTTGCCGATTGCGATATCGTTCGCGACGGCGAGCGTGCCGCCGGTGATGTTGATCGTGCTCGCAACGCCTTTGCCGTGCGTGAGATAGAGGCCGTCTGTGCCCTTATGGCCCCAGAGGTCGATCTTGCCGCCGGCGAGGTTGAGCGTGAACTTCGCGTCATCGCCCGTTCCCCACGAAGATGCGTTGTCTGTATTCTCGACCGAAGGTGTCGTGTACAAGCCGTTGATGACCGTCAGCGCGGCGACGTCGTTAGCCGCAGCGCAGATATGGAAGCCCCAATAGGCCTCGAAACCTGTGGTTGTATCGGCGGCGGCGAATGTCACGGGCGTCGCGCCGTTGTAGAACCAGCAGTTCCAGACGCGGTTGTCCAAGATGTCCATTGTCACCATCTTGCCGGCGGCCGCGCCGCCAAAACGGATGTTCTTGCCAGGCGCATCCGTCTTCCAATCGAAGATCGACGTGTATCCCGTCAAATCTCCGCCAGAGGTCCAGTTGGCGGGAGCTGAATAATTCCCGCTGTCACCAGACCATGTGAGGTCGTCGCCGGCCTGGGTGGAAAACGCGAGCGTGGCAACAGCCAGCATCGCGACCGATG
Source organism: Verrucomicrobia bacterium UBA7008 (assembly GCA_002449695.1). Taxonomy (GTDB): domain Bacteria; phylum Verrucomicrobiota; class Kiritimatiellia; order RFP12; family UBA1067; genus UBA1067. Next base: position 21,102 of record DJXI01000061.1, on the reverse strand, counting down.
CTTTGAGTCGGATTGATTTCATAAGATTCCCTTCATCGTGATTTTGAAGCAATTTTAGCATAAACGCCGCGCGGGCGTCAAGTGCCGAACCAAAATTTTCACTAAACTTTCGGAGTCAAAACTTTTGGGGCCTGTCCCCCGCATATTTTCAATCGCCGAATTGGGGAGAGACCCCAATCAACATTCAATTTTTGTCGCGATCATTGCCATTTATGATCCATTATCGTTATTTCGCCGGGGTCTGTCCCCACACATCGCACCCTCGCACCGCGCGCGTCAAAAGCAAAGGGCGCGCCGTGCGGCGCGCCCCAGCCCCTTTGCGGGTTTGATTCGCTTAACGAATGCGAATCGTATACGGGACAACGCGCGGTGCAACGCAGAGACAACGCTTGCCGTCCACCTGCATGATCCTGACCGACCAGTCCCAATTCTTCTCAGACACCTCCTCGGGCCGCTCGGGCACAAGCAGCGTTTCGCCCTGGACAAAGTGCCGGAAGTCCAGCCCCGTTATGCTGCCGGTCGTTCCGCAGAGGACCACGCGTCTCTGGTTTACCAGCGCAGTCACGTAGGACGGATCGGAGATATCGATCTTCTGGATGCCGGAGACGTCGATGTTTCCGGTCAGGTCATCATCGCCCGCTTCGGTTCCGTCGAGCACGGTGTCCGGGCGATAGGCGTAGCTGGTAACGGTTCCGCCGCTGACGGTGCCGAGCGAACGCGGATCAAGAGTGATCGATGTACCCTCGGGAACGACAAGCGTACCGGCCTGAACCCATGTCACGCCTGTGTAGTTTGGTTCCGTAGCCAGCGTCAGCGTGCCCGATCCAGACTTGGTCAAGCCGCCCTTGTTGCTGTAGTCAAGCGTCGCCGCCCATGTATAGTCGGCATCATCGGTATCGAACCAGATCGGACCGGTGGAATCCTTGATGACTGCGGAAACGTCGGGATAGTACGGTCCTCTGACATCAACCTCCTTCGATTCCTTGTAGTTATAGACGACATCTTCTTCCGTGAATGAAGTACCGGCATCTTCGTCCAGCACCCTCTCGTCCGTCGCGTCAGTTGCATTGACATAGATGTACTTGATCGCCTTGCCGGTGATGGTTTCGTAGATCGGCGTCTTCAGCGCGCCGCCGCCAAAAGTGATCGTTTCGGGCGTCGTGTAGATGATGGACGCGCCGTCATTCGGATACAGCGTTCCGATCTGCGGGTCGCCCTTTTCATTGGTGATGGTCATTGATCCGCTGCCGACTTTAGTGATTTTGTACTTAGAACGCACACCATAGGAATAAAGGCTGAACGAACTGTCAACATCGGCACGCGCGCCAATTTCTATCTGCGGATTAAGTTTGCCAACCCAGAAGCCGCCGACGTATGCACCGAACTTGTACAATGTTGATTCAGAATGTATAATGTATTCCTGCGCCGGGCCGTTTGCGCCGCCTGCACTTGGTGATGTGCGCCAAACTGCATGTTCGGAACCGTACAGGGAAGCTGCCATATCCGTATGATCGCGATTGTTGTAATTCGTCGTCTCGAACTCGCCGTAGAATTGGTTGACGTCACCATTGAAGGTCACACCGGTATTCTGCACTTTGTTCGCATCAGAAACAAGTTTGCCGCTGCCGTACAGTGCGCCGTTGAGCGTCGCATTGTAGCCCATGAGATAGATATAATCGGTTGTCTTCGGCAGGATGTTCAGCGGGCAGTTGACAATCATGGCCTGGCCGTTGCACCCGATATGCGCATTGTTGAGCTTCAGTTCGGCCGAGCCGTTGATCGTGTGCGCCTTAAGCGTCCGTTCACCGCTTAGGATGACATTCGCGTTCAGCGTGACCGTTTCAGCATACACATCCCAAGGAAGCGTAACTTCCCAAGCCTCAAACCCTTCGGCATCAGAAGTCGGGAACACGACAGTGTCCTCGGCAGCGGGAATCTCGAACACAACAGAGCTACCGACCTTCCAGTTGCCGCCCGTTGCCCAGTTGTTGTCCTTCGCGCCCGTCCATGTGTATGTCCCGGACATGCGCGTGGCCGTGAACGCGCCGGTGACGGCGTCAACACCGACGCTGTAAGTTGGCGGCAGGTCAAACGCGTCAGATACGCCAGCCCCCTGACCCACCGAGATGAGCGTCAGCGTGCCGCCGACCGTACCGATCGGATCCGCGGAAAACGCAATCTTCGCGCCGGAAGCTGCCGTCAGTTTGGAGAATGTCAGCCCGGCCGGGATCGTAAGCGTGACCCCCTCGGCGATCTGAACATCGCCCGCGAGCGTGCCGGAAGCGGAAATCGTTGCGTTCTTGTCGAACAGAACCGTATCAATCGTAGACGGGATATCAGTTGCGGTCGTCTCTGACTCGCCATCGACAATCAGCCAGTTGCTCGCCTCGGTCCACGCGGCCCCCTCTTCACCATTCCATTTGAAGGTCCGGGCCGAACCCGTGACAACATAAGTCCAGGTCTTGGCCTCGTCATCTTTTTCGATCTTGCCGATGCTTGAAAGGCTGCGATACGACACATCGCCACTGATCGACTCATACTTGAAGACAACCTCGTTATCTTCAGCTCCGGTCAGTTCAACAAGAAGCAGAGCATTCTCTGCAACGGTCACATTCCTGACAACTGCACCGTGCGGGAGAACAAGCGTGCCCTCGCGAACAACGATATCATTGACTCCGCTTGCCGGGAGCTTTGTCAGAAATACGGTCCCGGAGCCCCTCTTGCACAGCGTCTGACCGACAAGCGCGGTAGCGGGCAAGAGATTGACAGACGTCTCGTCCGCTTCGCTTGAATAGAAGCCCACAGGCACGCCTTCACCAATTTTCGTAACAGCCGCCGCAACCGCCACATTCAAATCTGCATCCGCCGCCATTGCAAGATACGCGCCCTTGTCAGAAAGCATAAATGCGGCTGGCAGAGCATCAGTGCCGGTGAACTTGACAATGCCGCCGCCGGTGACCGTCAGGCCCGCGCAGTTGACAACGCCGAGCGTCAGCGTCACATCAGGATTGACCGCCGAATCGGCATTCCATACAATCGTATTGCCGCCGCTCTGGAACTGGCCGTACACCGAGCTATCCTCATTGTCACGCCCGCCAATGACAAACGTACTATTGGCCGGCGCCTTGTCAGGATAAGAAACAACTGCATTCAGAGCGCCAAATCTGTATGTCGTATCGCTGAGCGGGAATGCCGTGTATCCAGTGCGGGTCGAATCGCGATACGGAACAATGCTGTTCTCAGTCAAGAAAACATTCCAAGAAGAAAGAGCATTGTTTGCCGCAGCTACATTGCCAATCCGGCACGAGGCTAGGGTGTTGTTGCCACCAACAACAAACTTAACATCGCCTGCAAATGCTGATGTATCACCGTTAATGTTTGCGGTGGAGCTCATCACTTCTGCATAGACTCGAAGCGTGCCAGAACCCACCACAGCACCAGTCTGTGTCAAACTGTGGCCCTTGATTGCCTTTATGGACAATGTAGCACCTGCCTCTATATACAAATCGCCTGACATGACGTAATCATTTTTTGTATCATGATTGTAAAAACTCACGTCAGCAAGCGCACGTATATTAGCTGCAACATTGTTTGCATACAAATTCACCCCAGCGGAAGTGAACACTGCCGTATCGCCTTCACCAGGGACAAAGTCTGCGATAGGTTCTCCGCCGTCCGACAGACTCCACTTCCCGGCTGTTGCGCTAAATGCGAGACGCGAATTTTCTCCAACAGCGCCTCCAACCCAGTAATAAGCATTTTCGACAACAGGAGTGTCGCTGGGGCGCACAAACGGCGTGTCGTCAGAAGACGAAACCATGCATGTCGGCTCAACCGTGAACGTCACCTTTCCGCCGCCGATGATGTTGAGCGTGCCTGTTCCGCCGATGACCGCCGCAATCGTGATTTCCTTGCCGTTCGTATTGAGCGTGGCGTTTCCGTCAACCGTGTAAGCTATGCCGTCGTTAGCGATGAATGCGCCGTTGTAAGAACCGAGGACTTTTATGGTGCCGCCGTTGATGTTGACACTCCCGTTACTGGCATAAAGACGATAGATTCGTCCAACACAAAGCGTACCGCCCTGATTGATGTTGACCGTGATGGGTTCAACGCCATATCCACCAAGGAACAGTCCGCGAGGCGATTCTTCCGTGCCGCAAGAGAGCGTGCCGTTTGCGTTGACATCCACCGTCAAATGGCCAACCGCCAGATGATTCGCGTTGACTGTTTCGCTGTCGTAAGCATCCTGCCAAGCCCCCCAGAAGCCGAGTCCGATATCGCCATTCGGGAAAGATACAGCGGCATCTTGCACGGTGATATCGGCGGCAAAACCAAGCCCGCTGCCGATTTTTGCAGCAAATGTCCCGTTCGGAAGAGCATTATCGAGAAAGGTTTCTGCTTCAGAGCCGTTGACTGTAACCGATCCGCCCAGAATCTCGACCTTGGCGGCCGTCGCGGCTCCATAGCCCACTTTGAAGATTCCATTAGCCTTATAGGTGCCTGACAATATCTTGAGCGCCCCAACTTGAGCGCCGTCTGTATTATCGCCATCTGCCACACCGATATTGCCGGAAACCGTCATTCCGTTCTCGGAGTCGTCCGCCGCCCAGGTTACGGGCTTCGACACGTCCCTTGTTGCAACCCAGACCCAGTCCGGCGAATATGTACCATTGAACATCACGGTCTTTTCTGCGGCCGCCTCCGTGAACATCGCACCATCACCCGTTCCAGGATAGCCAGTTTCCACGCCCCAGTTGGACGGAGTACTGTAATTGGTGTCTGTTTCACTTGCACCAGTCCACCCATAATACTCTGCATGCGCCGCCGCGGCGAGGCCGAGAATGCCGAGCAGCGCGAAGGCGCGGGATGTCCATGATTGACGAGTACCAGCGGCGCGGGGCGTCACTGCCGACGTGTGTTCAGTTGTTTTTTTCATCTCTCGTGACCTTGTTGAAAATTCAGGGCGCAGTTTCTACTTATGATCATTATATCATAAATCTGCGGGCATGACTCATGCTCAGTAAAAATTTGGTGAATTTTTCCGCCGGAGGGACGTGATGAGAGCCAACGCTGCAGGCGGGACCTCAGCAGGGCCGCGAGATTGCGCACATTCATCAGCGATCGTGTCGGTCCGGTCAAGGCTATACAGGCCTCCATGATCATACTTCCCATGGCACCACCTCTCCTTCCTCGTGCTTTTTCGTCATTCACCCCATCCGCGTTTTCACACTATCCACCCAGGGGAGCCACCCCATGTAGCTGATTCATTTCTCTCGTCTTTCCGTCTTTTCTTTTCACTTTTCAGATCCCGCCGTCTTTTCCGCCTTCTTCGCCAGCCGCCATCCATGCGACGAAAATCCGATCAAACCGACCGCATGCACGCCCGTCGATGCGGCGGGGAACTTATCGCCTAGGCGGATGATCCATTCCTTCACAAACGCCTCGCTACCAAATAGCTTTCCATCCCCGACCTGCGCCACTCGTACCGCCACGCTCCACCCTTTGGGGAGGCACCCCGCGAAAACTTCAGTTTCGGCCGGGTTTTCGCACCATACCCAACGATATTCCCTCGCCTGCGCGACGATCCCCGCTCGCACGGGATTCATCAAGATGTACCGGCGGCAGTATTCAAGATGGCGACCGCCCTCGACGAATGTCGACTTCACCCTTTGGGGAGGCACCCCGCGAAAACTTCAGTTTCGGCCGGGTTTTCGCACCATACCCAACGATATTCCCTCGCCTGCACGACGATCCCCGCTCGCACGGGATTCATCAAGATGTACCGGCGGCAGTATTCAAGATGGCGACCGCCCTCGACGAATGTCGACTTGAACGCCCCGCTCCAGACGCTGCCGCTGTAGCCGTATTCGCGGTTGTACCAGATCGCGAAAAGCTCCTTCATCGTCTTCATGAACCCGCTGATGTCATCCATCCGCGCACGGTAACGCGCGAGCTCCGCGTCAAGGCTTGCCGTGAAGCCGGCCGCCGCAAGACCGTCCCAGCGCTCCGCCAGTTCCGTCGCCGCCTTCTCACCTTTGAGGATGGCAATACGACGAATGATCTCTTCCTGCGAAACCGGTTTCGCAGAGCGTGTCACCGCACAAAGAATGTGGTAGTGATTGTCCATGATCGCGAACGCGATCAGTCGGATTCCGCTGAATTCAGCCGCCCTGCGCGCAAGTTCCGCTAGCTTGTCCTTCGGTGCATTTTTTCTGAACAGGAACTGCCTGTTGCAGGCGCGCGAGATCAGGTGATAATACGCCGTTCCCTCGCCTTTGCTCTTGACTCTTGCCGTCCTTGCCATAATCTGGCCCTCCACTTGGTGTTTCTGGATGCGCACGGCCACACGGCCGCGCGTTCGGCAATCCAGAATGGGCCATGCCGGGCCAATCCGCGCGCGTTAGGCGTCACCCTTCGGCGACCTGCGAGCCAGCCGGCTCTCGCGCAACGCGGCACTGCAGCGGCTCCGATCTTCACCCCCGACCCACCGGTCTCCTAATGGACTCCTGAAGCTAAAACCCGCAGTGTTACAACGGTTCCCCCGTGTAGCCGCCCGCCGACGGCAATCAATTCTGAGGAACAGAATGTATTATCTCATAAACCGCTCGAAAAAGCAAGGGCGAATTTCGCAAGAAACGCGTTAAATGCGAAAAACTAATAAAAATTCAGCGAAAAACGAAGTGACAATGGGGTGGCTCCCCACTGGAGGTGGAGGGAGGGAGGAAGATGAGGGGCGGAATCAGGGGAGCGGGATCTGCAGAAGGTTGTCGCCGGGGCGAAGATCGATGTACCGCGCCGTGCCGGTCAGCGAATCCGTGATGACCTTCAGCCCAGGCGCGAGATCCGAAAAGATGATCGGCTTGGCGAGGGGCGCGTCGTTCGTCACACCGCCGGTAATCCAGCCGTCCGCCGCGCCGTACCATCGGCACGTCACCATACCCGCCGCGTCCGCCGCAGCAAACGTGATAACAAGACGGCTCGTCTCCCCCTGCGGCGGTGCGAGCGGCAGCGTCCGCTTCCCGCGCCGCTGACCCGTCGCGCCATAATGCGACACGGCGGTGATCCATCCGTTGGTGACCGTCAGCCGCGCCAGCCCCGCCGCGTCCTTCTCGACCATCGGGTTGCCCCACGGATCGAGCAGCTCGTCGCGCCCGAACGGAATGTGCAGGTACGGCCCGCGCCATCCGGTCGGCACATACACGTCTGCGTCCTCCAGCGCGCCGATGTCCGCCGTCGCCACGCTGAAATTGTTGCTGACGGCCGGCCGCAGCGCAAAGTCGCGCGCACCGGCGGGACAAATCCACAGCTCCTCCAGCGTGGCATTCGTCGTGTTGGTGATACGCGGCAACCGCCCCATGTCCGCCAAAAAGCCCGTCGATTCGCCGTTCGCGCGCGCATAGACCGCCGCGCGGATTTCTTCGAGCTGGCGGTCGGCGACCGTCTCGAGCCGCGCGTCGCGCATCTGCGACAGCTGGCGGACGGCCAGGTGCGTCAGCGCCGCAAGAATGACGAGCACGACCGTCATTTCAATAAGTGTGAAGCCGCGTTTCATTCGTCATCCTCCCCTTCGTCGATGTCGTTGCGGTTGAGGAACAGAACGAGGTCGTCACCGCGCGCGGCGCAGTCGTCGCGGTCGATCCGTCCCGCCTGGCGCACGAGCCGCCGGTCGCGCGCCGAGGCGATCGATGTCGTCCTGTTGGTGGAATTGACGTTGTAGCAGGGCGTTTCAAGAATGCCGTCCGCGCCCGCCGAGACAACGCGCGCATAGCGCCAGCGCAGGGCGGGCGAGACCTTCGCGACATCGTTGCTGAACGCCTGCGGCGGCGGTACCTGGAGCACGTAGGGATTGCCCCACGGATCCAGAATCGCCGGCTCGCCCGGGAAGCCGTAGATGGAACAGCCGTCCTTTTCATTCAGGAAATCGTCCGGCAGGTAGAGGTTGCTCAGTTCAGGAAAGAAGCCGCGCGCGCCAAACGGCGCGTCGCCCGCAAAGCGCACGTCGTCCCGCGCCGGAAAGCGGCCGGTCGCGTGGCGCACGTAGGGGCCGCGCCAGCCGCGGTCGCGCACCGCGGACCACGTGGTGAAATCGGCGGGCCGCGCGACGCCCCGCCCCTCGCCGAGTCCCGCGTCGTCCACACGCACGCCGCGCGGCCATGTGCCGGCCGCCGCGTCCGCCGCCGTTTCGGTCAGTCCGTAGAGATTGGTGGCGATGAGCAGATTCGCGAGGCGGAGTTCGGACGGATGGAAGCCGGGGATGCCGGTGAAATCGCGCAAATACCCGACCGCTTCATCCGTGATCGCCGCGCCGATCGCCGAGAGATCGGCTTCGGCGGCGGTGACGCGCGCGCGCGCGCCGAGCGTGCCAACGCGTGTGACGGCGAGAACGGCGACGAGGGTGAGAATCATCACCACCGCCAGAATCTCAATCAGCGTGAAACCGCCGCGCGCGCTCGTCTGTCGTTTCATCATTCCTTTTGATTAACGCCGCCCGCCGTCCGTCTGTTCACTTGGAGGAAAACAACTGGAGAAAAACAACTTTGGTGATTGAGCAGAAAAATTGTTTTCTTCTGTTGTCCATGTTGAATATAAAAAAATAAACCCCTCTTCGCGGGGTTCTTGTTGGTTGCCTCGCAGGGACTCGAACCCCAACAAGCAGAATCAGAATCTGCGGTGCTACCATTACACCACGAGGCAATCGCTCGTACCTTTCGAACTGGCGGGGTCGACGGGGCTCGAACCCGCAACCCCCGGATCGACAGTCCAGTGCGCTAACCAATTGCGCCACAACCCCGTAGTTCCGAAAAGTGACAGTAGTATATCATATCCGGCCGCCGTCGCGCAAGGGGGTATTTTAAAAATTATTGGCGAGCGCCAGATAGGGCGAACCGCAGAAGGAACAGACCGCGCCGTCGTGCAGCGGGCCGCCGCACGTCGGACACACATGCTCGAGAATTTCGCCGCAGACCGCGCAGAAGCGGCCGCCCACGGGATCCTGCGCTGCGCGGTCGGGTTTGAGAAACGTTCGACCGTCCACCTCGTAGACGCGGTGCGAGGGACAGTGGACGTTCGGGCAGAAGCCGCGGCGGTCAACGGGCGCGTTCGGCAGCGGGCGCGGCAGAAGTGCCGCGGGCGGCATGTCGGGTGATTCCGCCGCAGACGCGTCCGCCGACGGCAGCTTGATTGAAAACTTGGCCGCCAGGCGCTGGACGACTTCGTCGTTGAGCTTGGTGCCGGCCCCCTGCTCGAACATCGACAGGGCCGATTGCTTGCAGCCGACTTCCGCCGCCAATTCGCTTTGCGAGAGCCGCGCCGCCTTGCGCGCGTCCCGGATGCTGAAACAGAATTTTGGATCGAGATGAATCATGGCTTTATCAACTTAATTATAAACTTATTTACTGTGAGTTGATATTTCTGTTGATAAGTTCATAAATAAGATGTTGTTTTTGTTTATAAGTTGATAAGTGAGTTGATAATCAGAACGCGCGCTTGATAATTTCAGACGGCAGGAGATACTCTTCGCCGTTCTTGTGCGAAATTTCAAGCTCCTGCAACCGCGCGAGGACGGTGCCGTTGACGATATTGCCGTTCTCGGAAAAGAGTTTCGTCACTTCCGCACGGCGCGCCGCGAGATTGCCGCTCGGCTCGTTCGCGACGAGCACCGCCTCCAGAACCTGGGCGCGGCGCACGCGGCCCTCGCGCTCGGCTTCGTCGCGCGCGGCACGGATGACCTCCAGCACATGGTCGCGCGTCTCGCCGGGGAATCGGTCGGGCAGTTCGACTTCACGGTCAAGGAGCGCGAGCGAATTGGGGTTGCGCTCCTGCTGGTCCAGTTCGTGCGCGAGACGCGCATCGAGGCGGGCCTGAAGCGATTCGGCTTCCGCGCACAGCTTGGCGTTTTCGCTCTTCAGGACGGCGACCTGCGCCTTGAGCGCGGCCAGCTCCGATTCACGCGCCGCCAGTTCCGATTCGCGCGCGGCGACCTGCTCGTGAAGTTCCACCTTCTCGGCGGCCAGCTCCTCGACAACCGCCTTCTGCACATCCAGTTCCGGCGGCTCGTCCGCAGCGGCGGGCTCAGCCGTCTTGTCCGCGACTGGCGCGGGCGGCGGCTGGGGCTTTTCGATGAACTCGTTTATGTCAAACGCTTGCTGACTCATTTTGTCCTTTCAGCTCGCAGCCCGGATACACGAAGAGCCGGCAGTCGATCGGCCCGTTGAAGAACGGCACGCGAGTTTTGTAGTAGAGATTGACGAGGCGCGCGAGGTCCGGGTTGCCGGTGATGAGGCCGCCCGTGTAGCCTGCGCATTTTTCGTGAAGAAACGTTCCGATGCGCTCGTAGATCGGCGCCAGCTCCTCGGGTGTGCCCAGACGGATGCCGTATTCCGGATTGAAAAACACGACGCCCTTCGACCGACCGGACGGCGCGGCGACATCCGGGATCGGCGTCTCGGCAAAATCGCACGCCTTGAAATCGATGTAGGGCGCGACACCGGCCGCGATGGCATTGGTGTGCGCGTTTTCGACCGCGTCGGGCGAAATGTCGGTCGCGATGACCTTCGGCAGATCCGTGAAGTTCTCCTGCTCTTTCGCGTCCAGAACGAGCTCCTTCCAGATCTGCTCCGGCGTCGCGCCCATGTGCTGGCGCGGGGCCACGCGCGGGGCCGCTTCGCCGGGGATGATGCGCCGGTAGTCCTTGATGGACTGGAAGGCGAAGTGTCCCTTGAGCAAACCCGGCGCCTTGTTCGCGGCCATCATCACGGCTTCGATCGCCGGCGTGCCGCTGCCGCACATCGGCGAGATGAACGGCGTCCTGCGATCCCAGTGCAGCGCCATGATGCACGCCGCCGCGAGCGTCTCCTGCATCGGCGCGGAACCGGGGATCTTGCGGTAGCCGCGCTTGGACAGCGGCTCGCCCGACGTATCGAGATAGATGATGACCTCGTCGCGCTCCCAGTAGACGAAAACGGCCGCGCCGTGGTTCTCGCCGCCCGAGTCGGGACGGCGTTGGCACTTCTCGCGCATGCGGTCGGCGATCGCGTCCTTCGTGTAGAGCGACGGCAGGCGCGTGTCGCGGATCGTGTAGTTGTGAACGATGGATGAAACCGAAAAGTAGCCGTCCGCCTCGATCAGATTTTCCCAGTCGATCGAGACCGCCAGCTCATAGAGGTCGCGGATGTTGCGGCAGTCCGCGCGCAGGAGCGGCACGAGCACGCGGTGGGCGGTGCGCAGATAAAGGTTGAGCTTCATCACGTCGCGCATGCCGCCGCGCACGACAACCGTGTTTTCCGTCACTTCGATCGGCTTGTAGCCGAGATCGCGCACTTCAATCTCCGTCCAGCGCGACAGTTCCTTCGCGCAGGAGACGATGATCGGGTAGCTTCTGTCCGTCCAGATTCTCATTGCCGCAGAAAAACTTAGTTGATGCGCAGCGGCATCAGCACGTAGAGGAACGGAATCGAGCATTTGATGACGGCCGGCGAATGACCGTCGTTGAGGTTGATGATGACCTCGTCGTCGTCGATGGCCTTGAGGCAGTCCATCACATAGTTCGGGTTGAAGAGAATCTCCAGCTTTTCACCCGCGTACTTGATGTTGACTTCGTCCTTCGCCTCGCCGATGTCGCTGGCGGCGGACGTGACGATCAACCGGTTGCCTTCGAAGATGAGCTTCGTCGAATGCGCCTCGTCCATCGTCATGACGCTCGCGCGGTCCAGCGCGTCGAGAAGGCCCTGGCGGTCGACGGTGATCGTCTCGGCGCACTCGCGCGGAATGACTTGCGTGTAGTTCGGATAGACTTCGTCGACAAGTTTCGAATAGATCATGACCGAACCGAGCTTGAAGCAGATCTGGCTCTTCTGAACCATGATCTCGACATTCGCGTCGCCGGTCGTCAGTGAACGCTGAAGTTCCTGCACCGCCTTGAACGGCAGGACGATGTCACGCTCGGCGTCCTTCGGAAACTCGATTTCGTTTTCAACGAGCGCCAGGCGGCGGCCGTCCGTCGCGACCATCGTCAGCTTTGAATCCTTGAACGACATGAGGACGCCCTTCAGCGTGCGGCGCGTATCATCCTGCGACGCGGCATAGGACGTCTTGCGGAACATTTCACGCAGCGTCTGCTGCGGCAGCGAATAGACGGCCGCCTCGTCATCCTTGGGCAGACGCGGAAATTCATGTTCGGGCAGACCGGCGAGCTTGTACTTGGCGGTGCCCGCGACGATCGTCGCCTGTTCGCGCGCGTCCGTTTCAACCTCGATCTCGCCTTCGCCAGCCTTTGAGACGAGGTTCGCGAGCAGCTTCACCGGCAGCGTCGAGGCACCCGCCTCCGCCACATCGCACGCGACCGCGCACGTGATCGAGATGTCGAGATCCGTGGTTGTCATCGTCAGCTCATGTCCGGTGGCGTTGATCATGACGTTGTTGAGAATCGGCAGCGTCCCCTTGCCGGCGACGATATTCTGAACGGCCTTCAACCCTTCAAGGAACTTCGAGCGTGCGATGATGAATTTCATTTTGTCCTCTTTCTGTGATAAGTCTTTTTTTCAGCGGCGGTTATTGTATCAAATAATACTGTTCAGTTAAAGAGTGATGATGTCATTAGTAGGATTGTTGATACTGTTGATAAGTTGCTGTCGTGCCTGTTTTTACTGGTCGGAAACGTCTTTCGTCCTGTTGATGCCGTCGGTCGCTTCCTGTTGATCGGTGTTGTCATCTTCCTGCGCGCGCCTGTCTGCGCTGTCGGGATCGACCGTCTGTCGAACAGTTGTCAACAGCGTCTGTTCCTGTTGTCAATTGACCGTCTCGTCCGGGTTGATGCCGAATTCGTTGAGAATCTGGTGCAGTGTTTCGCGCAGTTCCTCCTCCACGTCGAGGCGTTTGGTGATGGATTTGACGCCGTGCAGGACGGTTGCGTGCGTCTTGCCGAACGGTTCAGAGATTTCCTGAAGGCTTTTGGACGAGTATTTGCGCGAGATGTACATCGCCAGCTGCCGCGGCGTCACGAGCGACTGCGTGCGCTCGGGCGAGAGGATCTGTTCGATCGTCACGCCGTATTTGCGCGCGACGGCCTCCTGGATCTCGCGGATCGTCAGCTTTTTGATGTTGTGCTCCTTTTCGATCAGATCCTTCAGCGCGCGCGTCATCATCTCGTTCGTGAGCGACACGCCGGGATTGAGCAGCATCGCGATCTTGATCTTTGCAAGCGCGCCTTCCATCGCGCGCACGTGGCTTTTGATGCGGTCGGCGATGAAACGGATGGCGTAGTCGGGAATGACGGGCGTGATGCCTTCCGCCTTTTTCTGCAGAATCGCGAGGCGCGTTTCGTAGCTGGGCGATTCAATCTCCTGCACCATGCCGCCCTCGAAGCGCGAGATGAGGCGCTCTTCCAGAACCGACAGATTCTTGGGCGCGACATCGGACGTCATGACGATCTGCTTGTGGGCGTCCTTCAGCGCGTTGAACGTGTTGAAGAATTCCTCCTGGAACTGCTTGCCCTTCTGCAGGAACTGCACGTCGTCGACAAGCAGCACGTCGATCTTGCGGTACTTGTTCTGGAACTCGGTGATGGCCGCGCGTCCTTTCTGAAGCGAATTGACGTATTCGTTCAGGAACGTCTCGGTCGTCAGGTAGCAGACGGAAAGCGTGGGCTTGATCCGGCGCACTTCGTTGCCGATCGCCTGCATGAGATGCGTCTTGCCGAGACCGGTCCCGCCGTGGATGAAAAGCGGATTGAAACCGATTTCGCCCGGATGTTCCGCAACGCCTTTGGCGGCGGCGTAGGCGTAGCTGTTAGACGGCCCTTCCACAAATTCGTCAAAGGTGTAGTCATCGTTGAGCGGCATCGTCGAAATGAACGTGTTGACGGACCGGCTCGGTGCGGCCGCCGCGGCCGGTGACGGCGGCAGAATGATCGGCGGCTGCGCGGACGGGCTGCACCGGAACGCCAGGCTGAGGGACTTGTCACCCCCTGCGAGGTCCAGACAGGTCTTCAACCGTTCGGCATATTCGGTCTTGAGAAAGTCCGCCGCAAAACTGTTGAGCGTCAGAATCTGGAAGACGCCGTTTTCCACGCAGACCGAGGTGATCATCGAGAAATAGCGTGCGGCCTGACTCTTCTCCTCGTCGGAGCGCAATGTGGACAGGAAGATCGCCTTGGCGCGCTCCCACAGTTCCTTCATTGCAAGGTCTATTTTTTCATTGCTCATACTGCTTCTGATTTGGCTGTCACGGCAGAATATATCATAAATTGCCGTGTGAAGCCAACGACAAGAAGTCAACTGATGTTTTCAACTTATCAACAGCTTTTGTTGATAACGTCTATTGAACCGCGTTTGATGATGACAGCCAGGACGGCGATATCGGCCGGATTGACGCCGGGAATGCGTGCGGCCTGCGCCAGTGTCTCCGGGCGGTACTTCTTCAGTTTCTCGCGGCTCTCGAAGCGCACGGCGGTGCAGCGCGCGTAGTCCAGCCAGCGCGGTATCTTGATGTTTTCGTCCTGCTTGGCGCGTTTGGCGGCCTTTTCCTCTTGTTCAAGATAGGGCGCATAATGTCGTATAATCTTTGCTTCTTCAGCAAGTTCTGCCCTGCTGAACCATCGTTCGATTGCACAGTTACTGTTTGTCAGCGGATTTTCTTGCTCAGTGAAGAGATTTTCAATTTCAATTTTTTCCGTTTCGACCCGTTCCAGCCATGCTTTCACAGCACGCGTGGCGGCAATCTGTTCGGGCGGTAGAATTCCGGCGTACGCAGCGGCATCGACAAGACGCAGACGGGCATTGTCCTGCCGGAGCAGCAGGCGGCGCTCGGCACGGCTTGTGAACATCCGATACGGTTCATCCGTCCCTTTTGTCACCAGATCGTCGATCATCACGCCGATGTAGGCATCCTGGCGGCTCAAAACGAGTGGTGCGCGTCCCTGTGTCCGAAGGGCCGCATTGATTCCGGCCATCAAGCCCTGCGCGGCCGCTTCCTCGTATCCGGTCGTGCCGTTGATCTGACCGGCAAAGAAGAGGCCTTCAATCCGCTTGGATTCAAGTGCGTGCGTCAGTTCACGCGCATCAATGCCGTCATATTCGATGGCATAGGCGTAGGCGAGAAATTCAGCCTGTTCAAGACCCGGCACCGAATGCACCATCTGCTCCTGAATGTCGCGCGGCAACGAGCAGCTGAGACCGTTCGGGTAGATGATTTGACCGGCCGAATCCTCTGGCTCCAGCATCACATGGTGTTGCTTCGCGTCAGCAAAACGGACAATTTTATCCTCGATGGATGGGCAATAGCGCACGCCCGTCCCGCGAATGGCACCGCCGTACAGTGCCGAACGCGCGAGGTTGTCGCGTATGATGCAGTGTGTCTCCGGCGTTGTGTGCGTCATCCAGCACGGAAATTCACCCAATGTTCCATGTGGAACAGTCTCTTGTACGGGGCTTTGTAAAGAAGCTGAATCGGAGTCTGTGTCTGTATTTGGACACAGATTGTCAGTTGTTCCACGTGGAACATTCATAAATTCGGACGGAACAGCGCCCCTATTTGAGACAGTTGGACCAACAACATGTAAAAAATCGCTTTCTGTGGTAGTTTCAGATGAAAAAGAACCGGTGAAATGTTCCACGTGGAACATCGGACGCGGATTTTCACCGTCCTGCCGTACACACTTGGTGAAATCACAACTGGAGGCCTTGATTCGCGGTGGCGTACCCGTTTTTAGGCGGATGAGCTCAAAACCGAGATTTTCCAGACAGGCGGAGAGTTGATTGACGGCCGGACGGCCGTCACCACCGCTTTCGGTGCATTCATTTCCGATCCAGATTCGGCCGCGCAGGGTCGTTCCGGCGGTCACGACAACTGTCTGGGCACCCATCCGACCGTGTTTTTCAGTCTGCACGCCGGTTGCGCGTCTGGAATTTCCTTCTGTTCCCTCAGTCTCAATCCCGATGACGGCATCCTCCAACACGGTCAAATTCGGTTGCCGGGTGATGACAGTCTGCATCCGTGCGGCATATTCTTTCTTGGCGCATTGCGCGCGCGTCGCCCGCACGGCCGGCCCGCGCGAGAGGTTCAGCGTTTTGACCTGCAGCGCCGTTGCGTCGGCATTTCGGCCCATTTCGCCGCCGAGGGCATCGAGCTCATAGACGAGATGGCTTTTGGCAAGGCCGCCGATCGACGGATTGCACGGCATTTGCGCGATGGCGGCTGTCTGGGCGGTCACAAGAAGGGTGCGTGCGCCCATCCGCGCGGCGGCGAGGGCGGCTTCGCACCCGGCATGGCCGCCGCCGACCACAATCACGTCAAAGAAATCGCTTGGTTTGCTCATGAACGTTAGTATATCAAATCCCACTTGTATTGTGTCAGCTGGAATTGATCCAACTTCGGCGACATGTTGGCTCCGTACATGGATCCGATTCTCACTATAGAAACGGCAACAAATGGGGTTGATTCATTGGGAGGGCCGCGCTCCGTCGCGGCCACATATGACGGACGGGACAGAGCCCGTCCTCCCTGATGCAAATCAAACCTTTTAATTGCCGGAGCAATAATTGCGTGCGTGTCAGAAATTTGTCCAGCCCAGTAATATGAGGTCGTGCACAGGAATGCAGTCTAAATTATCAACGGATTTGTAAACAATGAAAAGAATAGTATTATGCGACAATTCTCTGTGTCATTATTGCTCAAAACCCAATAAAAAGGGGGTTTGAACGCCGGTGGGCGGTTTTGTCAAGTGGATAATTGTAATCTCATGTCAACAGTTGTTAAAGAGTTATCAACAATTTTGCGATAAGTATCAATAATGATTGGCTGTATCAACTTTCCATAAGAGATCGTCAGCGCATCGGCTGTGGGAGCCTATAGAAACGGCAACAAATGGGGTTGATTCATTGGGAGGGCCGCGCTCCGTCGCGGCCACATATGACGGACGGGACAGAGCCCGTCCCTCCCTGATGCAAATCAAACCCTTTAATTGCCGGAGCAATAGAATTCTAGGATTCTAGACTTCTAGACTCCTAGACTCCTCAGATTCCAAACTTCCAAACTTCTAAACTTCTAAACCTCAAAAATAACAGTAGACAGATTGCGCGCGGTTTGAGATAATGTGCGTCAGTTGAAACTGGCGATTAAAAACAGGGGGATAAAAAGATGAAGAAAGTACTGATCGGTCTCTTGCTGGGCGCTGCGGCGGCGACGTGCGAAGCCGCGCTCGGCGAAACGACGACCTTGTGGCAGAACGGTGCGCGCGGCATCGCCGTCTACCGCATTCCGGCCTTGTGCACCGCGCCGAACGGCGATCTCGTCGCCGCGTGCGACGCGCGCAAGGAGGGCGGCGGCGACCTGAACCACGCCAAGCCCATCAACATCTCGATCCGCCGTTCGAGCGACGACGGCCGCACCTGGACCGACGCCGTCAATTCGTGGACGTGGCCGTGGAGCGCGGAGGAGCGCTGGGCGGGCAGCGATCCGTCGTTCATCGTCGACCGGCAGGCGGGCAAGATCTTCCTCTTCTATAACGTGTGGGAAAGCGTGAAGCAGCGCGGCATCTACCAGTTCTACGTCCAGGAGTCCGCCGACAACGGCGCGACCTGGTCCGCGCCGCGTAACATCACGAAGGACATCGCGTTCCCCGCGTGGCCGTTCGGCAAACCCGACAGCGCCGGCGGGTTCATCTTCATCACGTCCGGATCCGGCATCCAGACGAAGTCCGGCAAGCTCCTCCACACGATCGTCCACGTGAACGACGGCAACGCGCTCTTCGGTTCCGACGACCACGGCAAGACGTGGAAGGCGATGGGCAATCCGGTGAAGAACGGCGACGAGTGCAAGGTTGTGGAACTTTCCGACGGCGCGTGGATGATCAACTCGCGCTGGCGCGGCGGCGGGCGGCAGATCCACGTCACGCGCGACGGCGGGCGCACCTGGCAGTCGCGCTACGACACGACGCTCGCCGATCCGCAGTGCAACGCGCAGATCATGCGCTACGGCAAGACGCTCCTCTTCACAAACTGCAACAGCCCGTCGCGCCGCGCGCAGCTCCACATCCGCGCCTCCCTCGACGACGGGGCCACGTGGGGCGAGGGCCTGTGCATCTGTCCGGGCGGTGCGGCCTATTCCGACATGGCCATTCTGAAGAACGGCGACATCGGCGTTCTTTACGAGGGCGCGGGTTACGCCACGATCAACTTTGTCACCGTGCCGCGCGCGGATGTCGTGGCGGAATTCTTCAACAGGAAATAATCCCCGGGCGCACAACCGTCCATTGACAAGGAGAAGAAAATGAAAAAACTGACAGTCGCGATCCTGGCCGCCGTCGCCGGATTCGTGGGGAGCGCGGCGACGCCGATCGCCGTGGAGTGGAAGTCGCCCGAGGCCGCGCCCGTGAAGGTGGCGCGTCCGTTCGCGGGCTTTCTGCCGGACGGCTCGTTCCTCGTCGCGGGCGGCAGCGATTTCGTCGACGGCGTCAAGACGTACCGCACGGACATCGCCGTGCGCGGGCCGGACGGCACCTGGACAAAAGTCGGCGAACTGCCGCATCCGGTCGCCGAGGGCGTCAGCTGCGAGACGTCGAAGGGCATTTTCTGCGCGGGCGGAACGGACGGGACAAAGGTATTCGACGACGCCTTCCTGCTGACGGTCGAAAACGGCGCGGTGCGCGTCACGCCGCTTCCGCGGTCGCTGCCGGATCCGGTCGCGATGGGCGCGGCGGCGGCGGACGGTTCGACAGTGTATGTCGTCGCGTCGACGCACGTCTTCGTGGCCGATCTCGGCAAGGTCGGTGACGACTTCGTGTGGCGTCAGTTCCCCCTGCCGCGTCTCGTGCCGCGCGCGCAGATGGTCGCCGCCGTCCAGAACGGCGACCAGAAGGAAAAGATGCTCGTCATCTACGGCGGATACGACGTCGAAACCAAAGAGCCGCTGCACGACGGCTACGCGCTTGTCCTTTCGAAGGTGCACATGGACCGCGACAACGAGGAGGGCGCGTGGAAGCGCCTCAGCGACCTTCCCGCGAACACGACGACGATCGGCGCGGCGTTCCTGCCGAGCGGCCATCAGCACATCCTGCTCGTCGGCGGCTTCGGCGAGAAGGGGTGGGTCGACCGTGCGCTGCGCGGCTCGACCGAAACCGACCCCGTGAAGCTCGGCTGGCAGCGGAAGATTCTCGCCTACAACGCCGTGACGGACGCCTGGTGCGAATATGGCGAAATCGCCGCGGCAGATTCGCCGCGCTGCGGCGCGGCGGCGGGCATCAGGCCCGGCAAGACGCCCGAGCAGTACACGCTTCTTCTCGCGGGCGGCGAGGTCGCGCCGGCGACGCGCACGAACGCGGTCTCGGTCGCGAGCTTCCGCAAGACGGGCAAGTTCGGTGCGATGGCGTGGGCGGTCGTCGGCGTCTACGCGCTCGTGATGGTCGGCATGGCGTGCTTCTTCATCTTCAAGAAGAAGGACGAGAACGACTACTTCCGCGGCGGCAACCGCATTCCGTGGTATGTCGCGGGCATGAGTATTTTCGCGACGATGCTCTCGTCCATCACGTTCATCGCGATTCCGACGCAAGCGTATCTCCAGGACTGGCGCTACTTCGTGATGGCGTTCTTCATCATCGGCATGGCGCCCGTCGCGATCTACTACTATCTGCCGTTCTTCTGCCGCCTCGGCATCACCTCCGCCTACGAGTACCTTGAAAAGCGCTTCAACCTCGGCGTGCGGCTGTTCGGCTCGGCGGCGTTCGTCGTCTTCATGGTCTGCCGCGTCGCGGTCGTCACGCTCCTCCCCGCGATTGCGCTCAACGCGGTGACGGGCATCTCCATCGACGCGTGCATTCTCATCTGCGGCATCCTCACGATGATCTACTGCTCGCTCGGCGGTCTTGAGGCCGTCATCTGGTCCGACTTCGTGCAGGGCATCGTCCTCATGGGCGGCGCGGTTTCGGTGCTCGTCCTCCTCATCCTGAAGACGGGCGCGCCCGGCGAGCACGTCTCGACGTTCTGGACCGTCGCGAGCGACTACGGCAAGAACCGGATGTGGGACTTCCGCCTCATCCTGACGCAGCCCGTCTTCTGGGTCGTCGCGGTGCAGGGCCTCATCTCGAACCTCTCCAGCTATACGTCCGACCAGTGCGTCATCCAGCGCTACATCGCGACGCCCGACGAGAACGCGACGAAGCGCTCGCTGTGGTTCAACGGCTGCATGTCGGTCTTCGCGCAGATCGTGTTCTACGGCATCGGCATGGCGCTCTTCGCGTTCTACCACACGCACCCGGAGGCGATGGACGTGACGATGCCGAAGGGCGACTCGGTCCTTCCGATCTTCATGGCGACGGAAATGCCGCCGTGGCTCGCGGGCCTCGTCATCGCGGCCGTCTTCGCGGCGACGATCTCGACTCTCTCCGCGAACCTCTCGTCCGCGTCGACCGCCGTCGTCACCGATTTCATCAAGCGCTTCAAGCCGGACATCCCCGGCAAGGCGCAGATCCGCTGCGGCCAGGTCTGCACGTACGTCGTCGGCATCATCGGCATTCTCGCGGCCCTGACGCTCGCGCGCATGGAGTCGTCGGCGCTGTTCGACAACTTCAACAAGTACATCGCGATGCTGACGGCGGGCCTCACGGGTCTCTTCTTCATGGGCGTCTTCATGCCGCGCATCAAGGGCGTCGCGGCCGTCCTCGGCCTCGCGGCGAACTACTTCGTCTGCTTCAGCTGCGAGATCCTGCACTGCGACGTCTTCGGCCTCAAGTTCCATCCGTTCCTCCTGGGCGGCATCGGGCTGGTCGTCTGCGTCGCCGTCGCCTCCCTCGCCTCGCTCGTCCTGAACGAGAAGGGGAAGGACCTGACCGGCCTCACGCTCAAGACGCTGAAGAAAAACGCCTGACGCGCGGACCCGGCGGCCCGCGCGCGCGGGCGGTGCGATGGCGGAACAGCTCTTCAGACTCACGTCGACGTTCAAGCCGACGGGCGACCAGCCCGACGCGGTCGCCGCGCTCTGCGCCGGCCTCGCGCGCGGCGAGAACCGTCTCGTCCTCCAGGGCGTCACCGGCAGCGGCAAGACGTTCACGATGGCGAACCTCATCCAGCGGTGGAACCGTCCGACGCTCATCCTCTCGCACAACAAGACGCT
>DJXI01000066.1 GCA_002449695.1 Verrucomicrobia bacterium UBA7008 | reverse complement strand
TGATGGACTCGGCGCAGGTAGCCGATACGTTCCGCCGCTACAAGGTCACGACCGACGAGGAGAAGACGGGGCTTGTGCCGGGCATCTTCACGGGCGGGTCTGTCCCGCGCGTTTCGCAGATGCTTGGCTGCGACTACATCGCCGCTGCGACGATTGCGGACGCGCGAGCCATGGCGCGCAACATCGGCGGGCAGCCGGCGAAGAACTACATGCTGCGGATGACGCTCAAGATCATGGACGCTACGGGCGCGAGCGTCGACAGCGTTCCGCTGCCGGCGCTGCAGATGCCCATTCTCGGCGCGGGCGATGACGATCCCATGGGCTATTACCAGATGCTTTTCGACAAGTGGATCGCGCAGGTGACGCCCGTCGTGGCGCAGAAGTCCGCCCGCTGGCGGCGTCCCGCCGAGGCGCAGGGAATGGTTCCCTTCACCGTCTCCACGACGATCGACCGCGTCATCGCGGCGCTCGAGAGCCAGACGAAGGGCGTTTCCGGCGAGCAGCTCCAGGAGCTCCGCAAGGTTGTCGGCGGCGCGACGATCGAGCTTGACGGCGCCGTTGTCGGCTCTGCCCCCGGCCAGTTCATGGCGACGCCGGGGCTGCACCAGATCAAGGTGTCGCGCGCGTGGATGGAGCCTTTCACGGGGACGGTCAACGTGCAGGAAGGCGCGGTCTTCGAGATTGCGCTCGAGATGAGCGAGGAGGGCATCGAGAAGTGGGGCTCTGTCGAGGCGCTCAGGGCGAATGTCGCGCAGGGCTACGCGGAAGCCGCCATGACGCGCGGCATCAAGGTCAACCACGACTCGTCAAGCTGGCGCGACGTAACCTACGGCGGCCGTCCGCCCGTCGTCATCAAGCAGACCAACTGACGGCATGAAGCTGCTGGCGGATCGACTTTTGATTCCCGCCGTCGCCGCGGCGTTTGCGGCGTTCAGCGGGTGCGTCACCGTCGACGAAGAGGCGATGTCCGCGATAGCGGCCCTCGCCCGCGGCGATGACGCCGCGGCGATCGCGTGGAGCAGCGAACTCGCAGACAAAAGCCATTATTCCCGGAACCTCGGCCTCGTCGAGGCCGGGCGCGTCAATCTGCTCGCCGGCAGCTACGGCGAGGCGACAAGGCGGTTCCGCGCGGCAGTCGACTCGGCGGTGGAGCGCAGCGAGACGGCGCCGAAGATGAAGCTCTCCGACTGGGGCAACACCGCGCTTTCGGCAACGATCACCGACGACCGCACGCGCGAATACTATCTTCCCCCGTACGAGATCAACCTCGCGCTTGAATACGGCATAATCGCCCAGCTTCTGGCGGGGCTGCGCGAGGATGCGCTGATCGACGCGCGGCTTGCCGTATATGTCCAGGACACGCTCGCCGAGACTTGCGGGGCCGACCTCGCGAAGGAGCCGGATGGCGCGAGCGCATCGTCGCGTTCCATCGTGGAGGCGCAGTCGGCGAGCCTCGACGAGATGATCGCGGCGACGCGCAATTCGTGGGAGAACCCCGCCCTGTGGTGGCTTACCGGCATCCTCTTCGAGGCGAACGGAGAGCTGGACATGGCGTGGCAGAGCTACCGCAAGGCGGCGGCGATACGCCCCGAAAACCCGTATTTCGCCGCCGACGCGGCGCGATCCGGCGGAAGCGCCTCGCCGCGCGCGGATTCGGCGCGCCTCGTCGTCTTCTACGACCAGGGCTTCGTGCCGATGCGCGAATCGCTTGAGATCCCGATTCCGCTCTACACCGGCTTTTCGGTGCAGATCCCGAAGTATCCAACCGTGCCGTTTGGCGAGAACAACGTGTCCGTTGCGGGTTCCTCTGGCGCGAAGGCGGCGGCATTGGCGGTGAGCGTGCGCTCGCTTGCGGCGCGCGACCTGAAGGAGCAGATGCCCGGCATAGTCGCCCGCAACGTGACGCGTGCCGTGGCGCAGGCCGGCGCGCAGGCGGCGGTGAACGCCTCGGGGAACGAATATGCGCAGCTCGGCATGTTCCTGTTCAACGTGGTCGT
Organism: Verrucomicrobia bacterium UBA7008; assembly: GCA_002449695.1. GTDB lineage: Bacteria > Verrucomicrobiota > Kiritimatiellia > RFP12 > UBA1067 > UBA1067. The sequence continues at coordinate 1,038 of DJXI01000066.1, read as the reverse complement.
CTCGGCCTGCAGGTCGGCCGACACGCGAAGCTGGCGCACCCTCCCGTCGTCTCAGCAGATATGGTGCGACGACGGCATGAAGCCAGGCGTCTACGCCGTGTCGGTTTCGGTCGACGGACGGACGATCACGGCGCAGGTTCCGCTTGCGGCGGGCGAGACGCGCGTTTTGTGGATAGCCGACGCGGGGTCTGTTGTGCGCGGCGCATCTGCCGCGGCCGGCCCTGTCGGGGCGCCTGGCATGTATTTAAACGGCAAGGAGATAAACAAATGACAATGAAGACAGTCGTGCTGGCGGCCATAGCCGCCATTTTCGCAGGGTGCGTCGAGACGGCGGGAACGCGTGTCACGGTCGATACCCAGACGGGGGACGCCTCGATTCTCGAGTGCTCCACCCGCCTCGCCAACCGCGTCAAGGTCGTTCGCGTCACATACGGAGACGTCGACGGCATCAAGCGGGCTACGGTGACGCTCGAGTCGCTGACGCACAAGAGGCAGGAGCTGCAGGCCAGGATGGTGTGGCTTGACTTCGAGGGGACCGAGATCGATCCCGACGGCAAGCCGTTCCGCGCGATAGTCCTCGACGGAAACGACGTCACGACCTTCACGGGGATGGCGCCGAACGAAAAGGGCGTGACGGCCCGGTTGCAGGTTCGCGAGACAGATACGGCCCAGGGAATCTGAGACACTTAGAGCAATACATCCACAAAGGAGACTAAACGATGAAGCAGATGATGATTGTCGGAAGCGTCGCGCTCGCGGCGCTGCTGTGCGGGTGCGTGGGTCCGAAGGCCCGCGAAGTCCAGCTTGACCAGCAGGCCATGTCGGCGGCGATCGAGCCGCAGGATGTGCGCCGGACGGTAGAGAAGATGGTCGATTCGATGCTTGCCGACCGCGAGTTCATAGCCGAATACGTCGCCGGAAAGCCGGTTCTCGACATCGGGCCGCTGCAGAACCGCTCGACGATGCATCTTGACATGCAGTCGATCACAGACTCGATCCGCACCAAGCTGATCCGCTCGCGCAAGTTCCGCTTCATGG
>DJXI01000038.1:2259-15179 GCA_002449695.1 Verrucomicrobia bacterium UBA7008 | reverse complement strand
GATCGTCGGCTTGATGCCGATGCGCTTCTGGAGCGCGCGGATCGCCTTGAGAAGGTTGTTGAACTTCTCGCCCTTGGACGCGCCGCCGATGCCGAGCGCGTCGGCCACCTCCAGGTAGCGTTCGAGCGCGTGCGGGTAGGCGTACTGCGGGAACGTGCCCATCTTGCGCGGCACGGGGTCGGCGTTGAAGCGCAGGACCTCCTCCATCATGAGCGCGTTGGCGATGCCGTGCGGGATGTGGTGGAAGGCGCCGAGCTTGTGCGCCATCGAGTGCATCACGCCGAGGAACGCGTTCGCGAAGGCCATGCCGGCCATCGTCGCGGCGTTCGCCATCTTCTCGCGCGCGACGGGGTTCTTCGTCTTCGAGACCGCCGCGTCGTAGCACTCCGGCAGATAGCGGAAGATCGTCTGGAGCGCGCGGATCGCGAGGCCGTCGGTGTAGTCCGTCGCCATGACCGAGGCGTACGCCTCGAGCGCGTGGCTGACCGCGTCGATGCCCGACGCGCTCGTGAGCCCGGGCGGCGCCATCATCTGCATGTCGGCGTCGACGATCGCCATGTTCGGCAGCAGCGCATAGTCCGCGAGCGGATACTTGACGCCCGTCTGCTCGTCCGTGATGACGGCGAACGGCGTCACTTCCGAACCCGTGCCGGCGGACGTCGGCACGCAGATGAAGTACGCCTTCTCGCCCATCTTCGGGAACCTGTAGACGCGCTTGCGGATGTCCATGAAGCGCATCGCCATGTCCTGGAAGTCGACCTCCGGGTGCTCGTAGAGGACCCACATGATCTTGGCCGCGTCCATCGCGCTGCCGCCGCCGACGGCGATGATCACGTCCGGCTGGAAGCCGGCCATTAGCTTCGCGCCCTCCTTCGCGCAGGCGAGCGTCGGGTCGGGCGCCACGTTCGAGAACGTGGTGAACATGAGGCCCTGCTTCTCGAGCGACTTCTCGATCGGCTTCGTGTAGCCGTTCGCGTAGAGGAAGGAGTCGGTGACGATGAACGCCTTCTTCTTCCCGAGCACCTCCCCGAGTTCGCGCAGCGCCACCGCGAGGCACCCCTTCTTCTGGTACACCTTCTCGGGTGCGCGGAACCACAGCATGTTTTCTCTTCTCATTGCAACCGTCTTGATGTTCAGCAGATGTTTGACGCCCACGTTCTCGCTCACCGAGTTGCCGCCCCAGGAGCCGCAGCCGAGCGTGAGCGACGGCGGGAGGGCGAAGTTGTAGATGTCGCCGATGCCGCCCTGCGACGATGGCGTGTTGACGAGGATGCGGCACGTCTTCATCCGCGCGGCGAAGCGGTCGAGCTTCTCCGTCTCGTTCGTCGCGTCGAGGTAGATGCTCGACGTGTGGCCGAAGCCGCCGTCCGCGACGAGGCGCTCAGCCTTGGCGAGCGCGTCGTCGAAGTCCTTCGCGCGGTAGAGCGCGAGGACGGGCGAGAGCTTCTCGTGCGCGAACTCCTCGGAGAGCTCCACGCTTTCGACCTCGCCGATCAGCACCTTCGTGTCCTCCGGCACGCTGAAGCCCGCCAGGCGCGCGATCGTCACCGGCTTCTGGCCGACGATCTTCGCGTTGAGCGCGCCGTTGATGAGGATCGTCTTGCGCGTCGCGTCGAGCTCCTCCGCGCTCAGCAGGTGGCAGCCCATCTTGCGGAAGAGCGCGCGCACCTCGTCGTAGACGCTGTCGAGGACGATCGCGCTCTGCTCGGAGGCGCAGATCATGCCGTTGTCGAACGTCTTGGAATGGATGATGGAGCTCACCGCGAGCGTGACGTCCGCCGTCTCGTCGATGATCGCCGGCGTATTGCCCGCGCCGACGCCGAGGGCCGGCGTGCCGCTCGAGTACGCGGCCTTGACCATGCCGGGGCCGCCCGTCGCGAGGATGATGTCCGCCTCCTTCATGATGAAGTTCGTCTTCGGCAGCGACGGCGCCTCGACCCAGCCGACGATCCCCTCCGGCGCGCCGGCCTTCACCGCCGCCTCCAGCACGATCTTCGCCGCCGCGATCGTCGAATTCTTGGCGCGCGGGTGCGGGCTGATGATGATGCCGTTGCGCGTCTTGAGCGCCAGGAGGCACTTGAAGATCGCCGTGGACGTCGGGTTCGTCGTCGGGATCACCGCGCCGATGACGCCGATCGGCTCGGCGATCTTCTCGATGCCGGCCGCCTCGTCGGTCTCGACGACGCCGCACGTCTTCGTGTCCTTGTAGGCGTTGTAGATGTACTCCGCCGCGTAGTTGTTCTTGATGACCTTGTCTTCCACGACGCCCATGCCCGTCTCCTCGACGGCCATGCGGGCCAGCGGGATGCGCTGGCGGTTGGCCGCGAGCGCCGCCGCCTTGAAGATGGCGTCGACCTGCTCCTGGGCGTAGGTGGCGAACTTCGCCTGGGCCGCGCGCACGCGTTCAAACGTGGCTTCCACGTCCGCGACGGGGTTTTCCGCCGCATTTTCATTCATGTCCATGTTTCTTTTGATTCCCCGTTCAGACCCCGAAATGAATTCTCGGGGTTAAGAGGTAATTATATCACTTTCGCCCTTCGGAATCAAGCGGAACGGGCACGGCGGGGATCAATTGTGCAGGATGGCCGCCGCATCAAGCTGTTCGGCGGCCGGGTATCGATACAGCAGACGACACCGACCTCACGTGACGGAATCGGCGCGGAGCGTGCGGAGGATCGCATCCATTTCGGCGACGGATTCCGCCCGGTCCGCCGTGTTCGTGACGGCGATCCGGAGCGCCGCCGCCTCGAACTGGGAGTAAAGGACCGACGCGGCGCGCGGCACGTCGACCGGCCGGAACTCGCCGCGCGCGATCCCCTCCTCGAGAATCCGCGTAAAGACGCGCAGGAGCCCGCCCGTATGCTGCGCGATCTTCTCGAACGGCGTCGCGCCCTTGCGCCGGTAGCCGGCGAGCACGTCGGCGATGACGCAGATGAAGTCGCGGTTGCCGTACAGCTGGTCGAAGACCGCCGCACACACCCGGCGCAGCTTCGCGTCCGCGCTCGCGCCCGTCGCCATCGCCGTCTCGTACGTCGCCACGACGCGCGAGGTCACCTCCTCGATCGCCTTGTTGAAGATGGCGCGCTTGTTCCGGAAGTAGGTGTAGAGCAGCGTGCGCGAGACGCCGCAGTTCTTGGCGATCATGCCGAAGTTGACCTGGGCGTAGCCGACCGCCGCGAAGAGCCTCAGGCTCTCCTTGACGATGCGGCGCTTACGCCCTTCATGGTCAACCGCCCGCGCCATCCTCAGAACGAGTACGACAGCGTCGCCGAGACGAGGTGCGAGAAGCCGTTGTGGCAGGAGACGTAGCGCTTCTGCTCGTTGCCCCGCTGGTCGTGCGTGCGCACGTAGTAGTGCTCGTTGTTCATGCGGATGAAGTTGTAGCCGAGGTCGAGGCGCAGGTTCTCGGTCAGCTTGAAGCCGAGACCCGTGCCGATGATGTGGCGGTCGCCGCCCGGGAGCATCGTCGACTCGTGGCTTTTGCGCGTCGGGTCCTCGTCGAACACGTAGCCGATGCGGCCCGAGAGCCAGTCGAGGAAGTCGTATTCCATACCGAAGCCGACGCGCACCGTATCGCGCCAGCTGAACCGCTGGCGGTAGCCGTAGCCGCCGTCGCCGTGGATCTTGAAGTGAATCGAATTGACGCTCGACCAGCGCGTGTAGGTGATCGTCGAGCCGACGCGGTAGCGCGGCGTGACGTTCCAGTTCGCGCCCAGCGTGACCGACTCCGGCAGCGTCAGCTTCGCGCTCGCGCGGCGGCGCGCGCCGATCGTCTGGGAGAAGTCCTGGCTGGTCGGGACGCTCGGCAGGACCGTGTACTGCCCGGGCGCGTATTCGTACGGCACGTTGTGGAGCGTGCCGGCCATCGTCCCGCTGACGTGGCCGTTCAGGTGGAAGTCACCCTTGATCTTGTGCTTGATCTGCGACCGGTAGATGAGGCCGACCGTCACGTCCTCCGTCACCTTGAAACTCGTCGCGGCGTTCCAGCCCATGCCCCAGTCGTCGCCGTTCAGGCGCGAGTGGAGGTGGTAGGCGTCGGGCGCGGAGAGCGTGCCGTAGCCGGTGTCGTAGAGGTAGCTGTCGCCGTGATAGGGGCGCTTGTGGTTGTTGAAGAGGATGTAGCTGCCGCGGATGCCCGCCGCCACCGCCCAGCGGTCCGTCACCTTGTAGGACAGGTTGGGGTTGAAGGACATCTGCTCCATCGTCGTCTGCTGGGTGTCGCCCGCGAGATCCCAGTGGTCCGCGTACTTCGTTCCCAGACCGAACTCGGTGTAGTTGCCCCAGCCGAAGGTGAAGTCGGCCGGCAGCGGAATCGACGCGTAGAAGGTCGGCACGAAGAACCAGCCCGGATTCATGCGGTCCTGCGAACGGTGGTCCACCTCGACGTCGCAGTAGGGATTGATCAGCGTGAAGCCGCCCGCGACCATGATGTTCGTCGAGAACGCGAGATTGGCCGGGTTGTGGTAGGCGGCGGTCGCATCGTGCGTATCGCCGACCACCGCGCCGCCCATCGCGTTGCCGCGCGCGGATGCTTCGTAAATGCCGAAGCCGGCGCCGTATGAACACGTTGTTGCCGCGGCCACGGCCGCGAGGAAGAGAACCTTCTTCATTTTGACATTTTTTCCTTTTGTGTCAGAAACGGCGCGTATGATATCATATCCGCACCCGCCGCGCAAGGGGGCTTTTGATAATTTCTGAATGGGACGTGAAAGCGGCCGATCAGCCGTCGACGGCCGCGAGGCTCTTCTTGAGGAGCGAAATGAGCGTGCGCTTCTCTTTCTCGCTGAAGCTGTCGATGCGCGCGCGCCATTCCTTCTTGAACGCCTTGAGCGCGTCGTCCGCCTCCGTCGCGAAGTGCGCCTTCAGGGCCTTCTTCGCCGCGTCGATGTAGCTGCGCACCTCCGGGTTGAGCTCGTCCATCACGAGCGCGTTCTCGGCCGCGAGGTCCGGGAAGCGCGGCGAGACGAGGTACGCCGTGTACGGCTCGCCGCCGGAGCGCACGCCCGGCGCGCGCTCGTGGAGCTGGAAGCCGTCGGTGCCGGCGAAGACGAGCTTGCCCGCGCCGACGAACTTGCTCTTCCACTCGATGACCTCGAGCCGCGCCGTCGCGCCGTTCTCGAGCGTCAGCCGGTAGTCGGTCGCGCGCCGCTGGACGATGAGCGGCGTCACCGGCAGCCCGTTGAAGAAGATGCGCACGCTCGGGTAGCTCTTCAGGTAGAGCGCGAACTTGGAGGCGAGCGCCTGCACCGTCCCCGCCGCGTCGAGCAGCGAATCGCAGTTCACCTTCGCGTTGGCGATGTAGACTTCCGTGCCCGTCGCCGGGCCGGGCGCGGCCGAATCGAGGTTGAAGACGCCGGGATTCTCGATGTCGCCCGCGATGACGTAGGAGAGGAGCTCCCCGCCGATGCGCACCGTCGTGCGCCATTCGACGTGGTCGCCGAGCGCGAACGCCTTGAAGCGGCCGCGTCCGTTGCGCCCGTGCAGGCGGCGGTGCTCGCGCGCGGTCGCGCTGCCGAGCCGCTTCCAGCTGCCGCCGAGGAAGCCGAAGGTCGAATCCGCCCGCAGGACGTCGATGCCCGTGCCGTCGTCGGCGACGCGCACGGCCTCGACCGCACCGAGCGCGTTGGTGACGAGATCGACCTTGACCTCGCGCGCGTCGGCGTCGAGCGCGTTCCAGACGAGCTCCTCGATGGCGGAGATGGGCGCGGACTTCGCGAACGACGCGATGTGGTCGGCCTGCGCCTGGACGTAGATTTGCTTGCTCATGCGCTCAGATCCCGATGTCGTTTTCGCCGGCGGCGTTCCTGACGACGGGCACGGCCTCGACCGCGCCCGACTGCGTCACCTTCTCGATCTTGAGCCGGATCGCCTCCAGATCCGTGCGGCACTGTTCGACCAGCCTGCGCCCTTCCTCGAACGCCGCGATCATCTCGTCGAGCTTCATCTCGCCGGACTCCATTTTGTCCACGAGCCCTTCGAGCTTGTTGAGGTTGTCTTCAAACTTCATGACGGGATATTATATCACATCTCGCCCCCGCCCGTCATGCAGATTCGTCCGGGGGCCCTCTTCACCGCGCACGGGTGCGCCTGGTGGGACTCGAACCCACACACCTTGCGGCACTGGAACCTAAATCCAGCGTGTCTGCCATTTCACCACAGGCGCTTCGGGCGCGCGCCGCGCGCCGCCTATTTCTTGCGCAGCTTGTCGCGGTGCGCGTAGAAAATCTTCGTCTTGTTCTGGAAGCTCTGCGCCTCGGGGAACGTGCCGCCGGAAACGAGCTTCTGGAAATTCGCCAGCGCCTCGCGCTGACGGCGGTCGAGATTCGCCGGCACCTCGAAGACGATGCGCGCCGTCAGATCGCCGGGCGAACCGCCGCGCAGCGACGGCACGCCCTTGCCGCGCAGCCGGAACAGCTTGCCGTTCGGCGTGCCCGCCGGAATCTTCAGCTGCGCCGCGCCGTCGGGCGTCGGGATCTCCACCTCGCCGCCGAGCGCCGCGAGGATGGGCGAGACGGGAACGTCGACGAAGAGCTCCTGGCCCTCGCGCGCGAAGATGTCGCTTTCGCGCACGCCGAGCTGGACGTACAGGTCGCCGTTCTCGCCGCCGCGGATGCCGCCGCCGCCCTTGCCCGCGAGCCGCAGGCGCGAACCGTCGTCGACGCCCGCGGGAATCTTGAGCGCGATGTGCTGCGGCGTCGAGACGTGGCCCGTGCCGCGGCACGTGCGGCAGGGATGCTCGATGACCGAGCCTTCGCCGCCGCACGTCGGGCACGTCTGGCGCACCTGGAAGAAGCCGCCGCCGCCGATCACGACGCCGCGCCCGTTGCAGGTGCGGCACGTGACGCGCTGGGAGCCCTTCTCCGCGCCCGTGCCCTTGCACGCGGGGCACTGCGACGGGAGCGTCAGGTCGATCGTCCGCTCCGAACCGAAGAGCGCCTCGTCGAAGTCGATGTCGAGCCGGAACGTCATGTCGTCGCCGCGCCGGGGCCCGTTCGGATCGGCCGCGCGCCGCGACCGGCCGCCGCCGAAGAAGTCGCCGAAGCCGCCGCCGCCGCCCATTCCGCCGCCGAAGAAGCTCGACAGGATGTCGTTCAGGTCGACGTCCTGGAAGTGCGAGAAGTCGCGCCCGAAATCGAAGCCGCCGGGGCCGAAGTTCACGCCCTGGTGGCCGAACTGGTCGTAGCGCTGGCGCTTCTCGGGATTGGAGAGGACCTCGTATGCCTCGGACACCTCGGTGAACTTCTCCTTCGCCTCGGGGTTGTCGGGGTTGCGGTCGGGATGGTACTTCATCGCAAGCTTGCGGTAGGCGGACTTGATCTCGTCCGCCGTCGCCGTCTTCGCGACGCCCAGCACCTCGTAGTAATCGCGCTTGTCCGCCATCGCCTACGCCTTCTTTCCCGCGCTCACCACCACGTCCGCGGCGCGCAGCACCTTGCCGCGCAGCATCCAGCCGCGCTTCGACTCGAAGAGGACCTTGCCCTCCTCGACCTCGTCGCTCGGCATCGTCGAGATCGCGTTCATCCGCTCGGTGTCGAGCGCCTGGCCGATCGAATCGAACGGCTCGGCGTCGTGATCCTTGAGCGCCTTGAGGAGGTTGTCGCAGACGAGCGCGACACCCTTGACGAATGCGTTTTCCTTGTCCTCCGCCTTCGCAAGCGCGAGCGACAGGTTGTCCACCGTCGGCAGGATGTCCTTGAGGATGTCCGCCTCCGCGTAGCGGTACGTGTCCTCGCGGTCGCGCGCCGTGCGCTTCTTGAAGTTGTCAAAGTCCGCCAGCAGCCGCGCGTAGCGGTCCTTCCAGTCCGGCTCGGCCGCCTTCGGGGCCTCGGCCGGCTTTTCGGCCTTCGTCTCTTCGGCCGGCTCGTCCGCCTTTTTCTCTTCTGCCGGCTCGGCCGCCGTTTCGGGCTTCTGCTCCGCCTCCGGCGCCGCTTCGGTCTTCTTGTCCTCTTCCGCCATTGTTTCCTCTCGTCCCTCTTTCATTGAGCGCTCAATGCGCCCACCTTTTAACTCTCAATTCTCAACTCTCAACTCTCAACACACGATCTGCCCGGCCTTCGCGAGCATCTTCGCCTCGACCGACTGGATTTCCGCAAAGCCCTGCGACGAGTGCGGGTTGAGGCCGTCCGACGCCTCCATGGAGCTGTCGGCCTCGTTGTAGATCGTCGCCTTGAGCCCCCTGAGCGACTCGAAGAAGATGTTGCCCTTGTAGAGACCGAGCGTCACCGTGGCCGTCGCCTTGTCGGCCCACACCTGGATCGCCGCGCGCGCCGCCTGCGTCGCCGGATCGAACCAGCGGCCGTCGTAGATCTGGTCGGCGACGAGCTTGGAGAGCTGCTGGAAGAGGAGCGTCGAACGGCGGTCCATCACGCCCTCGTAGATGTACTTGAGGCCGACCGACAGCACTTCCATGCCGGGCGCCTCGTAGACGCCGCGCGACTTCGTGCCGATGATGCGGTTCTCGAGCGCGTGCTTCATGCCGATGCCGTTTCGCCCGCCGATCTGGTTGATGAGCAGCATCACCTTGTAGGGCGTCAGCTTCCTGCCGTTGACCGCCGTGCAGCGGCCCTTCTCGAACGTGAGCGTCACCTTCTCGATCTTGTCGGGCGCGTCCTCGGGCCACACGCCCATCGTGGGCTTGACGATGCGCATCGACGTCTCCATCGACTCCAGGTCCTCCGCCTCGTGCGACAGGCCCGCGAGGTTCGCGTCGGTCGAATACTTCTTCTTCGTGCCGACGAACGCGGTGATGCCGCGCGCGGCGAGGAATTCCACCATCTGCGTCCGGCCCGGGAACTTCTTCAGGAGCTCCGCGTCGCGCCACGGCGCGTAGACGCCGAAGGACGGATCCATCACGTTCGTGTAGCGCTCGAAGCGCATCTGGTCGTTGCCGCGCCCGGTCGCGCCGTGGACGAGCGCCACGCAGCCGGCCTTCTTCATCGCGGGCAGGAGCTTCTGCACCGTCACCGCGCGCGCGATGCCCGTCGAGTTCCAGTAGCCGCCGTCGTACATCGCCTGGCACTTGACCGTCTCGAAGCAGATGTCCGCCATCTCCTTCGTCACGTCCACGATCGTCGTCTTCACGCCCGTCGGCGCCATCTTCTTCTTGATGTCGTTGATGTCCTTCTCGTCGGGCTGGCCGACGTTGGCGCTGAACGCCTTGACCTTCACGCCCGCGTCCTTCAGCACGCAGCAGATCGTCTTCGAGTCGAGCCCGCCCGACACGCACACGCCAACCGTCTTGCCCTTCAGATCTTCCAGTTTCATTTCTGTTTGCCTTTCCTTGTTGATGAAATTGAGTATTGAATGAAATTGACTGAATAGTATATCACAAATCGCCCGCCGCCGCACGGTCACAGCCCCGCGAAGTCGAGTGTGGCGAAATAGTCGTCGAGCGTCTCGGCGCGGCGGATCTCGCGCACCGAACCGTCGGCCTCCAGCAGCAGCTCCGCCGAGCGCAGCTTGCCGTTGTACTGGAAGCCCATCGCGTGGCCGTGCGCGCCCGCGTCGCAGATGACGACATAGTCGCCGCGCGCGAGGACGGGCAGCACGCGGCCGATCGCGAACTTGTCGTTGTTTTCGCAGAGCGACCCCGTCACGTCGTAGACGCTCGTCTCCGTCGACCGCTCCTTGCCCGGCACGACGATCTCGTGGTACGCGCCGTAGAGCGCCGGGCGCATCAGGTTCGACATGCTCGCGTCCAGCCCCGCGTAGAGGCGGTACGTGTTCTTGATGTGGCGCACGCGCGCGACAAGATAGCCGTAGGGGCCCGTGATGCAGCGGCCGCATTCCATGAAGAGCTTGAGGGGCTTGAGGCCCTTCGCGGTGACGAGCTCCCGGTACGCGTCGCGAATGCCCTTGCCGACGCGCTCGAGATCCATCGCCTGCTGATCGGGCCTGTAGGGAATGCCGATGCCGCCGCCGATGTTGACGAATTCGAAGTCGATGCCAAGCGCCTCGTGCAGCTCGCCCGCGAGCGTGAAGAGCATCTTCGCGGTGTCGATGATGTAGTCGGGATCGAGCTCGTTCGACGCGACCATCGTATGGAGCCCGAAGCGCGTCACGCCGGCCGCCTTCATCTTCGCGTAGCCCTCGAACAGCTGCGCGCGCGTGAAGCCGTACTTCGCCTCCTCCGGCTTGCCGATGATCGCATTCCCGCCCTTGAGCGGGCCGGGGTTGTAGCGGCAGCAGAAAAGGCGCTCGCCCAGTTCCTTGGGCAAGGGTGCGGAAGCGTTCTGCGCAGAAGAAAGTCCGGCGGCGCGGAGTGTCCCGGAGTCATCGGCGGAGGGACGCGAAGTCGCCGCCGCGCCGTTCACCGCCTCCAGAAAATACTCCCAGTGCGTGATGTCGTCGAAATTGATGATCGCGCCGAGCTCCCACGCCTTGCGGAACTCCTCGGCGGGCGTGTCGTTCGACGTGAACATGATCGCTTCGCCGACGTTGCCGACCTTCTCCGCCAGCACGAGCTCCGCCATCGACGAGCAGTCGCTGCCGAAGCCGAACTCCTGAAGGAGCTTCATGAGGTGCGGATTCGGCGTCGCCTTGACCGCAAAGTATTCGCGGAAGCCGTCGTTCCACGCGAACGCCTTCCTGAGCCGCTTGGCATTGTCGCGGATCGCCTTCGCGTCGTAGACGTGAAACGGCGTCGGCCATTTCTTCGCCGTCTCTTCGATCCAGGCCTTGTCGAACGGTATCTTGCGCATCTGCACCTCGTTATCTTGTCGTGACCGGACGGTCAGCGGGTTGCGATCCTGATCTTCGTCGCGTGGCCGTTCAGCTCGACCGGCGCCGCGTCGACCGCGCCGAACGCGAGCTCGACGGCCAGCGTCTCGTTCCGGACGTAATCCGCGTGACGCTCCAGCGCCGCGCGCATCTCCGCATCGGTCTCGACCGTCACGGCAATGCGCTGCGTCACCTCGAAATCGGCCTCCTTGCGCATCGCCTGCACGTGGCTGACGAATTCGCGCGCGAGGCCCTCGGCGACGAGTTCCGGCGTGAGCGCCGTCTCCAGCCCCACGACGATCGCGCCCGCCGACGCGACGACCATGCCCGCGCGCGGCGTGCGCGTGACGATGACATCTTCGGCGACAATCTCGACACCTTCAATCACCTTGGGCCAGGGTTCAGGGGCGCCAAAGCCCCCGTCCGTTCCGAGTCGCGCGATCGCCGCGGCGACCGCCTTCATCTTCGGGCCGCACTTCTTGCCGAGCGTCTTGAAATTCGCCTTGTACGTGACGTCGCAGAGCTCCGTCTCGTCGGCGACGTAGCGCACGCTCTTGACGTTCAGCTCGTCCTCGATCAGCGCCTCCAGGCCCTTCACGTCGCCGCCCGCCAGCATCAGCGCGCTGAGCGGCTGGCGCACCTTGAGGTCGCTGTCGGCGCGCAGGCGGCGGCCGAGCTCGACGACCGCCTGGACGTCGGCCATACGCTTCTCCAGCGCGACGTCGCGCGCCGCGGCGTTGGCGGTCGGGAAGTCGCACAGGTGCACGCTTTCGGGATCGCCCGCGCCCTTCAGGTTGCGGTAGATCTCCTCCGCGATGAACGGCGTGAACGGCGCGGCGACCTTCGCGAGCTGGACGAGCACGTAACGGAGCGTCCGGTAGGCGGCCAGCTTGTCGCCGTCGTTCGTCGACTTCCAGAAGCGGCGGCGCGACCGGCGGATGTACCAGTTCGTCAGGTCCTCGATAAACTTGACGAAGGGACGCACCGACTTCTGGAGGTCGTAGTTGTCCATCGCCGCCGTGACGTCGCCGATCAGCGTCTCCATCGACGAGACGATCCAGCGGTCGAGCACGTTGGCCGATTCGGGATAGACGACCTCCCGGTCCGCGAAGCCGTCCACGTTCGCGTACGTGACGAAGAACGAATAGGCGTTCCACCACGGGATGAGCAGGTCGCGCATCAGCTGCTTGACGCCCGTCTCGCTGAACTTCAGGTTCTCCGCCTTGACGACGGGCGAGTAGATCATGTAGAGGCGGATCGCGTCCGCGCCGTACGTGTCGAGCATCACGTTCGGATCGGGATAGTTCTTGAGCCGCTTCGACATCTTCTTGCCGTCCTCCGCGAGGACGAGGCCGTTCACGATCACGTTGCGGTACGGCGACCTGTCGAAGAGGCAGGTGCCGAGGATCATGAGCGTATAGAACCAGCCGCGCGTCTGGTCGAGCCCTTCCGCGATGAAGTCGGCCGGGAAGAAGTCGGTGACAGTTGAGAGTTGAGAGTTGGGAGTTGAGAGTTGAGAGTTGGGCGGCGTGGCAGCTTCAACTTTCAACTTTTCACTGTCAACTTTCAACTCACCCATGTAGTGCTGCTGCGCGTAGGGCATCGAGCCCGACTCGAACCAGCAGTCCAGCACTTCGGGCGTGCGGTGGTACGTCTTGCCGTCCCGGCGGATGACGACCTTGTCGACGAAGTGCTTGTGGAGGTCGGTCACCTTCTCGCCCGAGAGTTCCTCCAGCTCCTTCACCGAGCCGACGCAGATCATGTCGTCCGGATCGTCGTCGTTGATCCACACGGGGATGCAGCTGCCCCAGAAGCGGTTGCGGCTGATGTTCCAGTCGCGCGCCTCCTTCAGCCAGTTGCCGAAGCGCTTCTCGCCGACGTAGTCGGGCGTCCAGTGGACGGTCGCGTTGTTCGCGGCGAGCCGCTCGTGCAGATCCTCCACGCGCACGTACCACGCGTCGATCGCGCGGTAGATGAGCGGCGTGTCGGTGCGGTCGCAGAACGGATACGAGTGGACGATCGTCGCCTGGTGGACGAGCTTGCCCTCGGCCTTGAGCCGCTTGATGATGTCCTTGTCGCAGTCCTTGCAGAAGCGGCCCGCGTATTCGGGCACGGCGTCCGTGAACGCGCACGCGTCGTCGAGCGGATCGGCGAACGCGGCGAGGCCCGCCTCCTTGCAGACGCGGAAGTCGTCCTCGCCG
>DJXI01000038.1:0-2201 GCA_002449695.1 Verrucomicrobia bacterium UBA7008 | reverse complement strand
ACGCGGAAGTCGTCCTCGCCGTACGCCGGCGCGATGTGGACGAGGCCCACGCCGTCATCGGTCGTGACGTAGTCGTCGTTCAGCACCTGGAACGCGCCCGCCGCCTTCTGGTCGGCGAAGTACGGAAAGAGCGGCTCGTACGTCACGCCCTTGAGGGCCTCGCCCTTGAACTCGGCAACAACCTCATACGTCGGGCGGGGCGCGGGGGCGCCGGAGCCCCCGTCCTTGCCGGCCTTGAAAATCGTGCTCAGCCGCGCCTTCGCCAGGATGTAGACGGGGCGCGCGTCATCGGTGAGGTCGCGCACGGCCACGTAGTCGATGGACGCGCCCGCGCAGATCGCGAGGTTTTCGGGCAGCGTCCAGGGGGTGGTCGTCCAGACGAGGAGGTAGACGGTCGGCTCGGCGGCGAGGAGCGCCTTGAGCGCGTCGCTTGCGCCGGTGAGCGCCTTCGTGCGCACCGTCACCGTCGGGTCCTGCACGTCCTTGTAGTTGCTGCCCGCCTCGAAGTTGCTCAGCGGCGTCGACAGCTTCCACGAATACGGCATGATGCGGTGCGACTTGTAGACGCGCCCCTGCTCCCACAGCTGCTTGAAGACCCACCAGATGGTCTCCATGAAGTCGGGGTTCATCGTCTTGTAGTCGTTGTCGAAATCGACCCAGCGGCCCATGCGCGTGACCGTCTTGCGCCATTCCGAGACGTACTTCAGCACCATCGAGCGGCACTGCTCGTTGAACTTGTCGACGCCCAGCGCCTTGATCTCCGGCGCGCCCGCGACGCCCAGCGCCTCCTGCGCAAGCGCCTCGATGGGCAGGCCGTGCGTATCCCAGCCGAAGCGGCGCTCGACGTACTTGCCGCGCATCGTCTGGTAGCGCGGCACGATGTCCTTGATGGTGCCGGCGAGCAGATGGCCGTAGTGCGGCAGGCCCGTGGCGAACGGGGGCCCGTCGTAGAACTTGTAGCGCTCCCTGCCCTCGTTCTTCTTCAGGCTCTTCGCGAACGTCCCGTCCGCCTGCCAGAACGCGAGGACGTCCTCTTCCATCTTCGGGAAGGCGACTTTATTCGATACCGGTTTGAACATCAGTCCACTCCATTATTTCTGAAAATTTGAGCAAATAGTATATCAAATATTTCCTTCCGCGGGTAGGGGTGGGGATCTGCACACCCTTATCCCGGATTTTTGAATGTGATGTCCAGAAGCAAATGCAAGATTCTCTTGCGTTTAGTCCCTGAGAACACGGGACGGGATTGAACAGCGAGCGCAGCGAGCGGTCTAGCCCCTCTCGAATTGCCTCGCATTGCGGCGCTCCGTTCGGCGTTGCCGCCTTCTCCCCGAAAACCGCGCGGGGCCCTCCAGGGCCGCGCACGGAATTGAACCCCAAAAATCGAAAATTATTTTTTACCCACAATTCACCCACAATTTACCCACAGGATTGGGCGGTTTCAAAATTGCACCCGCATTGCAACTGGCTGAAATCGCCGTGGGTTTTTGCACATTTCGATTTTTCGGCCGTTTCCCGACGGTGATTTTTCTTTCGCTCGCTTGCGAAATCGGCTAGAATCGCATTGTCTGGGCGGCTCACAGGGAACCGTCGAGGCCATCACGGACCCGAAACAAGGACCACGACAATGCAAAACGAAACGGTCTCCACGCCGCCCTCGCAGGGTGGCGTTTTTTGTCCCCCTCCCCTCGCGCGCGCGGGCGTGGACTGTAGGAACTACCGTAGACAGACGGGATATAAATATATCTCTTGTAGCCAGACCACGGGCGCGGGCGCGCACGCACGCGAGGCCATCGCCGACCGCGCCGCCTACTTCAAGGCGTGGCGCACGGCGAAATGGGGCGGCGACTTCGACCCCGTGGCCGCCGTCGTCGACGAGGCGGTCGCGGCGTTTGAGGGCTCGCCGTCCGACCGCCGCCTGTGGCTCAAGATCGCCAACCGCGCCGGTGCGGACGCGTTCATGGACGCCGTCTGGCAGAAAGCCGCCGAAATCCGCGAGGACGAAGCGCGCGGGCGTTCGCTGCGCAACAAGGCCGCCGCGTTCCAGAAGCTCCTCAACCGGCGCTTCCCGAAGGGCGGCGCGCAATGAGCGCGCGCAACCGGATCGTCCTCGGGCGCGACGCGGACGTGCGCGAGGGCGCGGCGAACAGGACGCCGGCGGCATCGCCGTGGCAGAGCGGCCAACGGCGCGACTGGTCGCG
>DJXI01000054.1:42148-44211 GCA_002449695.1 Verrucomicrobia bacterium UBA7008 | reverse complement strand
AGCCCATCATGCTCGCGGGCGGCATGGGCGTCATCCGCAGTTCGCAGGTGCAGAAGAAGGACGTCACGGTCGGCGCGCTCATCGTGCAGATCGGCGGCCCCGCGATGCGCATCGGTTTGGGCGGCGGTGCGGCGAGCTCGATGATGACGGGCACCAACTCGGAGGCGCTCGACTTCAATTCGGTGCAGCGCGGCAACGCGGAGATGCAGCGGCGCTGCCAGGGCGTGATCGACGCGTGCAGTTCCCTCGGCAAGGCGAACCCGATCCTGTCGATCCACGACATCGGCGCGGGCGGACTTTCCAACGGCTGCCCCGAGCTCGTGGAGGCGACGGGCGGAAAGTTCGAGCTCCGCGCGGTGCACAACGAAGAGCGCTCGATGAATCCGATGGAGATCTGGTGCTGCGAGGCGCAGGAGCGCTACGTGCTCGCGCTCAAGCCGTCGGCGCGCGGCTTCTTCGAGGCGCTGTGCGCGCGCGAGCGCTGCCCGGTGGCGTTCATCGGCGTCGCGACGGGCGACGGGCGGCTCGTGCTGGAGGACGCGCATTTCGGCGACCGTCCGATCGACATGGACATCCAGGTGCTCCTCGGCAAGCCGCCGCGCATGGTGCGCAACGTCAAGCGCGTCGCGCGCAAGCACGTGCCGACGTGCTTCGAGGGCGTGAAGCCGATGGATGCCTTCACGCGCGTCCTGCGTCTCCCCGCCGTGGCGGACAAGACGTTCCTCGTCACGATCACCGACCGCACGGTCACGGGCCGCGTCGCGCGCGACCAGATGGTCGGCAGGTACCAGCTGCCGGCGGCGGACTGCGCCGTGACGACGATGGGCTACAAGACGTACGAGGGCCAGGCGATGGCGACGGGCGAGCGCACGCCGGTCGCGCTCCTCGACGGTCCCGCGTCGGGCCGCCTGGCGGTCACGGAGGCGCTCACCAACCTCGCGGCGGCGGACGTCGGCGACATTTCGCAGGTGCGCCTGTCGGCGAACTGGATGGCGCCGTGCGGCGATCCGGGCGAGGACGCGGTCCTCTACGATACCGTCGAGGAAGTGGGGCTCAACTTCTGCCCGAAGCTCGGCGTGTCGATCCCCGTCGGCAAGGACAGCTGCTCGATGCACACGGTGTGGCAGGACGCGAAGGGCGAGACGAAGAAGCAGGTCGCGCCGCTGTCACTCGTCATCAGCTCCTTTGCGCCGGTGGGCGACGTGCGCCTGACGCTCACGCCCGACCTGAAGCCGGACGCGGAGGGGGAGAGCTCGTTCCTCGTTTACGTCGATCTCGGCGACGGCGCGATGCCGCTCGGCGCGACGGCGCTCGCGCAGGTCTACGGGCAGCTCGGCGCGACGCACGCCGACGCGGACGCGGCGACGGTGAAGCGCTTCTTCAACGCGATGCAGCAGATCGTGAAGGGCGGCCTCGCGCGGGCGTACCACGACCGCTCGGACGGCGGCCTCGCGGTGACGCTCGCGGAGATGGCGATCACGGGCGGGCGCGGCCTCATCGCGAAGCTGCCCGGCGGCGACGCGCTCCAGACGCTCTTCAACGAGCAGCCCGGCGCGGTGCTGCAGGTGTCGGAGAAGAACGTCGCGGCGGTGCTGGCGATCTTCAAGAAGGCGCGCGTCAACGCGTTCATCGCGGGCGCGGTCACGCGGCGGTCGCGCGATTTCGAGGTCTACGTCGGCGAACGCCTCGCGCTCAAGACGGACCTCACGTTCATCCGCCGCGTGTGGAGCGAGACGACGTACCGGATGCAGGCGCTGCGCGACAATCCCGTGACGGCGCGCGAGGAGTACGACAACGGTCTCGACGAGAACGATCCCGGCCTCACGTTCACGCTCACGTACGATCCCGACGCGAAGGTCAAGGTCGCGGCGGCGAAACGCGGCGCCGCGCCGCGCATGGCGATCCTGCGCGAGCAGGGCGTGAACGGCCACATCGAGATGGCGGCGGCGTTCGCGCTCGCGGGCTTCGACTGCACGGACGTGCACATGAGCGATCTGATCGCGGGGCGCGTCGACCTCAAGGACTTCCAGGGGCTCGTCGCGTGCGGCGGCTTCAGCTACGGC
>DJXI01000054.1:34448-42087 GCA_002449695.1 Verrucomicrobia bacterium UBA7008 | reverse complement strand
GCGGCGGCTTCAGCTACGGCGACGTGCTCGGCGCGGGGTCGGGCTGGGCGCGGTCGATCCTCTTCAACGCGCGGCTGCGGGAGATGTTCAAGACGTTCTTCGCGCGGCCCGACACGTTCTCGCTCGGCATCTGCAACGGCTGCCAGATGCTCTCGCAGCTCAAGGACATCATTCCCGGCGCGGAGGGCTGGCCGAAGTTCGTCAAGAACATGTCGGAGCAGTTCGAGGCGCGCTACGCGACCGTCGAGATCGAGCCGTCGCCATCCATCTTCTTCCAGGGGATGGAGGGCTCGCGTCTGCCGATCGCGGTCGCGCACGGCGAAGGGCGCGTGTGGACGGACGGCTGGACGCCGTCGATCTGCGCGGCGCATTTCGTGGACGGCTACGGCCGGGCGACGACGCGCTATCCGTACAACCCGAACGGCTCGCTCGGCGGGCAGACGGCGTTCACGACGGCCGACGGCCGC
This sequence comes from Verrucomicrobia bacterium UBA7008, assembly GCA_002449695.1. Taxonomy (GTDB): domain Bacteria; phylum Verrucomicrobiota; class Kiritimatiellia; order RFP12; family UBA1067; genus UBA1067. The sequence continues at coordinate 41,620 of DJXI01000054.1, read as the reverse complement.
GCAACGATCATGATGCCGCATCCGGAGCGCGGCTTCCGCGCGTGCCAGCTCAGCTACAACCCGGGCGTCTTCAGGGAGGCGGGTCCGTGGATGCGGATGTTCCGCAACGCCTACGCCTGGGCGGCGGCGCACCGGGGGTGAGGCGAATCCTGATGGACGGAGCGCACGGATGAGGACGGCGGACGGAGCGCGCGGCGGGCGGATCGTCTTTCTGGACTGGCTGCGCGTGATCGCGTGCTTCATGGTGATGGTCATCCATGCCTGCGAGCCGTTCTATCTGGGCGGCGCGGCACCGGATGTCACGTTCATCGCGAATTGGACGGACGCCTTCTGGGTGTCGCTCGTCGAAAGCGTCTGCCGCGTGTGCGTACCGCTGTTCGTCATGGCGTCCAGCTATCTTCTCTTTCCTCTTGAGAAGCCGACGGGCGAGTTCTTCCGGCGGCGTCTCGGACGCATCGTCATCCCGTTCTGCGTCTGGTCCTGCGCATACATCTGGCGGTTCGGCGACAGCTGGGACAGAGCGTGCTTCAATTTTCCCGATGCCGGCGGACACCTCTGGTTCGTGCCGATGCTGCTGGGGCTCTATCTGCTGATGCCGCTTCTCTCGCCGTGGGCTGAAAAGGTCACGAAGCGCGAACTGCGCGGCTGGCTCGTCCTCTGGCTCGTGACGACGACCTTCCCGTACCTGCGGCGTCTGTGGAGCGCGCTCTACGGAGACCCGTCGTTCGGCGCGGTGCCTTATCTCTACGGTGAATGCCCCTGGAACATGTTCGGCATGTTCCACTATGTGAGCGGTTTCATCGGCTATCTGCTGCTCGGACTCTGGTTCAGGCGGTTCGCTCCGGAAGTATCCTGGCGGCGCACGCTCGCCGCGGCGCTTCCGCTGTGGCTCGCCGGCGCGGTGATCATCGGCGGCGGATTCTACTTCCGGATTCCCGAATTCCCGTGCTCCCGGCCGTATGCGTTTGCGGTCGATCTGGAAATGAGCATCGAATACTGCTCCACCGGCGTGGCGCTGGCGGTGATCGCGGCGTTCCAGATCGTCCGGAAGATCAGCTGGAACGGCGCGTTCTACCGCCGGCTGGTGCGCCCGCTTTCAGAGGCGAGCTACGGCACGTACCTTCTGCACATGTTCGTGCTGCTGCCGGTGTTCGCCGCGGTGCATGCCCGTTGCAACACGCCGCTGACGATTGGCGCGACGGCGGTCGCGACGTTCATTCTCGCCTCTGCGGCGGGCGTTCTCATCCGACGCATCCCGTTCGTCGGACGCTTCATCGCCGGGTGAAATCATGCAGTCCGTCGGCCTCGTCAACGCCATGCCCGCAATTTCTTCCGCTGCAAGGAGCTTAAAAGGCTGATGAGTCAAAAGGAGAATTAAATGACAGACCGGACTGAAAAGACGCTTGCGACAGAGCGCAAGTACACGGGTAGGATAATCAGCGTCGACCTGCTCGGCATCGAGCTGCCCGACCACTCTAAAACGTTTGAGGAAATCACGGAGAAGTCAAAATGAAGAAGACATTTGTCGTCGATCTGGAAGGGAAGTCCAGACCCTGCGCCCTGCAAAGGCGTTTCGCCGCCGCCGTGCCGGTTCCGCCGGACTACGGGCGCAATCTTGACGCCATGTATGACGTGCTGACGGAATACGGCAGCGCGTGGCGGATCGAGTTCCGAAACTCCGCGCATGTGCCGGAGAAGTTCCGGCAGGTCTGCATGGACGCCGCCGACGACACCCCGGGGCTTGAGATTGTCTTTGGCTGAAGTGAGAACAGGAGCAGGCGATTGACAGGGCCTGACTATTCGCGGCCGTAAAAGGGGAGTGATGAACAGCGATGGCAGCAAGGCTGAACTTCGGCGCGCGATGAAGGCGCGGCGGAAGGCGATGGGCGCGGGCGAGAAGGCCGCGGCGGACGCCGTCATCTGCGCAAAGCTCAAGGCGCGCGGCGACATCGGCGAACGGATCGATCCGCTGACCGGGGGTTCTCCGCTCGCCGTCTATCTTGCCGCGCCCGACGAAATCAACATCGACCCTTACATCGAGGATCTGCTGCACGCGGGCGTCAAAGTGGTCGCGCCGCGCTGGAACGGCGAGACTTACGCGCTTGCGCGGCTGAAGGGGCTGGACGAAAAGAGCCTGCGGTGCGGTCCGATGGGCATCCGCGAACCGGTTGACGCCGACATCGTGGAGTCGAAGAAAGTTGCGGTGTGGATCATTCCCGGACTGGCGTTCACGCGCGGCGGAAAGCGCCTCGGCTACGGCGGCGGCTGGTACGACCGGCTTCTTGCAGCCGCGCCGAAGGACGCCGTCAAGATCGGCGTCGCCTGTTCGTTCCAGATTGTCGACGATCTTCCGGCGGAGCCGCACGACATCCCGCTCACCGACGTCATCGACGATTCGCTCGACGACGAGGCGTGATATTCCCTCTTGCACGGCGAGCGGAAATATGATTTAATATGCCTGATATGGCGAATTGATGGCGTGACCTGCTGTTAATTCGCCAGAAAGGAATAGTTGTGAAGTATACTGTTGCAATGACAGAAGACGAAGCGTTGCGCGAATCGGGAAGGCGGCTCGCGCAGATTCGGCTGAGTCGGAATATGACGCAATCCGAGCTTGCCCAGCGGGCAGGCGTATCTAAACGTACGCTTGAAAGGCTTGAGATTGGGGCGGGCGGGGTGAGGATAGATGCATTGTTTGCCGTCTGCGGAGCGTTGGGTCTTACTTCCGGTTTTGAGACGCTTCTGCCTGAAGTGCAGCTGTCGCCGCAGGACATACTTGAAAATCGCAGAATGCCGAAACGCGCGCGCCGGAAAAGCGTTGCGGCCAAAGAATGGGGGACTGCATGAACGAGGCGGTTGAAGTTTTTCTGTGGGGGCGGCGCATCGGCGTTGCATCGCGCATGGACGGAACGCCTTACGCGTCATTTGCGTACGACAGGGAATTCCGCGACGCCGGGATTGAGCCTTCGCCGCTGATGATGCCTGTCGGCGTCGGCGCATACTCATTCCCGGCACTTCCGCAGGGGTCGTTTCACGGACTCCCCGGAATGTTGTCCGATTCCGTTCCCGACAAATTCGGTAACGCGGTGATTGGTGCCTGGCTGAAAGCGCAGGGTCGGCTTCCCGACAGCCTCACGCCTATCGAGCGGCTATGCTATACCGGAGTCCGCGGGATGGGAGCCCTTGAATACAGACCGGCGATGCTGGACGCCGACGCCACGGCCGAGGAAGTCCATGTGGACGCCCTGGCGGAACTTGCAGACGAGGTGCTGAAATCGCGTTCCGAGACTGTCGCGAAACTCGTGCCGGACATGACGCGGTATTCGTCTATCCTCAAGGTCGGGTCGTCGGCGGGCGGCGCGCGGGCAAAGGCGCTGATCGGATGGAACGAGGCGACGGGCGAGGTGAGGTCCGGACAGGTTGCGCTTCCCGAAGGCTTCGGCTACTGGCTCATCAAGTTTGACGGGCTGACGGGGAACGGCGACAAGGAGGGCGACGACAAATGGGGATATGGACGCGTCGAATACGCCTACTATCTGATGGCCCGCGCCGCCGGAATCGAGATGACCGAGTGCCGACTCTGGAACAGGCGGCATTTCATGACGCGGCGCTTCGACAGGCTTCCGGACGGCGGCAAGCTTCATGCGCAGACGCTTGGGGCGCTCGCCCACATGGACTTCAACGATCCCACCGCCTATTCGTACGAACAGGCGTTCCGCGTCACGCGCCGCGTGGTGAACGACGCGCGGGCGAACGAGCAGCTCTTCAGGCGCATGGCGTTCAACGTGCTCGCGTGGAACTGCGACGACCACGTGAAGAACATCTCGTATCTCATGGACCGACGCGGCGAATGGTCGCTCGCTCCGGCGTACGACGTGTGCTACGCGCACAATCCGGAAGGGGACTGGACCTCGCGCCACCAGATGTCCGTGAACGGGAAGCGCAGCGGCATCACGGAGGACGACATCCTTGCCTGCGCGCGCTTCGCGAACATGCGCGAACGCAAGGCGCGCGCCGTGCTGGACGAGGTCAAGGGCGCGGTGAACGACTGGCCGCGCTTCGCGGCGGAGGCGGAGGTGCGCGAAGACTTCGTCGACGTCCTTTCACAGCGGCTCGCGTCGGCATGAGCGCGGCACGGACGACAGCGGAATCAAAGGGTCAAGGCAGAATAAAATGACAGGAATAGGTTCACTCGTCAATGCGGGGGCGATTGTCACTGGCGGGCTGATCGGGCTCGCGGTCGGCTCGTTCATCTCGAAGCGCGTACAGGCGACGCTGGTATCTGGAATGGCCGTGGGCACCCTGTTCATCGGCGCAGGTTCAACGTTCTCCAAGATGCTCGTGTCGGGCGAGGGCGGGTCACTTGAATCGCGCGGCGCGCTGATGCTCGTCATATCGCTCGCCGTCGGCGCTGTCGCGGGCGAGCTTCTGGACATCGACGGAAAGATGGAGCGCTTCGGCGAATGGCTGAAGCGGGTGTCGCACAACGAAAGGGACGGCTCGTTCCTCGACGCTTTCGTCACCGCCTCGCTCACGTTCTGCATCGGCGCGATGGCCATACTCGGCGCGCTTGAGGACGGTCTCAAGGGCGATCCGTCGCTCCTCTATCTCAAGTCGGTGATGGACGGAATCTTTACCATTGCGCTCACGGCATCGCTTGGGAAGGGCGTCCTGTTTTCCGCGATTCCGATTCTGCTTTTTCAAGGGTCGATCACGCTCGCCTCCAGCCTGCTGCGTCCGATCATGACGCCGGAGGTCCTGGACGCGATTTCCCTCGTCGGCGGAGTTCTCATCTTCTGCGTCGGCTGGAACATCCTCTGGCACGAGAAGAAGATCCGCGTCGCGAACCTTCTCCCGGCCCTCGTCGTCGCCGTCGTCTGGGCGCTGGTCGTGACGCGAGGGGCGTAGAGAAAATTCAACTGACACGATTTCACGAAAACCGAAAACAAGAAGGAGAAACAAAATGAAAGTGCTGATGCTGAACGGATCATGGAATGCCGACGGTTCGACGAAGGCGGGCCTCGCGGAAATGGCGAAGACGTTCGCCGCCGAGGGCGTGGAGACGGAAATCGTCGATATCGGAGCTAAGCCGATCGCCGACTGCATCGCCTGCGGCAAATGCGGCGAGCTGAAGCGCTGCGTCTTCGCGAACGACGCGGTGAACGCGTTCGCCGAGAAGGCGAAGACGGCCGACGGGTTCGTTTTCGCCTCGCCCGTCTACTACGCGCATCCGTCGGGCCGCATCCAGAGCTTCCTCGACCGCCTCTTCTTCTCGACGATGCGCGCCGACGGCTACGCCGCGCTCCATCACAAGCCCGTCGCGGGCATCGTCGTGGCGCGCCGCGCGGGCACGAGCGCGAGTTTTGACGTGCTCAACAAGTACGCGACCATTTCGCAGATGATCGTCGTGGGGAGCAGCTACTGGAACGAGTTTCACGCGCTCACCAAGGACGACGTGCCGGGCGATCCGGAAGGGCTTCAGACGCTCCGCAATCTCGCGCGGAACATGGTTTACGTGATGAAGTGCCAGAAGGCCGGACGCGACGCCGGCATCCTCCCGCCCGCGAACGAAAGCGGCGTGTTCACCAATTTTGTCAGATAAAAGAAAGGATGAGACGATGAAAACATACAAAACCACAGGAACCTGCGCGCGCGCGATCAACTACGAGGTCACGGACGGTGTGGTGACGGCGTGCGAATTCGTGGGCGGCTGCCCCGGCAACACGCAGGGCGTCGCCAAGCTCGTCGTCGGTCGCAAGGTCGAGGACGTCATCGCGCTCCTGAAGGGCGTGCAGTGCCGCAACGGCACCTCGTGCCCCGATCAGCTCGCCCGCGCGCTTGAGGCGGAGCGCACGATACAACAAGATTAAGGGATGCAAGCAATATGAAAACCGGTTTTGACAAGTTCAGGAGATGGCGTCGCTGTTGTGTGGCGATCGCATGTGGTTTGCTGGTCGTTCTTCTTCTTGTCGCTATTATGTCGACATCTTCTGATTTTGTTCATATTGATAATCGTAGCCTCCGTCGAATTGTAGGAGTTATTTGCTTGTTATGCGTGATCATGAATTTCATCACCTTGAATGCATTTAATAATTTACGCTGCCCGCACTGCGGTAAGTTTGTCATGTCAAAATGGCTGGGACGCGACGCCACAGGCCGCAATTGCGCCAGGCGAATAGCAAACCGCCTGTCGATTCAGTGTATTCACTGTGGGAAAGAGATAGCTACAGATTAAAATCCCATTGCGATTGCGAATAGTATTAATGGAGATAGGCATCATGTCAAGTGAAAGAGACTGGAAACTGTTTCGCAAGAGACTGCCTGAATGGCAAGAGCGCTGCATGCAGTCACTCCTTGATGAGTATGCCGCAATAATCGCCGCCCCAGAGAAGCCTTCTACGAAGTTCTGGAAACTTGAGAGGCGGCTGAAGCAGGACATCAGGCGCGTCGGTGTCCAGGCGGAAATGAGACGTTCGAGAATGCATTTCAACTTGCATTGCCTTCTCCTCGAAAAAGCCATCACGATGTCAGACCTTGACGGCTTCAGTGAAGGGTTGGTGGCCTCTCTTGCGGAAGTTTAAGTCGGAGGACGCGCAGTAGACGATCACCTTGTATGACAGGGAGGAGAAACAATGCAATCATGAAAGAGAACCTCCTTCGCGGTCTTTGCGGTCTTTGCGGCTAAAACAAAACAATGAAAAAGATACGCTGCCCATATTTCGAGCTGAACGACCTGGAGCGCGCGTACCACGACAAGGAGTGGGGGACGCCGTGCCGGAACGACCGCAGGCTCTTCGAGTACCTGATGTACGAGGTGCTGCAGTGCGGCCTGAGCTGGGACACGATTATCCAGAAGCGCGCGGCGTTCCGCATCGCGTTCGAGCGGTTCGACGGAAGATCTCAAGGTAGAAGATGATGCAGACATGGCAAGAAGGTAGAGACATGAGCAAAGAAAGACCAACCGCGATCGAGGTGCGCGGGGCACGGAAGAACAACCTCAAGAACATCGACATCGACATTCCGCTCGGGAAGATCGTCGGTGTCGCGGGCGTTTCGGGAAGCGGCAAGTCGTCTCTCGCGCTGGGCATCGTGTACGCGGAGGGATCGCGCCGCTATCTCGAATCGCTCTCCACCTACACCCGCCGGCGCATGACGCAGGCGGAGCGCGCGGA
>DJXI01000054.1:0-34363 GCA_002449695.1 Verrucomicrobia bacterium UBA7008 | reverse complement strand
GACGACGTGCGCTACGTGCCGGCCGCGCTCGCGCTTCGGCAGCGTCCGGGCGTCCCAGGCATCCGCTCCACGTTCGGCACCTCGACGGAGCTTCTGAACTCGCTCCGGCTCATGTACTCGCGCCTCGCGTCGCACCGGTGTCCCAACGGACACTACCTTGCGCCGTCCCTGGACGTCGCGGCGGAGCGCGAGCTGGTCTGCCCCGAATGCGGCGCGCGCTTCTTCGCGCCCGGCGCGGAGGAGCTGGCCTTCAATTCGCAGGGCGCGTGCAAGCGCTGCGACGGAACGGGCGTGGTGCGCGAAGTCGACAGGGCGACGATCATCCCCGACGATTCGCTGACGATCGACGAAGGCGCGGTTGCGCCGTGGCAGTCGCTCATGTGGTCGCTCATGAAGGACATCGCGCGCGACCATCTCGGCGTGCGCACGGACGTCCCGTGGCGCGACCTCACCGACCGCGAGCGCGACATCGTCCTTCACGCCCCGCCGGAAAAGCACCACATGGTCTATCAGATCAAGAAGGACGGACGCTCCGGCGAGATGGACTTCACCTTCTTCAACGCCATCAATACCGTCGAGAACGCGCTCAAGAACGTGAAGGACGAGAAGGGCATGAAGCGCGTCGCGAAGTTTCTGAAGGAAGGTCCCTGCCCCGACTGCGGCGGCACGCGCCTTTCGGAACGCGCCCGCGCGCCGCTCCTGCGCGGCATCCCGCTTGACAAGGCGTGCGAAATGACGCTCGCCGAGGCGGAAGAATGGGTGCGCGGCGTTCCCGCGTCCCTGCCGAAGCCGATGCGTCCGATGGCGGAGCGGATCTGCGAATCGTTCCACGATACGTCGCGCCGCCTGATCGAACTCGGTCTTTCGTATCTCTCGCTCGACCGCGCCGCCTCGACGCTCTCCACCGGCGAGCGTCAGCGCATGCAGCTCGCCCGCGCCGTCCGCAACAGGACGACCGGCGTGCTGTATGTGCTCGACGAGCCGTCCATCGGACTGCACCCGTCGAATCTGGAAGGATTGACGGGCGTGATGGATGACCTGGTCGCCGACGGCAACTCGGTGCTGCTCGTCGATCACGACACGCAGGTTCTCGCGCACGCCGACTGGCTAGTGGAGCTGGGCCCCGGCGCCGGCGCGAACGGCGGAAATCTCGTCGCGGCGGGAACGGTGAAAGAAATCGCAAAGAACCCGAAATCGCAGATCGGGCCGTTTTTCGCCACAAAGAACACAAAGAGCACAAAGGACGGGAAAGACAAAAAGGACGCAAGGGGCAAACTCCGCGTCTTTGCGCCTCCGCGAGAGATCAAACTTTCCACGGCAGCTATTCACACCGTGCAGCCGCTGGAGGTGTCGTTCCCGAAGGGGAAGCTTTCGGTCGTGACCGGCGTTTCCGGGAGCGGCAAGACGACGCTGATCCTCGAAAGCCTCGTGCCGGGGCTCGCCGCGCAGATCGCAGGCCGTGCGCTTCCCGCGCACGTCCGCGCGATCTCTGCGCCCGGCATCGCGCAGGTGAAGTTGATCGACGCGACGCCGATCGGCATCAACATCCGCTCGACGGTCGCGACGTACGCGAACGTCCATGACGAGCTCCGCAAAATCTATGCCCGCACGGCGGACGCCAAGGCGCGCGGATACAAGGCGGGCGACTTCTCGTACAACACGGGCGCGCTGCGCTGCCCGGTCTGCGACGGCACGGGCGAGATCAACCTGGATGTCCAGTTTCTGCCGGATGTCGACATTCCCTGCCCCGACTGCCGCGGCGCGCGCTACGCGAAGGCGGCGTTCGCCGTCCGGCGCAAGGGCGTGTCATTGCCAGAGCTGATGGCGATGAGCGTGGACGAGGCGCTGACGGCCTGCGCGGATCTGCCGATCATCAAGAGCCGTCTTCAGACGCTCCACGACATCGGACTCGGGTATCTCACGCTGGGCGAGGAGACGCCGGGACTTTCCGGCGGCGAGGCGCAGCGGCTCAAGCTCGCGAGCGAGATGGGGCGCGGACAGGGAGACACGGTGTTCGTGTTCGACGAGCCGACGATCGGGCTTCATCCGCTCGACGTGCGCACGCTGATGGAGGTGTTTCGTCATCTGATCGGCAACGGTGCCACCGTGATCGTGATCGAACACGACCTCGACGTCATCCGCGCGGCGGACTGGGTTGTCGACATGGGGCCGGGCGGCGGCAAGGACGGCGGCCGCATCGTCGCCGCCGGCACGCCGGACGAAATCAAGTCCTGTCCCCGGAGCGTGACCGGGCGGTACCTCTGAAGACCGGGCGGTGCCCCCGGTCGGGGGTGGAGCGCGGCGCACGTTTTTTGCTATAATACCGGCATGAAACGAACGATCCTGCTTGCCGCCTGCACCGTCCTTCCGCTCGCCCTTCTGGCTGAAGGGTCGGACGTCCACCGTCGCGTCGACGAAGGCTACGCCCGTCTGACGCCCGAGGAGCGCGTGGCCGAGATCTGCGCGACGACGGCCGGCAACCTCACCGGCTCCGACGGTCGCTTCTCCGCCGCGAAGGCGCGCGCGCACATTCCGCACGGCATCGGCCACATCTGCCAGTTCGCCTGCAACCGTACCGACGAACCGGAGGCGCTGGCGCAGTTCGTGCGGGACGTGCAGGAATTCTGCCTCACCGAAACGACCTCGCACATTCCCGCCATCTGCCACGACGAGGTGATTTCCGGCCTCGCCGCGCGCACGGCGACGACATACCCGCAGCAGATCTGCGTCGCGTCGTCGTGGGATGCGCCGCTCCTCGAACGCAAGTGCCGCGAGACCGCCGAGGCGATGCGCGCCGTCGGCGCGACGTTTGCGCTCTCGCCGATGGCGGACGTGATCGTCAACTCGAACTGGACGCGTCTCGAAGAAGGCTACGGCGAATCGGGCTATCTCGGCGCCGTGATGGGGACATCGTTCGTGCGCGGGCTCCAGACCGCCGGACACGCGGCCGCCTGCACCAAGCACTTCCTCGGCTACGGCACCCTCGGCGGCGGTGCGCAGCGCTCCTGGCGCGACCTCTACGAGGAGGTGATCTATCCGCACGAAGCGATGATCAACGTCGGCGGCGCGCGGGCGGTCATGACGTGCTATGATCAGTTCAAGGGCGAACAGGCCGTCTCCAGTTCGGCGCTCATCGACGGCATCCTGCGCGGCTACATCGGCTTCGACGGCACCGTCGTGAGCGACTACGGCGCCGTGGCATGGGGGATTGGCAAAAAGCCGTCCGCGGCGGAGTTGATGCGCCGCGCGGCGGAGGCGATCCACGGCGGCAACGATGTCGATCTGCCGCACGGCGCGGCGTATGCGCAGGCGCTTGACTGCGTGCGCGACGGGCTGGTCACGGAGGCGGCGTTCGCGCGCACGGTCAAGCGCGCGCTGCTTCTGAAGGCGCGTCTCGGGCTGCTCGGCGACGCGCCGGACGTCCGCGCGCGCGCGTTGCCGCCGGACGCGGAGACGATCGACCTCGACCGTGCCGACTGGCGCGCGACGGCGCTTGAGCTCGCGCGCGAAGGCGTCGTCCTTCTGAAGAACGACGGCACGCTGCCGCTGCGCGGCGACGTCCAGACGATCGCGCTTGTCGGCCCCAACGCGAACAGCGCCTGGGCGATGCTCGGCGACTACACCTATCAGACGATGCAGGCGTTCTGGAAGCGCAATCCGCGCGAATGGGACAAGCCGCACATCGTGACGCTCAAGGAAGGGCTGGAACGCGTTCTCGGCGGCGCGCGCCTCGTCTATGCCCGCGGCTGCGGATGGTCGAACCCCGGCGATGTCGGCGTCAGCGCGGGCGGCGATCCGCGCACGGAGGCGCTTTCGCTCAAGCTGGCCGCGAGCGCGGATCCGGAAGATTTCGACGCGGCCGTCCGGGCGGGCGCGGCGGCGGATGTCATCGTCTGCGCGATGGGCGAGAACTTCACACTCTGCGGCGAGTCGCGTCAGCGCGCGTCGATCCGCCTCGCGGGCGATCAGGAGAAGCTCGTCGAGGCGATGCTGGCGACGGGCCGGCCGGTCGTGCTCGTGCTCTTCGGCGGGCGCAACCAGGTCATTGCGCCGTTTGTCGACCGCTGCGCCGCCGTGATCCAGGCGTGGTACCCGGGCGAGGAGGGCGGACGCGCCGTCGCCGAAATTCTGGCCGGCGTCGTCAACCCGTCGGGACGGCTGCCGATGACGTATCCGAAGACGGAATCGAAAGAGCCGCTCACGTTCGGCGACGGCTCGGACACGCCGGACCGCGTCCAGTGGCCGTTCGGCTACGGCCTCAGCTACACGCAGTTCGCGTACGGACAGGCGGAACTGACGCGTGGCGAGACGGTGCGCATCGACAGCTCCGGGCAGAACGTGCACGTGGCCGTGACGGTCGAGAACATCGGCGCGCGCGCGGGCGCGGACGTGGTGCAGCTGTACATCACGGCGAAGGGCGAGCCCGTGCGCCTGAGGGGCTTCGCGCGCGTCGAGCTGGCGCCGGGCGCGGCGCGGCGCGTCACGTTCACGCTGCCGCTCGAGCTTTTCGCGCGCTGGCGCGGCGAGCGGGACGGCGCGTGGGTGATCGAACCGGGCGATTATGAAATCCGCCTCGGCCGCGACGCGTGGGACGTCTCGCACGTCCGGACCGTCCGGCTCGCAGGCGAGGCGCTCCGCTTCCCCCGCCGTCGGTTCTTCTTCTCAAGGGCGGACTGACGGCCGCGCCCGTTTCGTCCGCGCGCGCGAATTTTTGATATACTAGAGGCATGGTTGACACAGCTGTAAATTTGGGCGGGCTGGAGATGGCGACGCCGGTGACGACGGCGAGCGGCACGTTCGGCTACGGAACGGAATATCTGGGCGCGGTGGACTACGCCAAGCTGGGCGCGGTGACGGTGAAGGGCATCCGCGCCGAAGCATGGCCGGGCAACCCGATGCCGCGCCACGCCGTCGTGCCCGGCGGCCTCGTGAACGCCATCGGCCTGCAGGGGACGGGCCTCGCGCGCTTCCTCGCAACGACCGTGCCGTGGTACAGGAAGCAGGTCGGCGAAAAGGCGCCGCCGCTGATCGTCAACATCTGGGGCGGCTCGGTGGAGGAATACGCCGACGTCGCGCGCCAGCTCACGGCGGCGCAGAATCCGCTCATCGGCGCGATCGAGCTGAACGTCAGCTGCCCGAACGTCAAGGCGGGCGGCCACACCTTCGGGCAGGACCCGGCGGTGCTGGAGGAGGTCGTCGCGGCCGTGCGCGCGGCGACGACGCTGCCGCTCATCGTCAAGCTCGCGCCGAACGTGCCGTCCATCGTGCCGTACGTGCGCGCGTGCGAGAAGGGCGGCGCGGACGCGCTCGCGCTCATCAACACGATTCCCGCGATGGTCATCGACGTCGAGCGGCGGCGGCCCGTGCTCGCGAACGTGACGGGGGGCCTGTCGGGGCGGGCGATCCACCCCGTCGCCGTCAAACTCGTCTACGACGCGCACAAGGCGACGCGGCTGCCGATCCTCGCGATGGGCGGCGTCTACGAGGCGAAGGACGCGATCGAATTCCTGCTCGCGGGCGCGACGGCGGTCGCGGTGGGCTCGGCGACGTTCACGAACCCCGGCACGGCCGCCGAGGTCTACGACGGCCTCGTTGCCTATTGCGAACGCCACGGCTTTGCCGCCGTCCGCGACCTGACCGGCGCGCTCGACGCCTGATCGGCGCGCGGAAAACGTACGGGCCGGACGCGCGGGACGTCGGCGGGGACCACTAGAGGTTGTGGGTGGGGGACGGATTGTCTACAATCTGTTGATAAGTTTTTATAACTTTCCACTTGCGCAAACACAACAGATAGTGTATCATATGTCTCATGTGCACTAGAAAGAGTAGTTTCGAACGAAAATACACCCTGCGGGGCACAGACGGTCATTTTGTACATTCAACACTTCACACCCATTAAAAACAAGGAGAAAAAGTCGTGGCACAACGGCAGATGAAGATCATCAAGCGTTCGGGCGAAGAGCGTCCGTTCGACGTCACCAAGATCGAGAACGCCATTCGCAAGGCGTCGCAGGCGGTCGACTACAAGGACGCGCTGAGCGAGGGCCGCATCAAGCTCATCGCCGACGAGGTCGCCGGCGTCTGCGCGGCGCGCGACCGCGCGATGACGGTCGAGGAGATCCAGGACATCGTCGAGACGAAGATCATGGAGATGGGCTCGCCGGAGATCGCGAAGAAGTACATCACGTACCGCTACCGCCGCAACCTCCTGCGCCAGGCGAACACGACCGACAAGCAGATCCTCTCGCTCATCGAGTGCAACAACGAGGACGTCAAGCAGGAGAACTCCAACAAGAACCCGACGATCAACTCGGTCCAGCGCGACTACATGGCGGGCGAGGTGTCGAAGGACGTCTCCGCGCGCCTCCTGCTGCCGGCCGACATCGTCGCGGCGCACAACGACGGCATCATCCACTTCCACGACATGGACTACTACGCGCAGCACATGCACAACTGCGACCTCGTCAACCTCGAGGACATGCTGCAGAACGGGACGGTCATCTCGGGGACGATGATCGAGAAGCCCAAGTCCTTCTCGACCGCGTGCAACATCGCCACGCAGATCATCGCGCAGGTCGCCTCCAACCAGTACGGCGGCCAGTCGATCTCGCTGACGCACCTCGCGCCGTTCGTCGAGGTGTCGCGCCAGGCGATCCGCAGGGAGCTGACGGCGGAGCTGGGCGAGGCGGGCGTGTCGATCTCGCCCGACAAGTTCGACGCCATCGTCGAGAAGCGCGTCCGGAAGGAGATCGAGAAGGGCGTGCAGACGATCCAGTACCAGGTCGTCACGCTCATGACGACGAACGGCCAGGCGCCGTTCGTGACGGTGTTCATGTACCTCGGCGAGGCGCGTACCGACGCGGAGCGCCGCGACCTCGCGCTCGTGATCGAGGAGGTCCTCAACGAGCGCATCCTCGGCGTCAAGAACGAGCAGGGCGTCTACGTCACGCCCGCGTTCCCGAAGCTCATCTACGTCCTCGAGGAGCAGAACGTGCGCGAGGGCACGCCCTACTGGTACCTCACCAAGCTGGCCGCGAAGTGCACCGCCAAGCGCATGGTGCCCGACTACATCTCCGAGAAGAAGATGCTCGAGTACAAGATCGACAAAAACGGCGAGGGCCACTGCTACACCTGCATGGGCTGCCGCTCGTTCCTGACGCCGTTCGTCGACGAGAACGGCCGGCCGAAGTACTACGGCCGCTTCAACCAGGGCGTCGTGACGGTGAACCTCGTCGACATCGCGCTGTCGGCCGACAAGGACATGGACCGCTTCTGGGCCGTCTTCGAGGAGCGCATGGAGCTGTGCCACCGCGCGCTCCAGTGCCGCCACGAGCGCCTGACGGGGACGCTGTCGGACGCGGCGCCGATCCTGTGGCAGTACGGCGCGCTCACGCGCCTGCCGAAGGGCGAGCCGATCGACAGGTACCTGCACGGCGGCTACTCCACGCTCTCGCTCGGCTACGCGGGGCTGTGGGAGTGCGTCTTCGCGCTCACCGGCAAGAAGCTGACCGAGGCGGACGGCATGGAACTCGGGCTCGCGATCATGAAGAAGCTGAACGAGTACACCGCCAAGTGGAAGAAGGCCGAGAACATCGACTACTCGCTCTACGGCACGCCGCTCGAGTCCACGACCTACAAGTTCGCGAAGTGCCTCCAGAAGCGCTTCGGCGTCATCAAGGGCGTGACGGACAAGAACTACATCACCAACTCCTACCACGTGCACGTGACCGAGAAGATCGACGCGTTCAAGAAGCTGGAGCTGGAGGCGAAGTTCCAGAAGCTCTCGCCCGGCGGCGCGATCAGCTACGTCGAGGTGCCGAACATGCAGAACAACCTGCCGGCGGTGCTCGCGATCATGCAGTTCATCTACGACAACATCATGTACGCCGAGCTGAACACGAAGTCGGACTACTGCCAGGTGTGCGGCTTCGACGGCGAGATCGAGATCGTCAAGGACGAGAGCGGCAAGCTCATCTGGAAGTGCCCGAAGTGCGGCAACACGGACGAGTCGAAGCTCAACGTCGCGCGCCGCACCTGCGGCTACATCGGCTCGCAGTTCTGGAACCAGGGCCGCACGCAGGAGATCAAGGAACGCGTCCTGCACGTGTCGTAAGGCGTGAACTACGCCTCCATCAGAACGTGCGACATCGCGAACGGAGAGGGAGTGAGGGTCTCCCTCTTCGTTTCGGGCTGCACGCACCGCTGCAAGGGCTGCTTCAACGAGGAGGCGCAGAGCTTCGCCTACGGCCGGCCGTTCACGCGCGCGGTCGAGGACGAGCTGCTCGCGGCGCTGGAGCCCGCCCACATCGCGGGCCTGACGCTCCTCGGCGGCGAGCCGATGGAGCCGGGCAACCAGCGCGCGCTCGCCCCGTTCCTGCGCCGCTTCCGCGAACGCTGGCCGCGCGGCGGCGGCAAGACGCTCTGGATCTACACCGGCTGCGTCTACGAGCTCGACCTCCTGCCGCCGTCGGGCGACGCGCTCGGTCCGGAGTACGCGACGCCGCACCGGCGCTGGCGCACGCCGTACACCGACGAGATCCTCTCCTACACCGACGTCCTCGTGGACGGCCCGTTCGTGGAGGCGCTCAAGGACATTTCGCTGCCGTTCCGCGGCAGTTCGAACCAGCGCCTGCTGCATCTGCACGCGTCGTGATTTTTCGCGACCCTACTTGCGCCGTCTGCGTTTTTGCGATATAATACGTGTCAAGAATATGACTAGCAACGACGAATACGTTTTGCAGCTGCTGACCGAGCGCGGTTTCATCGACCACGATCAGGTGGAAGCGGCCGCAAAGTCCATGAAGGCCGAGGACGAGACCACGCTTGACGTGCTTGTCTCCAGCGGCACCATCAGCGAGGACGACGTCCTCGGCACGATCGCCGACCAGTTCGGCCTCAACTACTGCCATGTCAACGCCGACGCGATCGACGCCGAGATCGTCAAGGAGATTCCCGCCGACATCGCCAAGAAGTACGGCGTGGTGCCGGTGGTCGCGGACGAGGAGTCGATCACGGTGGCGCTCTCCGACCCGATGGGCTACGACGCGATCGACTCGCTCCGCTACGTCCTCCACGGGCGCGACGTGCAGGCGGTCATCTCGCCGCGCGCGGAGGTGCAGGCGGCGATGGCGAAGCTCTACCAGACCGAGGCGCCCGCCGACGTGCAGACGCGCGACGAGTTCGGCGACGTCGACGGCGACGCGTCGGGCGACGACGCGCCGGTCATCAAGCTCGCGACGATGCTGATCACGAACGGCATCAAGATGAAGGCGTCCGATATCCACCTCGAGCCGATGGAGAAGGAGTTCCGCGTGCGCTACCGCATCGACGGGGCGCTGCGGAAGATGGACTCGCCGCCGAAGCGGCTCCAGGGCGCGATCATCTCGCGCATCAAGATCATGTCGAAGATGAAGATCTCGGAGAAGCGCGTGCCGCAGGACGGCCGCATCCAGATCACCGTCAACGGCAAGGACCTCGACCTGCGCGTCAACTCGGTGCCGACGAACCACGGCGAATCGATCGTCATGCGTGTGCTCGACAAGTCGAACCTCGCGCTCGGCCTGCCGCAGCTCGGCTTTCTCTCCGACGACCAGACGACGTTCGAGCGCCTCATCAAACTGCCGGACGGCGTCGTGCTCGTGACGGGCCCGACGGGCTCGGGCAAGACGACGACGCTCTACGCCTGCCTCGGCCAGATCAACACGCCCGACAAGAAACTCATCACCGTCGAAGACCCGGTCGAATACCAGATGAGCGGCATCAACCAGGTGCAGGTGAACAAGGACGTCGGCCTCGACTTCTCGGCGGCGCTGCGCTCGATCCTGCGTCAGGCGCCGAACATCATCATGATCGGCGAGATCCGCGACGACGAGACGGCCGACATCGCGATGGAGGCGGCGCTGACGGGCCACCTCGTGTTCTCGACGCTCCACACGAACGACGCGCCGAGCGCCGTGACGCGACTGCTCGATATCGGCGTCAAGCCGTTCCTCGTCGCGTCGGCCCTGCGCGCGGCGATGGCCCAGCGCCTCGTGCGCGCCATCTGCGAGAAGTGCCGCGAGGAGTACACGCCGACCGACCGCGAGCTGAAGATGCTCGGTTCGTTCGCCAAGACGCGCCCCGAGCACATGTTCCACGGCGCGGGCTGCGACCGGTGCGGCAAGTCGGGCTACAAGGGCCGCAAGGGCATCTTCGAGATCTTCAAGGTGGACGACACCATCCAGCGCCTCATCTTCGACCACGCGCCCGCGACGCTCCTGAGGCAGCGCGCGCGCGAAATGGGCATGCGCACGCTGCGCGAGGACGGGATGCTCAAGGTCGCCAACGGCATGACGAGCCTTTCGGAGGTTCTGCGCGTGACGATGGGCGACGCCGACTGATTTTCAACATGCGATAAAAGGAGACGAACGCCATGGCAATGGATTTCACGATGCAGGACCTCCTGCAGGCGACGATCGACGAAGGCGGAAGCGATCTGCACATCCGCGCCTACATGCCCCCGAAGCTCCGCGTGCACGGCGCGCTGGAGGAGCTGTCCGACGAAAGCCTGACGGAGGAGGAGTCGCTGCAGCTCTGCCGCGAGATCGCGACCGAGGAGCAGATGGAGGAGGTCGAGAAGAACGGCGGCGCGGACTTCGCGCTCGCGCATCCCGACGGCACGCGCTTCCGCGTCTCCATCTTCAAGGAGCGCAAGCGCTACGGCGCGGTGCTGCGCCAGATCCCGAACACGCTCCTGACGATGGAGCAGCTGGGGCTGCCGCCGGTCGTGAAGGAGCTGCTCTTCAAGCCGCGCGGCCTCATCCTCGTGACGGGCCCGACGGGCTCGGGCAAGTCGACGACGCTCGCCTCGATGCTCGACGTCATCAACCACGAGCGCTCGGTCCACATCATCACGATCGAAGACCCGATCGAATTCTACCACACGTCCGCGAAGTCGCTCGTCACGCAGCGCGAGGTCGGCGACGACGTGCCGAGCTTCGCCGAGGCGATCCGGCGCGCGCTGCGCCAGGACCCGGACGTGATCCTCGTCGGCGAAATGCGCGACCTCGAGACGATCGCGGCGGCCATCACCGCGGCGGAGACGGGCCACCTCGTCTTCGGCACGCTCCACACGACGGGCGCGGCCGAGACGATCGACCGCATCATCGACGCGTTCCCGACGAACCAGCAGGCGCAGGTGCGCACGCAGCTCGCGGCGGGCCTCCAGGCCGTCATCTCGCAGATCCTCCTGCCGAAGCTCGACGAGAACGGCGAGGTCCACGGGCGCGTGGCGGCGTTTGAGATCATGACGTCGACGGACGCGATCCGCAGCCGCATCCGCGACGGCAAGACGAACATGATCAAGTCCGACCTCCAGACGGGCGCGAAGTACGGCATGCAGACGCTGGACGCGCACCTGACGAGCCTCTACCAGAACGGGCTCATCTCGTACGAGGAGCTCATCACCAAGTCGCAGGACCCCGATTCGGTCGTCCAGAAACTCAAGGAAGAGATGGGAGAATAAATGCTCGATCCGATTCTCCAGCTGCTGGTCCAGAACGGCTATCTCGACGAAGCGTCCGCCCAGGAGATCCAGGACGTCTCGAAGACCGAGGGCAAGCCGATCCGCCGCCTCGTCATCGACCAGGAGATCCTGAGCGAGGACGATCTGCTCGCGCTCATGGCGGCCGACCAGAACACCGAGGCCATCGACCTCGCGAACATGACGCTCGAGACGGACGTGACCGACGCGATCCCCGCCTCGACCGCGCGCATGTACAACGTCTTCCCCGTCGCCTACGACGACACGTCGGTGACGCTCGCGACGTTCGACTTCGTCGATCCGCGCATCTCCGACGAGATGCTCTTCACGCTGTCGAAGGAGGTCCGCTTCGTGTTCGCGCGCGAGGCGGACGTGATGGCGCGCATCTCGCAGTACTACGGCGACGCGAACGAGTCCGTCGCGGACATGATCAAGCAGCTCGGCGAGGGCATGACCGACGACGACACGCTCACGGGCGCGAACGTGAACGACATCGCCTCGATGGAGTCGGCGGCGAACTCGTCGGCGATCATCCGCTTCGTGAACCTCGTGCTCTACCAGGGCGTCGTCGACCGCGCGGCCGACATCCACATCGAGCCGTTCGAGAACGATTTCAAGATCCGCTACCGCGTCGACGGCGCGCTGTACGCGATGAAGGCGCCGGACGTGAAGATGGCGCCCGCGATCATCTCGCGCATCAAGATCCTCGCGAACCTCAACATCTCCGAGCGGCGCGTGCCGCAGGACGGCCGCATCGCGCTGACCGTGGCCGGCAAGCCGGTCGATCTGCGCGTGAGCTGCCTGCCGACGGCGCACGGCGAATCGGTCGTCATGCGTATTCTCGACCAGTCCGCGACATCGCTCGACCTTGAGAACGTGGGCCTGCCCGAAGACGTCTACGAGCAGGTGACGATGGACGTCGAGAAGCCGAACGGCATCTTCATCGTGACGGGGCCGACGGGCTCGGGCAAGACGACGACGCTCTATTCGATCCTCCGCCGCATCAACACGATCGACACGAAGCTCCTGACGGCCGAGGAACCGGTCGAATACAACGTCGACGGCATCGTGCAGGTCCCGATCGACCCGAAGGCGGGCAACACGTTCGCGAAGGTGCTGCGCGCGTTCCTGCGTCAGGACCCCGACGTGATGATGATCGGCGAGATCCGCGACCTGGAGACGGCGGAAATCGCGATCCAGGCGGCGCTGACGGGCCACTTCGTCTTCTCGACGCTCCACACGAACGACGCGGCCGGCGCGGTGACGCGTTTCGTCGATATGAACGTCGCGCCCTACCTCTTGTCATCCACGCTCGAAGGCGTGCTCGGCCAGCGACTCGTGCGCACGTGCTGCAAGGACTGCAAGACGCCGTACGAGCCCGACGACGAGACGCTCGAGCGCATCGAGATGACGCGCGACCAGATCGGCGGGCGGCCGTTCTACTTCGGCAAGGGCTGCAAGACGTGCAACGGCACCGGCTACAAGGGCCGCAAGGCGGTCGTCGAGTACCTGCGCATGTCGAATCCGCTGCGCGAGCTCGTGAACAACCGCGCGCCGACGCTGATCCTGCGCGAAAAGGCGCGCGAGCTCGGCATGCGCACGATGCGCGAGCACGGCATCCAGGCCATCCTCGACGGCTATACGACGGTCGACGAGGTCCTGCGGTATACCTAAGGCTCGGTTCTAGGATTCTAGAAGTCTAGAAATCTAGAATCCTAGGTTTCTAGGCATCTTCAGCTGAGGAGGCCCTTTTCGTGGAGCGCGTCGAGCGCCGACGACAGGCGCTCGTTTTTTTCGCGGCGCAGCGCCTCCGGCGACGGGAAGAGCGACGGCGCGCCGCCGGGCGTCGGCTGGATGTTCGTGACGCCGAAGCCGATCAGCCGCACGGGGCGGCGCGTCCCGGCCGTTTCCGGCCAGACGGCGTCGAAAAGCCGGAGCGCCGCCGCGCGGAAGGCCATGTCGTCGCGCGACGGGACGTCGAAGGGCAGCTGGCGCGTCATCGTCTCGAACGTGTCGTCGCGCAGCTTGAGCCGCGCCGTCCGCGCCCAGCGCCGCGCGCGGCGGAAGCGTCTCCCGACTTCGCCCACCAGCTCCAGGAGCCGTTCGCGGACGGCCGCGCGGTCGGCGACGTCTTCGCCGAACGTGTGTTCGCGCGAGACCGATTTCTCGTCGGCGTCTTCGCGCGCCACGACATCGGACGCGCGTCCGAAGGCGTGCTCGTAGAGCGCCGTCGCGAGGACGGGCGACTTGAGAATCGTCGCGAGCGTGCGCGGATCGAGGCGCTGGACGTCGCCGCAGGTGACGAGGCCGTGGCGCCTGAGGAGCGCGACCGTCTTCCGGCCGACGCCCCAGATCGTCTGGAGCGGCTTGGGCGCGAGGAACGCGGCGATCGCGGCGGGCTCGACAGGCAGGAGCGTGAGGCCGTCGGGCTTGCGCTCCTCGGAGCCGATCTTCGCGAGCAGCCGGTTCGACGCGATGCCGACGGAGCACGTGACGCCGCACGTGCGCTTCACCTCCGCGCGCAGCGCCTCGCCGAGCGCGCGCGGGCTGCCGTGGAGATGGACGGTGCCGGTGATGTCGAGAAACGCCTCGTCGATGCTGACCGCCTCCACGTAGGGCGAATAGTGCGAAAAGACCTCGAACGCGCGGTCGGAGACGGCCTTGTAGAGCGCCATGTCGGGCGGCGTGAAGATGGCGTGCGGGCAGAGCTCGTAGGCGGTGCGGCTGGGCATCGCGGAATGGATGCCGTAGCGCCGCGCCTCGTAGGAGCACGTGGAGACGACGCCGCGTTCGTGCGGCCCCGAACCGACGACGACCGGCCGGCCGCGCCACGCGGGGTGGTGCAGCTGTTCCACCGACGCGAAGAACGCGTCCATGTCCACATGCAGGATGATCGCCATGACGCGTAGTATATCACATCTTCTCCCCTATCATCGGCGGCGGATTTTTGGTAAAATACACCTTATGTTTTTACGCACGATAGTGACGACGCTGGCCTGTGCCGTCGCCGCGGCCGGATGCGACACCGTCCGCGATGCGCGCTCGGCCCAGCGCTTCTGCGAGGCGCGGGGTGCGGCGCCCGCGGCGGAAAGTCCCCGCCCGGCCGCGTTCACGCTCCCGGAACTGGTGGATTTCGCGCTGACGAACCGGCCCTCGATGGTCGTCCGGCGGCTCGCGGTCGACGACGCGCATCTCGCGCTCAAGGCCGTTCAGGCGGACGCGCCGCTCGTGAGCGACGCGCCGTGGTGGTCCGCCGTGGACGCTTCCGCGTCGTTCGGCCACAGCGAATCGTCGCGCGGCGCGCAGCATCTGCGCAAACGCACCGACGGCAACGCGACGGGCGCGCTGTCGCTCGACATCCTCCTCTACGACTTCGGACGCAACGCGGCCGCGGCGCGCGAGCAGGCCGAGAACGTCATCGCCGCCGAGCAGCAGCTGCTGGACGAGGGCTATGCCGTCTTCGAGAGCGTGGCGGAGGCGTATTTCACGCTGCTGCGCAACGAGGATCTGCTGGAGGTCGCGCGCGCGAAGGTCGAAAGCTACGCGGCGCGGCTGAGGCAGGCGGAGGACCGGCTGGCGGCGGGCGAGGCGCAGCCGCTCGACGTCCTGCGCGCGCGGCTCGATCTCACGCAGGCGCGGGAGGATGTCGTCGCGGTGCAGAACGACGTCGCGACCGCGCGGGCGGATCTGGCGGTGGCGCTCGGCACGGACGCGGACGCGATTCCCGATCTGCGCGCGCACCGGACGGCGCCGGAGGGCGTCTTCGCGGCGACCGACGCGAGCGCGGCGGCGACGACGGAACTGGCGCTCACCAACACGCCGACGATGGCCGTGGCGCGCGCGAAGCTGCGCGCGGCGTCGGCCCGGGTGGATGCGGCGGTCGCGGATCTGAAGCCGAACGTGAGCGCGAGCGTGTCGCTCCGGTGGGTCGATCCGCTCTGGTACTGGAACTGGGGCGTCGACGCGGCGCAGTCGCTCTTCACGGGCGGACGCCGGACGACGGCGGTGGAGCGCGCGGTCGTGCAGATGGAGTCGGCGGCGTACGAGCTGGACGAGGCCGGCCAGACGCTCGCGCACGCGATCGAGCTCGCGGTCGCCGAGCGCGACAACGCGCGGGAGGCGCGCGTGACGGCGGAGGCGAGCGTCGCCCAGGCGCAGGAGAATTTCGAGACGGTCGCCGAGCAGTACCGGCAGGGCGAGGCGAGCCGCGTGGACTACACGGACGCGATTTCGGCGTCTGCCGAGGCGCAGGGCAGCCGCGTGCGCGCCTTCTACCGCGGGCAGATCGCGGAATCGAAACTGTTTCGGCTGACGGGACGGCTGCCGGTCTATCAGCCGCAGGACGAGGAGGGTGAATGAAGAGGATTCTGGTCATGCTGGCGCTGGCCGCGCTCGTCGCGGGCTGCGGGAAGGAGCTGCCGGTCGGCGGCGCGAAGAAGGGGCCGGGCTACCGCGTCGCGCCGATTTCGCGCACGGACGTCGTCCGGTCCGTCTCGGCGACGGGCAAGGTCACGCCGCGCAACACGTCGAGCGGCATTCCCGTCGGCGCGCAGGTGAACGGCAAGCTGATCAAGCTCTACGTCGACTACAACGACACCGTGACGAACGGCCAGGTCGTCGCGCTCATCGATCCGCAGGTCTACGACGCGAACTACAAGAGCGCCGTCGCGCAGCTGCACGTGAACGAGGCGAACGTCGCCGTGCGCACGGCGGCCGTCCATGCGGCCCGGGCCGAGCTCGTCCTCGCGCAGAAGACGTTCGCGCGCAAGAAGGCGCTCGTGGAGAAGAACATGGCGCCCGTCGCCGAGCTCGACAGCGCCCAGGAGGCGCTCGACCGCGCGCAGGCGGGCGTTGAAAGCGCCGAGGCGAACCTGACGAGCGCGCGCGCGTCGGTGGAGCAGTCGCAGGCCGCCGCGTCGAAGGCGCGCGCCGACCTCGACTACTGCACGATCGTCTCGCCCGTGGACGGCATCGTGATCGACCGCAAGGTGGAGGAGGGCGAGACGGTCGTCTCGTCGATGAACGCGGTGCCGGTCCTGTCGATCGCGGAAGACCTCGACACCGTCTGGGTCGCGGCGGACGTGCCCGAGGCGGACATCGGCGGCATCCAGGTCGGCCAGCGCGTCTCGTTCACGGTGGACGCCTACCGCCGCACGTTCACCGGCACGGTCAAGCAGATCCGCAAGGCGTCGACGGAGACGAACAACGTCGTGACGTTCCCGGTGATCGTCGAGGCGGACAATCCCGGCCAGATGCTCTTTCCGGGCATGACGGCGACGCTCGCCATCGAGACGGCGCGCGCGGAGGACGTCCTGGCGGTCGCGGCGGCGGCGTTCCGCTTCCGCCCGAAGGACGAGGACCGCGCGCGCGTCGCGGGCGAGGTGCCGCGCGGGCCGAAGCTGTGGCTCAAGCCGCTCGCGGAGGGCGCGCCGCTCGAGTGGGTGCAGGTGTCGGAGGGCGTCTCGGACGATTCGTTCATCGAGCTCGCGGGCGCGGACGTCGCGGCGCTGGAAGGGCGCGAGGCGGTCGTCGGCTACGAGACGGCGACGACGAAGGCGGCGGACGGCAAGGCCAATCCGTTCATGCCCAGGCCGCCGCAGCGCGGCACGAAGGGCACGGCGCCCGAACCGAAGAAGTAAGGGCCGTGACGACGATGGCGCACCTCATCGAGATCCGCGACATGTACAAGATCTATGCCATCGGCGACGAGCCGGTGCATGCGCTGGACGGCGTGTCGCTGACGGTCGACGACGGCGAGTTCGTGGCGATCATGGGCTCGTCGGGCTCGGGCAAGTCGACGATGCTGAACATCCTCGGCTGCCTGGACGTGCCGACGAAGGGCTCGTATCTCCTCGACGGCATCGAGGTCGCGCGGCGCACGCCGACGGAGCTCGCGCACATCCGCAACCGCAAGCTCGGCTTCGTCTTCCAGAACTTCAACCTCCTGCCGCGCACGAGCGCGCTCGAGAACGTGGAGCTGCCGGACCTCTACAGGGGCCGCCTGAACGTCCGCGAGCGCCGCCGGCGCGCGATGGAGCTGCTGGCGCGCGTGGGACTCAGGGGGCGCGAACGGCACACGCCCGCGCAGCTCTCCGGCGGCCAGCAGCAGCGCGTCGCCATCGCGCGCGCGCTCATGAACAATCCGCCGGTCGTCTTCGCGGACGAGCCGACGGGCAACCTCGACACGAAGAGCTCGATCGAGATCATGAACCTCTTCACGGAGCTGTCGAACGAGGGCATCACGATCGTGATGGTGACGCACGAGGACGACATCGCCGCCTACGCGAAGCGCCACGTCGTGATGCGCGACGGCAGGGTCATGCGCGACGACCGCGGCGAGGGCGGGCGCAAGACGACCGAGCAGGTGTCGCAGCTCGTCAAGGAGGCGCTCGCATGAACCTCCTGACGATCTTCAAGGTGGCGCTGAAGTCGCTCGGCCGCAACCCGGTGCGCTCCTTCCTCTCGTGCCTCGGAATCGGCATCGGCATCGTCGCGGTCATCCTCGCGATGGCGATCGGCCAGGGCGCGAAGACGATGATGGTCAAGGAGATCTCGTCGATGGGCAACAACCTGGTGATGGTCTTCCCGGAGCGGCGGCGCACGGGCGCGGTCTCGGGCGGCATGGGCCAGGGCCAGACGATGACCGCGAAGGACGCGGAGGCGATCAAGAAGGAGCTCGCGCACCTCGTGCAGGGCGTCAGCCCCCAGGTGCGCACGTCGGTCCAGATGATGTACGGCGCGAAGAACTGGGCCGGCAACGTGCAGGGCGTGTCGACGGACGTGCTGATGATCAGCAACTGGACGGTGACGGACGGGCGCTTCTTCACGGCGGACGAGGAACGCGCGTGCGCCCGCGTCTGCGCGATCGGCACGACGGTCAGGGCGAACCTCTTCGCGGACGACGAGAATCCGGTCGGCAAGACGATCCGTCTCAAGAACATGACGTTCCGCGTGATCGGCGTCCTCGGCTCGAAGGGCGCGAACAACTGGGGGCAGGACCAGGACGACGTGGTGATGGCCCCGTACACGAGCGT
The DNA here is from genome assembly GCA_002449695.1 of Verrucomicrobia bacterium UBA7008. Taxonomy (GTDB): domain Bacteria; phylum Verrucomicrobiota; class Kiritimatiellia; order RFP12; family UBA1067; genus UBA1067. Next base: position 15,808 of record DJXI01000054.1, on the reverse strand, counting down.
GCAGCGCTACCTCCAGCGCTCGAAGTTCCAGAACATCAACATGATGAACCTCTCGCTCATCACGATGGACGACCTCGAGGAGGCGCGGCGCGAGGTGACGTCGCTCCTCCGGCAGCGCCACCACCTCGCGGACTACCAGGACAACGACTTCGAGACGCGCGACACGACGGAGATCATGAACACGATCGGCTCGGTGACGGGAATCGTCGGCGTGCTGCTGCTCATCTTCTCCGTCATCACGCTCATCGTCGGCGGCATCGGGATCATGAACATCATGCTCGTGAGCGTCACCGAGCGCATCAAGGAGATCGGGCTCAGGATGTCCATCGGCGCGACGCCGCTGAGCATCCTCACGCAGTTCTGCCTGGAGGCGATCGTCCTCGCGACGGTCGGCGGCGCGGCGGGCGTGGCCGTCGGCATCGGCGCGTCGTACGCCGTCGGCGCGCTCGCGGGCTGGCCGGTGCTCGTGGAGGTGTCGTCGGCCGTCTACGCCTTCCTCATCTCCTCGGTCGTGGGCCTCTTCTTCGGCTTCTATCCCGCCTACCGCGCCTCGAAGCTGAACCCGATCGACTGCCTGAGGTACGAATAGCGATTTTAACGAAACGGAAACGAAAGAAAAAGGAAACAAGAACATGTCACTGAACATCGTCACCGAGATCGACAACCGCGTGAGCGTCCGCCACGTGCTCATGAGCGTGAGCGACAAGACGGGCCTCGACACCTTCGTCCCCGCGCTCGTCCAGGCGTGCCCCGGCGTGAAGATCTACTCGACGGGCGGCACGTACACGAAGGTGAAGGAGATCCTCGGCGCGGACGCGGACCGGACGCTCGTCGCCGTCTCGGACTACACGGGCCAGCCGGAGATGCAGGGCGGCCTCGTCAAGACGCTCGACTTCAAGATCTACCTCGGGCTCCTCTCCGAGACGTACAACGCGGCGCACCAGAACGACATCCAGCGCCTCGCGGCCGTGCCGATCGACATGGTCGTCGTCAACCTCTACCCGTTCAGGGAGACGGTGGCGAAGCCGGGCGTGACGCCGGAGATGGCGCGCACCAACATCGACATCGGCGGGCCGTGCATGTGCCGCGCGTCGGCGAAGAACTACCTGCGCGTCGCGTCGGTCACGGATCCGCTCGACTATCCCGCGCTCGCGCAGGAGCTCGCGTCGCACGGCGGCACGCTGGGCCTGGACACGCGCTTTAAGCTGATGAAGAAGTCGTTCGCCCACACGGCGGCCTACGACACCGCGATCGCGCAGTTCTTCACGACGCGCACGTGGGAGGAAGTCGACCGGACGTACAACCAGCACTGAAACGCGCGACATGCTCTTCGAGGCTTTCAAGAAGCAGCGTGAGGAGCGCCCGCAGGCGGCGGCGTTTCTGATCGCGTCGGGCGACCGGTCGCTGCCGGTCACCTGGCGGCAGTTCACGGACGACATCTCGGCGGCGGCGTGGGTCATCGACACGCACGCGCCGGGCGCAAAGATCGGCATCATCGGCGAGAATTCCTACGAGTGGATGGTGCTGCACGCGGCCTGCCTCTTCCAGGGCGCGGTCGCGGTGCCGGTCGAACCGAGCCTGGGCGTGGACGACATCGCGCGGCGGCTTCAGTTCGCGGGCGTGTCGGTGCTCCTCCATTCCGCGCTCTACCGCGAGAAGGCGCACGCGGTGGCGGCGAAGGCCCCGGGCCTCGCCACCGGCAGTTTCGGCTCGCGCAAGACCGATCGCGTCATCCAGGCCGCGCTCAAGGCGATCGGGCTGTGCGCCCGCACGATCTGGGACCGCGCGTCGGTCGACGTCGACCGCACCGCGACGATGGTGTTCACGAGCGGCACGACGGCCGAGCCGCGCGGCGTGGAGCTGCCGATCCGGGCCATCGAGACGTTCGTGCGCTCGACGGCGCGGGCGCTGCCGATGCGGCCGGGCGACGCGTCGCTGATGCTGCTGCCGCTCCACCACATCTTCGGCATCGCGGCGACGTACACGATGCTCGCCCACGGCGTCGCGCTCGGCGTCTGCCCCGACTTCCGCCGCATCTACGACGCGTTCGAGCGCTTCCGCGCCAACTTCGCGTTTCTCGTCCCGGCGCTCGCCGACATCCTCGCGGCGAAGATCGAGCAGCGCGGCAAAAGCGCCGAGGCGGCGCTGGGCCAGCCGATCGACTGGATCCTGACGGGCGGCGCGCTCCTGTCGCGGCGCACCTACGAGCGGCTGACGGCGCTCGGCGTCCAGACGATCAGCGGCTACGGCCTCACCGAGACGGCGGCGTGCTATTCGATGGCGGTCGCGGGCGACGCGCCGCACATCTGCAGCGCGGGCAAGGTCGCGCAGCTGCCCGAGGTCGAGACGAAGGTCTCGCCGGACGGGGAGCTGCTCGTGCGCGGCCCGTGCGTGATGAAAGGCTACTACCGCAACCCCGCGGCGACGGCGAAGGCGATCGACGCGGACGGCTGGTTCCACACGGGCGACGTCGGGCGGATCGACGCGGACGGCTACGTCTGGATCACGGGGCGGCTGTCGCGCACGATCGTCCTGTCGTCCGGCAAGAAGGTCGCGCCCGAGGAGATCGAGGAGCGGCTGCTGCAGCTGCCGGGCGTCCTGGAGGCGCTCGTCACGGGCGTCGGCGAGACGCGCGAGATCACGGCCCAGGTGTATGCGTCGATTCCCGAGGAGTCGGTGCGCCGCGCCGTCGCCGCGCTCAACCGGACGCTGCCGGTCTACCAGCGCATCAAGACGGTCGTCGTCCGGAAGGAGCCGTTCCCGCGCACCGCATCGGGCAAGATCAAGCTGGGAGGCGGCTGATGTCGTCGAAAAAGAGCAAGGTTCTGATGCGCAAGTTGCGCCGTCCGTTCGAGTGGCTGGGCGTGTGGATCGGCTTCGCGGTTCTGACGAACGTCACGCACAAGGGGCTCTTCCGGATCTGCGACTTCATCGCGGCGGTCATGTACCGCTTCGACCGGAAGGGCCGCCGCCATGCGGCGGAGAATCTGGCGGCGATCTTCGGCGACGGGCTTGATCCGCGGCGGCGCGAGACGATCATCCGCGGCAGCTACCGCAACATGGCGCGGACGGTCGGCCACGCGTTCTGGACGTGCAAGCGGGCGCGCGCGCGCGTCAGGGCGACGGGCGAGATGAGCGCGTCCGGTCGCGCGTTCCTCGCCGCGCACAGGCCCGCGATCACCGTCTCGGGCCACATCGGCTGCTGGGAGATCCTTTCGCAGCTCGCGTTCCTTGAAGGGCACGTGATGATGTCGGTCGCCAAGGACATCGGCACGAAGGGCATGACGGAGATGCTGATGAAGGCGCGCATGTCGATCGGCCAGGAGATCGTGCATGCCGACGGCGCGTTCCGCGTCCTCATGCAGGGGCTGAAGGCCGGCAAGTCGCTGGGGCTGCTCGTCGACCAGGCGGTCAAACCGTCGGACGGCGGCGTGTGGATCCGCTTCTTCGGCCGCCCGCTTCCCGTCTCCGCCGCGCCGGCGTTCTTTGCGGCGAAGGGCAGGGCGCCGATCGCGACGGCGTGGTCGCGGCCGCTCAAGGACGGACGCTACCGGTGCGAGACGATCAACTTCTACACGCCCGACCAGGCGCGCGACATCTGGGGCCTGACGCAGCGCATCGCGAAGGACCTGGAGGGCGTCATCCGCCGCCATCCGTCGCTGTGGGTGCTGAACTACAACGCGTTCCGCAAGACGCCGACGGCCGAGGAACTCGCGAAGCTGGAGGCGAAGGAACGGGAGGCGGAGGCCAAGGAGGCGGCGAAATGAAGACGCTGCAGCTGGTGCCCGCGATGGAGCAGGGCGGCGTCGAACGCGGCGTCGTGGAGATGAACCGCATCCTCGTCGGCGCGGGTGCGCAGAACGTCGTCGTCTCGGCGGGCGGGCGGCTCGCGCGGCAGATCGTCGACGACGGCGGCCGCCACGTCACGCTCGACGTCAAGTCGAAGAATCCGCTCACCTATTTCACGCGCGCCGCGCGTCTGCGCCGGGCGCTGATCGCCGAAAAGCCCGACGTCGTCTGCGCGCACTCGCGCGTTCCGGCGTGGCTGTTCAAATGGGCGGCGCGCGGACTGAACATCCCGTGGATCACGTTTGCGCACGGGGCGAATTCAATTTCGCGCTATTCGCGCGTGATGACCGCGGGCGATCTGACGGTCACGCCCTCGCGCTACATCGCCGACTACCTGAAGGATGCCTACGGCCTCGACGAGAAGCGGCTGCGCGTCATCCCGCGCGCCATCGACCGCGACCGCTTCGATCCGGCGCGGCTGGACGCCGAGTTCCTCGCGGCGAAGCGGATCGAGTGGGGGCTTGCCGCGCGCCGTCCGTTCGTCGTCATGACGCTTGGGCGCATCACGCAGCTCAAGGGGTTCGATCTGCTCATCCGCGCGATGGCGCATCTCAAGGGCGTCACGACGGCGGACGGCCGCCCGTTCCGGCTCGTGCTCGTCGGCGAGGCGGAGGCGCTGCGCAAGGATGTCGAAACCGCGCTCCGGCGGCTGACGGCGGAGCTGGGTCTCGCGTCGGACGTCGTCTTCGCGGGCAACCAGGTGAAGGCGGCGGAGTGCCTGTCGCTCGCGGACTGCGTCGTGTCGTCCAACGTCGTCAAGCCCGAGGCGTTCGGACGCTCGATGGCGGAGGCGCTGGCGATGGGCCGGCCCGTCGTCGCCAAGGCGTTCGGCGGCGCGCTCGACGTGGTGCGCGACGGCGTGGACGGCGTGCTCGTCGGCGCGGACGTCGGCCCGGCCGAAGCGCCGCAGGCGTTCGCGGACGCGATCCGCACGGTCGCGGGGATGACGTTCGGTGACCTGCGCGCGTCCGCGCTGGAGCGGTTTTCGTTCGACACGATGGCGGCGCGGTCGCTGGCCGTCTACCGCGAACTCGCACGGTTGCTGTTCTGACAGAAAGAAAGAGAAAGGAAGTCGACATGAACAAGAAAGCCTGGCTGACCGGTCCCGCGCTCTTCGTCCTCTGCGTGGCCGCGCTCTTCGTCACATGGGCGGCGATGGAGCCGTCGGCGCTCATCCACGCGTTCGATCAGGGCGGGTATTCGCCGTTCGAGCTCGCGACGCTGCCGGTCTACGCGGCGATCGTGCCGTTCGTCTGGTGGAAGTGCCCGTTCGGCGGCTCGCGGCGGCGGCGCACGATTCTCTGCCTGGCGGTCAGCGTCGTCGCGGTGATGGCGATCGCGAAGGAGCTCGACCTGCACATCCGCGTGCTCGAATGGTTCTATCCCGACTATGTCTCCGATGGCAGTCTCGTGCACGGCAAGCTCGTCAAGCCGGACGGGCGGCCGCTCACCGGCACGCCGTTCAAGATGCGCGTCCTGACGAACGGCGCGGTGCCGGTCGGGATGAAGCTCGCGATCCTCTTCTACTTCGGGGCGTTCTTCGGCGTCTTCGCGGCGGGCTTCGCGTATCTCGGCTGGACGTGGGTGAAGGGTGTCCTTCGGTTCGAGCCGGCGGCGTGGGCGTGGGGCTGCTTCGGCGGCAGCGGCGTGGTCGTGCAGATCGCCGACCGCCTGCCCGCGTGGCTTGACCACCGCTTCGGCCTCGACAAGCACGCCGCGGGCGGCGCGACCGCCGCGTCGTCGCTCTGCACGTGCCTGGAGGAGGGCGGCGAGCTGATGATCGCGCTCTTTGCGCTGTTGACGATCTATCTGGCGCACCGCGCGCGCGTGCGGGAGGGCGCGTCATGACGGCGGCCGACCTCAAGAAGACGGCGGACGAGCTCAAGCGGATCGCGGAGGACCTGCGCGCCGTCACCTCGCTCAAGTCGCCGGAGGAGCTGCGCAAGGCGACGGAGTATTCGGTGCGCGGCGTGCGCGCGGTGCTCTTCGGCGAAAAGGCGTTCCGCACCGATCTCGTCGTGTTTCTCGCGTGCGCGGCGGTGGCGAGCGCGCTGCGGTTTTACGACTGGATTTCGTGGTGCGAATGCGCGGTGATGATCTACACCGTCTTCATGGCGCTCGTGGGGGAGATCATCAACACGGCGATCGAAAAGACGGTCGACCGCATCTCGACCGACTACAACGAGCTGTCGGGGCGCGCGAAGGACATCGGCAGCGCCATCGTCTTCGTCTCCTTCTTCGGCGCCGGCGTCGCGTGGTTTGTGATCCTCCTCGGCACAGCCCTCCGCTACTGGCACATCGGGTGACGTCGTCGCACGGGTTATGGGATTTGAGAATCTGAGCATTGTCGCGACGCAGGTCGGCGTTCTCTTCGCGCTGATGGCGGTCGGGTTCGCCTGCCGCCGCCTGAAACTCCTCGACGACGCGGCCGTCAAGGGCCTCGTCAACGTTCTTGTGCTGATCGTCACGCCCTGCCTCGTCATCGACTGCTTCCAGCGGCCGTTCACGCCCGCGCAGCTCGCCACGCTCGGCCGCGCGTTCGTCCTCGTGGCCCTCGCACACGCGGGCCTGATCGCCTTTGCGACCGCCTTCATCCGCCACCGCGCCGCCGATTCGCGCAAGGTGCTCCAGATGGCGACCGTCTTCTCCAACGCCGGTTTCATGGGCATTCCGCTCGAACAGGCGATCTTCGGCGCGGACGGCGTTTTCTACGGCATCGTCTACGTCGTCGTCTTCAACATCCTCGTCTGGAGCTGGGGCTACTGCCTGATGCGCGGCCTCTCCGTGCGCGCGCTCGGCCGCGCGCAGCTGCGGACGATCTGCATCAACCCCGGCACGGTCGGCTTCGCCGTCGGGCTGCCGCTCTTTCTCCTCTCGGTGCGCCTGCCGACCGTCGTCGCGGCACCCGTCGGCTTCCTCGCCGATCTCAACACGCCCCTGGCGATGCTCGTCATCGGCTACTATCTCGCCGGCGCGAAGTTCGGCCCCGTGCTGCACTGCCGCGGCGCCTACCTCGCCGCGTTCGTGCGCCTCGTCGCCTATCCGCTCGCGCTCGTCGCGGCGCTCTATCCGTTCCGCCACGCGCTCGACCGCACGATGATGCTGACGATCGTGACGGCGGCGAGCGCGCCGGTGGCGGCGATGACGACGATGTTCGCCGCGCAGTACGGGCGCGACGTCGACCTGTCGGTGGGGCTCGTGAGCGCCACGACGCTCCTCAGCATTTTCACGATGCCGCCGGTGATCGCGCTGGCGATGGCCGTGCTGTGACAAACGAAAGGACGGAACCATGAATGAATTCTTCCGGCTCGACGACGCCGCGTGCGTCAAATGCGGTGCGTGCGTGCGCGACTGCGCGTTCAAGGCGCTCGCGCGCGGCGCGGACGGCGCGCCCGTCCTGACGCATCCCGAACGCTGCATGCGCTGCCAGCACTGCTTCGCGATCTGCCCGACGGGTGCCGTCACCTTCGACGGCCGGCGCGCGTCGGACGCGCGCGCGACGGCGGGCCTGGAGCTGCCCTCGGCCGCGGCGGTCGACAACTGGCTGCACGTGCGACGCTCGACGCGCCAGTTCGCGGCGGCGGATGTCGATCCCGCCGTGCTGGACCGCGTGCTCACAAGCCTCGGCAGCGTGCCGACGGGCTGCAACGCGCGCGCGCTGACGTTCACCTGCTACCCGAACCGCGCGTCGCTGGCGCGCTTCAAGGACGCGTTCATCCGCGCCATCGAGGAGCACCGCGACGGGGCGAAGCTGCTGCCGCGCTGGCTCGCCGTGCCCGCGATCCGCCTGCGCAGGGGCGGCGACGACCTCTTCTTCCGCAACGCGGCGGGAATGCTGATCGTCTCGTCGGACGAGACGAATCCGGCGGTGACGACGCCGCACGAGGACGTGATCGCGACACTCGCCTACTTCGAGATGCTCGCGCAGGCGAACGGTCTGGCGACGTGCTGGTGCGGTTTCCTGAAGCTCGTGCAGAAAGAGGTTCCGGAGCTGCTTGAAAAGGCGGCGGGAATCCGCCGGACGACGCCGTTCTACGCGATGCTCTTCGGGAAGAGCGCCGTGCGCTACCCGCGCACCGTCCAGCGCGACAGCTATGCCGTGATCGACTACCGCTGACAGGCGGCTCGTGTCTCGCGCGGAAGGGCGGGGCGAACGACGCAGCTCCCCGACAATCTGGAGGAGGCCGCGCGCCTCCATGTCCGCCGCGTGTTCGAGAAGTACGGCGAGAACCTCACCCGCGCCGCCGAAGCGCTTGACGTCAGCCGGAACACGGTCAGGAAGTACTTGGGGCCGTTTGTCGCACACGGGCGGCGGAATTTATGATATACTTTCCAAGAATTTCTGAGGTGAATCATGACTTTGGCAGAACTTGAGATTGCACAGGCCGAGAGCCTGAAGGAAATCGCGGCGGCGTCGGACGCGGCGGCGGTCGAATCGCTGCGCGTCAAGTACGTCGGACGCAACGGATCGATCCCCGCTTTGATCAAGGCGATGAAGGACGTCCCCAAGGAGGAGCGCCCCGCGTTCGGCAAGGCGGTGCAGGCGTGGCGCGCGGCGGTCGAGACGGCGCTGGCCGAGAAGGGCGGCGGCGCGGCGGCGGGCGGCGAACAGGCGGTGGACGCCGACCTGACGCTCCCCGGGCGCTGGTGGAACCTCGGCGTGAAGCATCCGCTCACGCGCGTCATCGAGGAGAGCGCGGCGATCTTCGGCCGGCTCGGCTTCACCGTCGCGGACGGCCCCGAGCTGGAGACGCCGTTCAACAACTTCACGGCGCTCAACACGCCGCCGCACCATCCCTCGCAGGACCGCAGCGACACGTTCTGGTTCGGCGACGACTGTCTGCTGCGGACCCAGACCTCGCCCGTGCAGATCCGCACCATGCTCGCCAACAAGCCGCCGATCCGCGTCATCTGCCCCGGCCGCACCTACCGCCGCGACACGACGGACGCGACGCATTCGGCGAACTTCCACCAGATCGAGGGGCTCTACGTCGACACGATGGACAAGCCCGTCTCGCTCGCGGATCTGAAGAGCGTGCTCGCGTATTTCGCCAAAGAGATGATGGGCGACGGCGTGACCGTCCGCTTCCGGCCGCACTTCTTCCCGTTCACCGAGCCGTCGGTGGAGGTGGACTTCACCTGCCACGTCTGCAAGGGCCGGGGCTGCAACGTCTGCAAGCAGTCGGGCTGGATCGAGGTCGCGGGCGCGGGCATGGTCGATCCGCGCGTCTTCCGCCACGTGGGCTACGACCCGGAATCGGTTTCGGGCTATGCGTTCGGCTTCGGCGTCGAGCGCATCGCGATGATCAAGTACGGCATCCCGGACATCCGGTGGCTGTACGAAAACGACGTGAGGTTCCTCAGCCAGCTGGGGTAGGGCAGGGCGATGCTGACGATCTACAGGTGGGAAGGCGGCGGCCTCAAGGAGACGCAGGAGTTCGGTGACTCCTGCTGGATCAACCTGGTGGAGCCGACGACGACGGAGCTGGAGCGGGTGCTGACGCACTCGCAGGTGCCGCGCGACTTTCTGACCGACCCGCTCGACCGCGACGAACGTCCGCGTTTCGACTACGACGAGGCGTCGTACATCCTGATCGTCCACGTGCCGTGCATCGACGAGAGCGACGAGTTCCTGCCGTACCGCACCGTCCCGCTCGGCATCATCCTTTTCGGGCAGTCGGTCATCACCGTCTGCAGCATGAAGACGCCGGTGACGACGGCGTTCCTCGACCAGATCCGCCGCGTCTGCCCGCCGCGCGACCAGTACCGCTTCGCGTTCCGGCTCCTCTGGCACGGCGGCGTCCTGTTCCTCCGCTACATCCACGACATCCACCAGCGCACGAACGCGCTCGAGGAGGAGCTGCACGAGTCGATCTCCAACGAGGTCCTGCTGAAGCTCCTGACGATCGAGAAGGCGCTCGTCTACTTCACGACGTCGCTGAAGGCCGATACGATCGCGCTCGCGCGCGCCAACACCGCGCGGCAGCTGACGCTGTCCGAGGACGACCGCGACCAGCTTGAGGACGGGATGGTCGAATACCAGCAGGCGCTCGAGACGGCGCAGATCCACGCGAACATCCTGAACGGGACGCTCGATACCTTCGCCTCGCTCATCAACAACAACCTGAACAACGTGATGAAGTACCTGACGGTCGTGACGATCTTCCTGGCCGTCCCGACCCTGATCACGTCGGCGTACGGCATGAACATCAAGCTGCCGCTCGTGGACGGCCCCGGCAGCCCGCACATCTTCGCGGTCCTCACCGCGATCGCGGGTGTCGCGACGTTCCTCATCGGCGCGGTCATCTTCATCCTCCACAAGAAACGGAAGTTCTGACATGACGGCAGAAGAACAGGCAAAGGCGCTCGCGGCGGCGCTCTCGGACCGCAAGGGCACGGACGTCAAGATCTACGACGTGCGCGGCAAGAGTCAGATCGCGGACTTCTTCGTCGTCGCGACGGGCGCGGCCGCGCCGCACCTCAAGGCGCTGATCGCCGCGTCGCAGGCCGCGATGAAGGCGGCGGGCGTGCAGAGCTACCGCACGTCGGGCGATCCCGAATCGGGCTGGATCGTGGTGGACTACATCGACGTGGTCGTGCACGTCTTCTCGCCCGAGGCGCGCGCCTACTACGCGCTTGAAAAAATCTGGGCGGCGCTCTGATCGCGCCGCCGCCGTCCGCCGATTCATGGTGGGCGGTGAGGGACTCGGACCCCCGACCTTGACCGTGTAAAGGTCCTGCTCTAACCAACTGAGCTAACCGCCCGGAGAAAACGGCGGGAATTATATCAAATTTTCCGTCGGCTGTGTTGAAGGTACTTCATCAATCCCGCCGCGCGCAGTCTGCACGCCGGACAGCGGCCGCACCCCGCGCCGGGAATGCCGCGGTAGCACGTGACCGTCTCATTCGCCACGAGGTCGAAGAGGCCGAGCCGGTCCGCGAGCGCCCATTCCTCGGCCTTCGTCTTGTGCAGGAAGGGCGTGACGATCTTGAACGGCCACTCCATCGCCAGGCGCATCATCTTCTCCTGCGCGCGGATGAAGGCGGCGCGGCAGTCGGGATAGCCCGAATAGTCGGCTTCGCTGACGCCCGTGTAGACGTGCGTCGCGCCGAGCGACTTGGCCCAGACGCCCGCCGCCGTCAGGAAGAAGGAATTGCGGCCTTCGACGACGGTGGTGGGGCAGCTCGCGCCGCGCTTCTTCCGGATCGGCGCGGATGCGTCGAAGAGTGCGTTCGCGGTGAGGTGGCGGTAGAAGTCGAGCTTGACGACCTTGTGCGCGGCGATGCGGAAGCGGCGCGCGAGCGCGCGGGCGAATTTCGTTTCGACGGCGTGGCGCTGGCCGTAGTTGAAGGTGAGCGCGGCGACGCGGTCCGCGCCGAACCGGCGGCAGGCGAGCGCGAGGCAGAGCGCGCTGTCCTGTCCGCCGCTCAGCACGACGACGGCGTCGATCTTTCTGTCAGTCCGTATCATGGTGCGTAGTATATCACATCCTGCGGCTCAAAATATGCTATAATACGAACCGCTATGCTCAAAGGTATCTCTCCGCTGATTTCGCCCGAGCTCCTCAAGACGCTCGCCGAGATGGGACATGGCGATGAAATCGTCCTGTCCGACGCCCACTTTCCCGCGCATTCGGTCAACGCGCGCGTCCTGCGCGCCGACGGCCTCGCGGCCGACCGGCTGCTCGCGGCGATCCGTCCGCTGTTCGAGCTGGACGCCTACGCGACGCCGGTCGTCATGATGGCGCCCGTCCCCGGCGATGCGCTCGATCCGTCGGTCGAAGCCGCCTACCGCCGGGCGCTGGACTACACCGGCACGATCGAACAGATGGAGCGTTATGCGTTCTACGACCGTGCCCGCAAGGCCTTCGCCGTCGTCGTGACGGGCGAGACGCGCAAATACGGCAACGTCATCCTCAAGAAGGGCGTCCCGTCCTGACGCTTGCGGCGATGAAAGGAATCGAACAATGACAAAGCGAACCGCGCGCCTTCTTTCCATCCTGGCTTTTGCCGCGCTGCTGATGCCGTGCGGCCGCGCGTTGAGCCTGGCGGATGCTCTGTGGGCGCTGGCCATGGGCGGCAGCCTGTACGCGACGACGCCCTACATCCGCTTGCTGGGGCTCGTCCACCAGTCGCTGGGGCTGGCGGTCGCCCAATGGGCGCACATCCTGTGCGGGTGGCTCGTGGCGGCGATCCCGGCCGTCCTCCTTTACCGCTACCTGGTGCGGCGCGATTTCAACCAGGTGTGCGCCGATTGTGCGGCGCACAAGGTCGGGACGGGGGTTCTGTTCGTCCTGTTCCTTCTCTTCTCGTTCTTCTCGCCGACGACGTTGATCAGTCACCCGTCGGCATCGGCGGATGAGCTGCCGCTCGCAGAAGAGAAGGCCCGCCATCCGACCGTCTCGCTCGAACTGTGCCTCTGTCACGCCGACAGCGACCGTCTGACGCGCACGTTGACGTCCACCGGTCGATCGATGGAAGAGGCGCTGTCGTCCGCCGCGCCCGTCGAAGGCTATCGCCTGATGCCTGTGAGGCAGAACGGGCACATCTTCGAACTCGTCTACGTCAGCGAAACGGCCGAACTCACGGCGGCGGACGTGCAGGGCGCGTCGGCGCGCAAGGCGACGGTCGGCGACGGCTATGAGGTGGAAGGGCGCCTCACGCCGGAGGGCAGTCGCAAATTGCATGCGTTGACGCGCGACTACCAGCCGGGCGGACGGAAGAACCCGACGGAGGAAGGGCGGCGACTGGCAATTGTCGTGGACGGCGAACTTGTTATGGCGCCGCGCATCGTCTGCGAAATCGGCGAGGCGTTCATGATCGCCGGGGCGTTGACGCGCGACGAGGCCATCCGGCTGGCGGCCGCGCTCGACAAATCCGATGACGGCGCCGCCGCCCCCTGATTAAACCGACAACGCGCGGAAATTTAGCCTTTCCGCCGGAAAAGTGAAAAGGGCGTGTACCGTTCGCGCCGTAAATGATATACTGTTCCCCATGCGAGAAAAAATCGGCAGTCGGCTGGGGTTCCTGATGCTGGCGGCGGGATGCGCCGTCGGCCTCGGCAACGTCTGGCGCTTCCCGTTCGTCGTCGGACAGAACGGCGGCGCCGCGTTCGTCATCATCTATCTCGCCTTTCTCGTCCTCTTCGGCCTCCCGCTCCTCGTCGCCGAGCTCGCCGTCGGGCGCGGCGCGAAGAAGGGGATCGCGGGCGCGATGGGCGCGCTCGGCAACGCGGCAAAAGTGCCGCGGTCCGTCTGGCGCACGATCGGCTTCGTCATCTTCGCGGGCAACTTCGTCCTGATGATCTACTACACCGACGTCGCGGGCTGGCTCGTCAAGTACACGGGCGACTACCTCGTCGGCCGCACGACGGCGTTTCCCGATCTCCTCGCCGACAAGGCGACGTGCGCGCGCTACATGGCGCTCACCGTCGCGGTCGCGGCCGCGATCTGCTTCGCCGGCGTCGTCAAGGGCGTCGAGCGCATCACCAAGCTCCTGATGCTCTCGCTCCTCGCGCTGCTGGGCGTCCTCGCCGCCAAGGCGCTCACGCTCCCCGCCGCCGCCGAAGGGCTGCGCTTCTACCTCTACCCCGACTGGGGCCGGTTCGCGGCGAACGCGGGCCGCGCGGTGATGGAGGCGATGGGGCAGGCGTTCTTCACGCTCTCCATCGGCGTCGGCTGCATGACGATCTTCGGCAGCTACATCCAACGCGAACGCTCGCTCGTCACGGAGGCGATCTGGATCATCCTCATCGACACGGCCGTCGCGTTCCTCGCCGGGCTCGTCATCTTTCCCGCGTGCCTCTCCTACGGCGTGGAGCCGTCGAGCGGCCCCGGCCTCATCTTCATCGCGCTGCCCGAGGTGTTCGCGCGCATGCCGAGCGGCCGCGTCTGGGGCTTCTGCTTCTTCCTCTTCCTCGCGTTCGCCGCGCTGACGACGATCATCGCGGTGTTCGAGTGCATCATCGGCGGGCTGATGGACGAATCGCGCGGCCGCCGCCGGGTGATCGCGCCGCTCGTCGGCGCGGCCGTCGCGCTCGCCTCGCTGCCGTGCGTCCTCTGGGACGGGGTGCTCGACGGGGAGGACTTCGCGGTGAGCCAGCTCTGGCTGCCGCTCGGCGCGCTCGTCATCTGCCTCTTCGTCGCATGGGACTTCGGCTGGGGCTGGCGCCGGTTCCGCGAAGAGGCGAGCGCCGGGCGCGGCCTCGCGCTGCCCGACGCGCTGCGCGCCTACATGACGTTCGTCCTGCCGGTGCTGATCCTCGCCGTGCTCATCTGGGGGCTTGTCGCGAAATGATCATCCTCGGCGTCGATACCTCCCTGCGCTCGACGGGCTATGGCGTGCTGGAGGCGGCCGGCAGCCGCCTGACGGCGCGCGCGTGGGGCCGCATCCCCAACCGCCGCGACGCGCGCGTGTCGGACTGCCTCGCCGCGATCTACGCGAAGATCGCCGCGCTGATCGCCGAATTCGATCCGGACGTGCTGAGCATCGAGCAGGTGATCTACGGCAAGAACGCGAACACGATGATGGTGCTCGGCGAAGCGCGCGGCGCGGTGATCGTGGCGGCGGCGAACGCGTCGAAGCCCATCTACGAATACGAGCCGCGCCGCGTGAAGATGGCGGTGTGCGGCAACGGGCTCGCGGAGAAGGACCAGATCCAGCGGATGGTCAAGACGCTCCTCGCGCTCCCCGAGCTGCCGCAGAACGACGCGGCGGACGCGCTCGCGCTCGCCATCTGCCACGCGCACGTGAAATCGATTCTCACGACACGGGACAACCAGGTATGAAGAAGCGGCATGAATACACGACGGGCGAGGAAATCGCCAATGCGGTGACCCACGTGGTCGGCTCGCACCTCGGCGCGGCGATGCTGGCGCTGCTCGTCTGGCAGGGCGCGACGAGCGGCGCGGACGTGGCGTGGAAGGTGACGAGCGGCGCGATCTTCGGCTTCTCGATGATCTTCCTCTACGCGATCTCCTCGGCCTACCACACCGTCACCTATCTGCCGGCGAAGCGCGTGCTGCACGTGATGGACCACATGGCGATCTACGTGCTGATCGCGGGCAGCTACACGCCGTTCTGCCTCGTCACGCTCCGGCCGGCGCATCCTGCGCTCGCGTGGACCGTCTTCGGGATCGAGTGGGGCATGGCGCTCGCGGGCATCTTCTTCAAGATCCGCACGACGGGCCGCTTCCGGTACCTGTCGACGAGCGCGTACGTGATCATGGGGTGGGTGGCGCTGGCGGCGATCGTGCCGCTCATCCGCTCGCTGCACGGGCTGGGCACGATGTGGCTGGCGACGGGCGGCGCGCTGTACACGCTCGGCTGCGTCTTCTACCTCTGGAAGTCGCTGCCGTACGCGCACATGGTCTGGCACCTCTTCGTGCTCGCGGGCACGATCTGCCACTTCTTCTGCTGCCTCTGGCACGTGATGTGATTTCCCGCACCGCGATTGGTCGCAGTGTGCTTGCCGTGCCAGTCTGCCGTGCCTTTCAAGCGTGCGGCTTGCTTCGCCGCAACGGTGCTCACGATGTCAGGCCGGGCATTCTGCGCGTCCTTCGCCCCGCTCGGCAACCTTTAGGTTAGCCTCGGGGGCGAGTCCTGAGCAGACCGTCTCGGCCTGAATCGCTCCGCTCCGCTGACGACGGCGAAACAAGCCGCGCATGTCACCCTGGTCGAGTTCGGCGGCACGACCTTCGTCTTTCTTCGGGCTCGTCGTCCCGCAACCGCTCGCAGCCGCTTGGCCTCCCGCGCCCTGCATCCGTCATCTGCGGCGCGATACGTCGTCGGCGGGATACCGCCTTCCTCGTCTCGCTTGCATCTGACGGCGCAGGACGCGCACCGACCGTGCGTCTCTCGCTTCTGCAGTCCGCCTCACCCTCGAAGCCGCCTCACCCAACGAGCGGCGCGTTTTTCTTCGCTCCCTCTTGCGCGGCGTCGTCTGTTGCCGACGCCGCTT